>NZ_JAPTNK010000002.1:0-467109 GCF_026891775.1 Brevibacillus halotolerans
AGCGCAAGCTAGTAAGACCCCTTATAGACGATGAGGTTGATAGGTTCGGTGTGGAAGTGCAGTAATGCATGGAGCTGACGAATACTAATCGGTCGAGGACTTATCCACATTGCCTTTATGCTGACTTTCATTATCTAGTTTTCAAAGAATAAAGCTAAACGTTCTTTCTTGATTAGGAAAGGACGTTTTTTATTTGTATGAGATTCATATTTCCTTAGATAAAAAGACACCAAATGATAATAAAGGTATTTAGAAAATCTAACAAGATGCAAAAGTAGCAATGAAACAAATAAATCAAATACTTATTACATTTATGTGAAAATTAGAACACCCGAGTTGTTATTCTCAGAAAATTGGGTAAAGTGAATAGGAGAAAGTAATAAAAAAGGAGGGAACTTTATGACGAGAAAATTAGTGGTAATGGAACGTCCGAAAAAGAAAGAAGAGCAAATTGCCTGGCAAAAGCAAGTAATTCGTGAGGAATTGCTCAAGGAATCAACTTTATTAAAGAAAAATAATTAAATCAATATATTAAAATGCGCCTGTTCAATTAGGAACAAGCGCATTTTTGCATATTTAATCAAAAGGCATATACATACAGTTACGTTATATCAGAGGTTCGTTTCCAATGACTAAGTTTTTCTAGTAAACGCTCCTTTATATCACCAGCTAGGGGCCCTTTTACACCTATTCCTACTATAGTATGAGGAAATTCAGGGTTCCCCAACGATTCCACTATGACGGTCTCAAAAGCTTGTAGTAAGCTCTTGAATCCTTCTGGTGTAAATCTCCAATAGTCGGAAGGATAATCATGAATTGGAAAATCAAGAACAGAACTGATAACGCAGACACCATTAGGTTTTAAGATACGATAACATTCTTCTATGGCTTTACGCGGATACTCCACATGCTCAAATGTATCTAAGCTAAGTACTGATCCTGCTGTTTCATCAGGTAAATCTATGTTATGCAAATTCAAAATTTGATCTACACCAGGGCCTTCTCTCATATCGCATCCAATATAGGTGCGACCGGGGAAAAAGGGACGAAGATCTGCAAAAATTTCTTGAGAAGGGACTTGAAAGGAACCAAACTCATAGATGGGATCTAGGAGAGGGAGTTCCTCTGAGCATAGCCGGACAAAATGCTTTATGCAAAAACGCATGTATAAACCTCCTTGAAAAGCTTATTTACTCTTTATCTATATGAAGAAAAGATAGGAGGGTGTCAGTTCTATAAAAAATTCGAAGGTGTAAAAATGCTTACTTCATATTAATTATTTTTCATCAAATGGCATCTGAAGAATATTCTGTTGAGAGGAGGGATGGAATAATGAATCGTTTTTGGGAAAAAATTATTAGGCCTATACTACTAAAGGAACAGCCAAAAAATATTGTAGAAATTGGTGCAGATTACGGATTCAATACCATACGAATATTGGAATATTGCAAATGGCTTAATGCAAAAGTGTATGTTGTAGATCCACTACCTAAGTTTGATGTAAATGCTTTTCAAAATGCGTTTGGTAAACATTTAGAAGTGATTCGTTTACTTAGTCACGATGCATTACCCCAGATTTCCGAATATGACGTGGTACTCATTGACGGTGATCATAATTGGTATACAGTCTATTTTGAATTAAAAGCAATTGAGGAACGTTCCAAAAAAACAGGTAAATTTCCACTCGTTTTCTTCCATGATGTAGATTGGCCATACGGTCGTCGTGATATGTATTATAATCCACAGCAGATCCCTGCCGAATATTTGAAGCCATATGCATTAAAAGGGATGATTCCGGGACAGTCCGAATTAGCGGAAGAAGGAGGAATAAATCACAATTTATACAATGCAGCATTTGAAAATGGCCCGAAAAATGGGGTACTTACAGCAATTGAGGATTTTTTACGGGATAGTAGTCTGAACTTATCCTTCCAAAAGGTAACGAGTGAAAACGGACTTGGTGTAATGTATGAAAATGATCCTGAAAGAGATACGTATATCCGTTATGTGATTGCTTCTTCCGGTATGTAAGACTTATGTATATAAACATCAAAAAAAGAACCCTGAGATGGGTTCTTTTTTGTAGATTACATGATTAAAAATGTTTTTTATTCCATAAGTAAAGGGTGATCTGACCGAAAAAGAGGAGGTATAATCATGCTTTATGTTTTTCTTAATTTGTAGAGGAAGGGGAATTAAAGTCCTTCCAATCCTCAAAGGAATAATGGTCGAGAAAAATAGATTTTGTTTTATTGTATTCCTCAAAATTAATGTCGTCGAAACAGTAATGGAGGATCCAGCTTTCTTCTTGATGAGGGATGACGACCTTATATCCTGCTTTACGAAAAGCTATTGATTGAGACACATCGTAAAAATGGAAGTTGTTTATCTTCTCATCCCAATCTATATCATATTGAGTTACCATCATAACTCCATCAATACTAGTGACTTCTTGAAAAGGATAGGGAACATTTCCAAAGTTGTGGTGACCAAAGGAGTTAATATAAGCCATTATCTTTCCAAAAGGCCTACTGCCTTCCCACCAAACCCCTGAGGGAGGGAGATCGTTAGTACCTGCTACTCCAAACATTCCAACTTCTTTATCCATGAAAACCTTGAGGCAATCAACTAAAAACCTAGTGTTCATAATGTAAGTATCCTGATGTAAATAGATCTTATATTTAGCTTTACTTTGTCGCATTGCCCTGTTATAGCCTTCCGTCATGCTAACTGCATCATAAATCGAAATAATTTCCACTGAGAATCCAGGGGGAACCCATAGTTGACTAATGTGATTTAAACATTCTTTATAGAGGACTTCGTCGTTCACGCAACTAATAAACGCGAAAGAAAGCTGTCTATTCTCCATTGCGTATTTCTCCTTTTTTAACGGAAAAGCGTGTTTTTCCGATTAATAGCTAACTACTTCCCGAATGATACGAAGCTGATTGGTATTGCGTTTTTAAGCAAGGGTATACCTTCTCTTACCATATTCCACTTAAAGAAAAATCGACACTAGAGAATTTTCTTCCCTTCTCCTATTCGTTTTCTTCCACCTGACAAAGAACCGTCTCTGCCCAATTACATACATTAGTAAAGGTGGTAAACGTTTAGAAAAGGAGGGAAAGCTTGTGACAAAAGATGATTCTAAGGAGCTCCCAAAGGTAAGTATTCTGATTCCTACTTATAATAGACCACATTATTTCGAACTAGCATTGCAAAGTGCCTTAGCTCAGAATTATTCCAATTTGGAAATTATCGTAGGGGATGACAGCACGAACGATGAAACCGAGCAACTAATAAAACCTTATTTGGAGAAGCATCCACAGCTTATCTATTCCAAAAATCCGCAAAATTTGGGGCAATTTGAAAATGACCTAAAGCTACTGGAGCTGGCAAGTGGGGAATATATCAATTTTTTGATGGATGATGATCTATTTCACCCAGAGAAAATTAGTAGGATGATGGTTTATTTTCAAATGGATCATCAAGAAGAGATCGCTTTGGTCACTTCTAAACGGGCAATTATCAATGAGACTGGTGCCATTCAACCTGATATCGCAGAAACCCAAACAGATTTCTTACAGGATACAATTTTAGATGGTGATCAATTAATTAATATGTTACTTGGTTTACAGTGGGGGAATTTCATTGGAGAGCCGACAACGGTATTATTTCGAAAAAAATATTTAACAGAACCGTTTGGAACCTTATTAGATAGAAAATATACGTGCACAGTGGATATGGCCTCTTGGATCGTGTTGCTACGAAATGGAAAAGGGGTTTATATGACGGATACATTAAGCTATTTCCGCATGCATCCTGCTCAACAAGTCAAGCAACATGATATCATCATTGGCGGCTCTATTGATTTGGTACATCTGGTCTTACATGCAGCACCATTGCTTGGATATTTACAGGAAAAAGATATGCTGATCAAGGCCTATGTTAATACACTTCGATTTATTCATGGCGCACTCTATGTTACTGATCCGGATCGGGAGTCAGATGATACGTTAGAATTACGTGCTTACCAAGAAAAAATTACTGCGCATTTATTTGAAGCTACGAAGAGTGGGCCCCAATGAAATCTTTGATGGTGCAGCTTTCGTGATAGGGCTAAAGCGGGAATTCTTTACTTCGTGAGCGGATATTATCTGTAAGCATACAATAACATATCGTGCAGATATGTTGAGCGGTGCTATACATGATTGACCTGAACGTCAAACGATTTAGGGAGGCCGATACATGAAAGGAATTATTTTAGCCGGCGGAACAGGTTCTAGATTGTATCCCTTAACAAAGGTTACCAATAAACACTTGTTACCGATTGGAAAATATCCAATGATTTATCACCCCATTCATAAGCTAAAACAGGCGGACATTCATGAGGTATTAATTGTCACGAGCCGTGAGCATATGGGAGATGTAGTAAATTTGTTGGGAAGCGGAGTAGATTTTAATATGCAATTCACGTATAAGGTACAGGATGAACCCAAGGGAATTGCACAAGCATTAGGAATGGCGGAGGATTTTGCACATAGAGAGCTGATTACGGTTATCTTAGGTGATAATGTATTTTCTGATAATATTTCCAACTATGTGAAGAGGTTTAAAGAACGTGGGTACGGAGCCAATATTCTGATAAAGCAGGTAGTTGATCCTGAGCGCTATGGTGTACCAAAGTTGGATGAAGGAAAAATTGTTTCCATCACAGAAAAACCGTCCCACCCAGACAGCCAATTTGCTGTAACGGGTATATATATGTACGATTGGAAGGTATTTGACATTATTAAAACCCTACAGCCTTCTGCCCGTGGAGAATTAGAAATTACTGATGTGAATAATGCGTATATTGAGCGAAATGAGATGACATATGATGTACTTCAGGGATGGTGGACAGATGCTGGAACCCACCATTCGATTTTACACGCAAACCAATTAGCCGCCACCTTAGAACTGGATAAGTTAGAAGGAGAATAGATAGGTTGAGGAGGAGATAAAGCTTGATTGAAGGCGTGAAAGTCAAAAAGCTAATTAAGTTTGCGGATGATCGTGGGTATTTTATGGAGGTATGGCGTGATGACGACTTGCTGTTGGAAAAATTCGGTCAATTATCAGCCTCCTTGACATATCCAGGTGTGATTAAAGCGTTCCATTATCATAAAAAGCAGGATGATATCTGGTTCTTCCCCGCCGGCAATGCTCAGGTCGTTTTGCATGACCTAAGAGACGAATCGCCGACTAAAGGAAAGACCGACGTGTATTATATGGGTGAGAATCATTTAATCTCTTTGTTCATCCCGCGAGGAGTGGCACATGGATATCGAGTATTAGGGCAACAGCCAGCCGTCATTACTTATTTAACCAACAATTCTTATGATCCCAAAGATCCAGATGAATATCGAATTGCCTATGATGATAAAACCATTAATTTTAATTGGAACACGGTATTTAAATAAGGAGGAAGTCATTTATGAAAGTATTGGTGACAGGTGGAGCGGGATTTATTGGGAGTAATTTCATTCATTATCTCCTGCATCAATACCCCCATTATAAAATCATTAACTTGGATTATCTCACATATGCCGGTAATTTAGAGAATTTACAGGATATTGAGGAACATCCTCATTATCGGTTCGTGAGAGGCTCTATTTATGACAAGAAATTGGTCGAAAAGCTTCTGTCAGGAGAAAAAGCTTTATATTCTGATGATGAGACTCCAATTGATCTTATTATTAATTTCGCAGCAGAATCGCATGTTGATCGAAGTATTTCAGACCCAAGCTACTTTGTAAAAACAAATATTACCGGTACGCAGGTGCTTCTAGAATTTGCTAAACGATATAAAATCAAACAGTTTCTTCAAGTATCTACCGACGAGGTGTATGGTTCTTTAGACGAGACTGGATTGTTTACTGAAGATTCTCCGCTTGCCCCCAATAGCCCATACTCCGCCTCCAAAGCAGCAGCTGATTTATTAGTCCGTTCCTATCATCAAACCTATGATATGTATACAAATATCACACGTTGTTCTAACAATTATGGACCGTATCAATTTCCAGAAAAATTAATACCACTCGCTATTACCAATGCAATTGCATATGAAAACATTCCTGTTTATGGCGATGGACTACATGTTCGCGATTGGTTACATGTAGAGGACCATTGCCGAGCTATTGATCTTGTTATGCATAGTGGCAAGCCCGGCGAAGTATATAATATTGGCGGCAATAATGAATGGACGAATTTGAGTTTGCTTCAAACATTGCTCCGTGAGTTACATCGTGAAGAGAATTTGCTTCAGTTTAGCAAGGATCGTCCGAAGCACGATCGCCGCTATGCTATTGATTCCACCAAAATTCGAACAGAATTAGGCTGGGAGCCGATTCATACTTTTGAAGAAGGTCTTGCTAATACGATTTGCTGGTATCAGCAAAATGAACAATGGTGGAAGCGAGCTAAATCAGGAGCTTTTCGCGAATATTATAAGCAACAATATGGTCATATCATTCATGACCATACCCATTAGCGTAGGAGCAAAAAGGGAGGGAGCAGTGTGAAAGTGCTGGTCACTGGGGCACAGGGGCAACTAGGTCAAGATTTGGTTGCATGCTCACAGGACATGGATCATGTAAAGGGATACAGTCGACAGGAATTAGATATTACACAATTGGATCAGGTAAGAGCGCAGGTGCAGGCTTATCAGCCTGATGTTATTATTCATGCTGCAGCCTATACCAATGTGGATCAGGCTGAGAGCGAACCTGACCAGGCCTATGCAGTTAATGCGTGGGGCACTCGTAATGTAGCCCTTGCTGCGCAAGAGATAGGTGCCAAAATGGTTTACATTAGCTCAGACTATGTATTTTCTGGCAAGGGAAGTGAGCCTTATGTTGAATTTGACCGTCCTGATCCGCAAAGTGTCTATGGAAAAAGTAAGCTAGCCGGGGAAGAATTGACAAGATGCTTATGCCACAAGCATTTTATTGTTCGAACTTCCTGGGTATTTGGTAAAAGCGGTCATAACTTTGTGAAGACAATGATACAGCTTGGACAAAAACAGACAGAAGTCTCAGTTGTCACTGATCAAATTGGCTCCCCTACCTATACTGTTGATCTGGCACTATTTTTAATGCAGCTAGCTAAAAGCGAGTGTTACGGTATCTACCATGCTTCCAATCAAGGGAGTTGCTCGTGGTATGAATTTGCAGAGGCGATATTTGCCGAATTTCAGCAAAAAGTAAAGGTTGTCCCCATAACAACGCAGGATTTTCCGCGTCCTGCCCCCCGACCCGTCTATTCAGTGATGGATCATATGGCTATTCGTTTACAGGATTTTCAACTTCTTCGGCATTGGCGTGATGCATTGCATGCGTACCGCCTAGATTGTATGGCTATAAAGGAGGAGAGCTATGACTCCTAACCTCTCGATTGTAATTTTGACACGTAATGGCTTACCTATTACGAAAATGTGTGTGGAAAGTATTCAAAAGCATACAAAAGATTATGAGCTAATCTGTATTGATAATGGCTCGACTGATGGGACGGTTGCCTACCTGAATTCTCTTCCTCATGCAGTCGTTATCTCTAATGGTGAAAATCGTGGTTTTGCAGCAGGCAATAATCAAGGATTTCGAGAAGCACGGGGCGAGTATATTGTCATGCTAAATAATGATACATTGGTCACTCCACAGTGGAGCGAATTACTTATAAATTGGTTAAATAAAAATTCGTCATTAGGTATGGTTGGACCCCGTTCCAATAATGTATCTCCTGGACAGCAAATTAGCACAGAAGAAATCGTAGAGCTTGCTACAGTTGATTCGTTTGCAATTGATTGGACCAAACGTTATGCCAATCAAGGCTTCTATAGTCGAAAGCTGGTAGGCCATTGCATATTATTTAGACGGAGTCTGCTTGAGCACATTGGCGGATTGGATGAACGCTTTCATCCAGCCAACTATGAGGATGATGATTTTTGTCTACGCGCTCGTCTGTTTGGGAAAAATCTATGGGTTGCCAATGATGTATTTATTTATCACTTTGGCCATGCTTCCTTTTTAGTAAATAAAGTGAAGTACCGAGACTATTCCTGGGAGAACGCAAGGCGGTTTATAGAAAAATGGCAACTTCCTATGAGCATACATCAGCTAGAGACACAGGGATATAATCCAAACCTTATCGTGGGACGGGTGGGTACATTTGATCCGCAAAAGCATGTCGAGCCCTTGTAATTGAGAGTGGGGGGTGAAGTATGGCTACGATCAGCCTATGTATGATTGTAAAAAATGAAGAAAAATCAATCGCCCGTTGTCTTCGTTCTGTCAAGGGAGTAGTTGATGAAATTATTATTGTGGATACCGGTTCCACTGACAAAACGATTAAGGAAGCGAAGGCGTTTACCAAAAAGATTTTTCACTTCAAATGGGTGAATGACTTTTCTAAAGCACGTAATTTTTCATTTCAGCAAGCTACCATGGATTACATTATGTGGATGGACGCAGATGATGTACTGGAGGAAATTGATCGGAAAAAACTACAGCTCTATAAGCATAAAATTGACCCGAGTATTGATGTAATCATCATGCCTTATCATACTAGTAAAGATGAATTTGGCAATATCATTCTTCCTTATTCTCGTGAAAGAATGATAAAGCGAACCCATAAGCATTCCTGGATAGGCATGGTTCATGAGTATATTCAGTATTCCTATGCTAAGTGTTTTGAAGTTGATATTGCCGTTACCCATCGTCCACGTGAGCAAAAATTTCATAACAGAAATTTGCAATTATACGAAAGTGCGATAGCAGATGGGATTTTATTATCCCCGAGGGACAAATATTATTATGCCAATGAATTAAAGGATCATGAAAGATATGAAGAGGCTATCGAGATTTATAAGAAGTTTGTGAATAAAGAATTACCACCTGTAGAGGAACCGGGGATGCTACTCGAGCAGCTATGCTTCTGTTATGAGAGACTACAGCTTCCAGAAGAAGAAATCAAGTATGCATTAAAAAGTTTGGAATATGGCTTGCCACGAGCTGAGGCATGCTGTCGGCTAGGATATTATTGGTTACAAAAAAATGAACCGAAAAGGGCGCTTTTTTGGTATGATCTCGCTACTACAATATCCAAACCTAAATCGTGGGGATTCCGGAAAGAAGCATGCTGGACCTGGCTCCCACATTTGCAACTATGTGTTTGCTATGATCGCTTAGAACAGTTTGAGAAGGCATACAAACATAATGAATTGGCACGAGCATACCGACCAACAGATCCAATTATTCTGAGCAATCGTACCTACCTAACCAATCGTCTGGAAGAATTGGGGATTCCCATTCCTTCATAAACTGAAAGAGTGGAAAAACAGCGCTTCTCGTAATAAAGAGAAAAGCGCTGTTTTTTTGAAGGAAAAATCATTATTCCTCGCTATCATCCTCGTTTTGATGCTTCCCTTGATGGGGATTAACATCCATATGTCTTAAAGTTGACTTCACCTTATCCGTTTGTGACTGGTAGTCGGTGATAACTTCTGTTAGAACGGCTACGGATTCCTTTAAGGTAGGCTCATTGCTAATATGGTCAATGGCTCTATGAATATGCATCATTTTATTTTCTGTTTCTCGTAAGAATTCCACTAATTCCATGCCATTCATTTTTTTCACCTCATCATTCTGATTCGGTTAAGACCGTTTCTTTATCATAAGTGTGTGTTACTGAGCTTTTTTGTATGCATGATGAGGTAAAGAGAAAATCAGGTGCTTTAGGAGAGGTTATAAATTGGTCATATCTACTGTTTCTATCGTCCAAGCAATGCTTATCTTTTACTCATATTCTAAAGTATCACAGTAGGAGGTGTTTTTATGAGTAAAAAACATTGCAAGTGTAGACAGCGTCATCATCGTCATCCTCATCATCATGAAAGTCATTCTGATCTTCCTTGGGAAAACTCTACTAGTTCAGTATGGACGAATCATGAGAAGCCCCGTAAAAAATGTCGTCATCGCCATGTAACAGTGATTTTAAATCCAGGCGAAACCCTAGTGGTTCATGCCAGACATAAAGGTTTTAAGAAGTAAATTTGTGTACGTAACAAGGAGCCATTGGCTGTAGCCGATGGCTTTTTGTTTCCACAATCGGATGATCAATCAATTATGCTTTCGTAGAGAATAAGCCGTGCCAAACCTTACAGCAGGAAAATAATAATAAATAGAGGAGTCATGGCTATGAGAAAGCCAGGGATAAGCTGGGTACCTGTTCAAAAATATAACCGCCCTTTAGGCCCTGTTTGGCAGGTTAGAAAAGGAAGGGAAGGAAACCGACAAATTGGATTTTTTAAATATATGAATAGAGGTACAGCAAAAAGGCTTGGTCCTGTTTTAGCTATGGAGTTACTTTCCTATCGACTTGCTCGCAAGCTAGGCATCTCAGTAGCAAAAATCGAAGTGGTCACCATTCAAGGGAAAAGGGGCATAGTGTCTCATAAAAAAAGAAAAGGCCGTCTTTATAGCTGGGAGGAGTTCTATCGGCGAAAAGGGCCAAGGGCTATCAACGAATTGCAATCCCCAGAAAGATTGATAGAGCTATTCGTCTTTGATATTTGGATTGTCAATGTAGATCGCCATAATGAGAACATCATAATTTTCCCTACTCAGAAAGCATATGACTTTTATGCTATTGATCATAGTATGTCTCTGTTGGGAACCTTTACTTTTCGCAAAATTCCATGGTATTCCAAGCAGTGGGAACATGTTGCCCTCTATAATCATCACTACTTGCGGGGTCTTACCCACTATATCCAAGAATACAGTCAAGTAAAGCCGTTTATTCAAAAGATTCAACGACTATCACCTGTGCTTATAAAACAAACAGTAAGACGGATTCCAGGTTCTTTATTAAGTCTGACGCAAAAACAGCAGGCTGAACGTGTTCTATTGAATCGACAAAAAAACTTACATCACTTGGTGGAACGCTGGTTATTGGAATATCAGGGAAAGATATAGCATAAGAAAAGAAAGGTACCTCGGTTTATACCTAGCCAACAGGCAGGAGGAGGTAGCTAAAAATATGATGTACTCGGGGGAAGACAGCTCTCATCTCGTTTGGACTGGGGCCGTAATTGCCATTTTCACCTATTTAGTGGGTGGCATAGATAAGCTGTTTACGGCATTTTGCATTTTTATCGTTGTCGATTATATAACGGGTGTACTTGCTGCATGGTATACCAGGTCGCTTAGTAGCCAGGAAGGGTTTCGAGGAATAGCTAAAAAGGTTGGTATGTTTGCTTTTATCATTATAGCCAACCAATTGGATTTAATTAGTGGAAGTAATCAAGGGTTTTTACGAGATACAATCATTTTATTTATGATTGGGAATGAAGGGATTTCTATTATCGAAAACTGTCATCGGCTGGGTCTGCCTGTGCCCGATTTTTTATTGCGAGCGCTGGAAAGCGTAAAAAAGCTCAAAAAGAAATGATTATCTTTTGGTTTCAGCGATCAAAGGTACTTTGTCCATGCACAAAGTACCTTGCCTCGTTCATACATAAGAGAAAGAGCTTTACGATAAAATATTTTATTACGTGTGTTTTACAAAAAGAGACAGTTTTTTTAAGGAAGAGAGCGTATAATACAGCGTACTGGGAGGAGGAGTGACAGATGAAATTTACTTGCATTCATTGCTGCAGTATTTTTTATGATCAACAAAGGTGCCCGATATGTGGTAGTTCAGATGTAAAACCCATTATTGTAGAGGTTCAAAATGCAACAGAAACCATTGTGATTCCAGCTAGAAGAGATTGTTTATAAAAACAAATTTGAAACCTCCAGCCACTACGAAACGTAATACTTGTTAAGACAAGATATCTAACAGCTTAAGGAGGACAACATGCTAATAACCACAACACATACTGTTCAGGGTAGAGATGTCGAGGAGTATCTTGATATTGTAACAGGCGAAGCAATTATGGCTGCTAACATTGTTCGAGATTTCATGGCAGGGGTCCGAGACATTATAGGCGGACGAAGCGGTGCCTATGAAAATAAGCTAGCAGAAGGAAGAGCGATTGCCATTAACGAGATGAAGGATAAGGCTGCTCAAATAGGTGCGAATGCAGTTATCGGTATTCATTTAGATTTTGAAACGATCGGTAACGGTATGCTGATGGTTGTTGCTTCTGGAACGGCTGTTCGGATTCGGTAATTTTTATTGTTAAATCGTATTGGAAGAAAGGCCACTCTTTGCGACCGTGAAGAGGGCTTTTTTATTTATGAAATAAAATTGAAGAAAATCAGCCATTGCAAAACAAGCTCAGATCACTACAATTAAGTTAATATACAACATGTACATAACGGAGCTGGTTACCATTCAACCTATTCACAAGAACAAGTCATTTCTGTTATTAATGTCAGGAGAAATTGTTGCTGGAGTTACCATGTGGGTCTGTCTGTTGCTAAATCTACAGTTTATGTCACAGATAATGAAAACCAATTTGGGAACAGGCCTGTTACTCATGACAGGGATGCTTGCTAGCATTCTATTTTTACCAACTGTAGGGAAAATGATTGATCTGTATGATAAGCAAAAGATTTTGATTGCTTCCTCCTGTTTGAGGTGTTTGGCCCCTATTTTTATGTATTTGGCCATTAGTTACACCTCCATTGGCTGGCTAGTTGCTTCGTTAATTGTGAATCAAGTAGCTGGTTCCATGTATTTGCCAACCGTACGGGCAGGCTTGCCGGCATTGGTTGGGGAGGCTAATCTCCTCTCTGCAAATACACTGTATATGAACATTGCTACCATGGCTAGAATTGCGGGTACAGCCGTCGGGGGGCTACTGTTAACAGTGTTTACGATGCAGGCGGTTACTATGGGGGCGGTTATCGGCTTTCTTATACTAGTAATTATTGTGCTATTTGTGCGAATTCCGAAGTCACACCATAAACGTAAGCAAACAGAAAAATTGAAATTTATAGAAGTTTTCGAAATAATGAAAAAAGAGCCATCGGTAACCGTTGGGCTGATTAGCACTGGGGTAGTGACACTCTTCTTAGGCGGATTTAATTTATTGGTTTTAGCCTTTGGAAAACTTCAAGATTCCTCGACGATTATGGGATATATCTATGCGATAGAAGGAGCAAGTGTACTTCTTGCAGGGGTTTTTGTACAAAAATTGGTAAGTCAAGTAAACTTAGTAAGAGTATCCTCCTTACTTGTAGTTGTCATCGGAATTGCAGAATGGGGCATGTCATTTAGTACAAGTCCGGTGATGGTGCTACTTTCATTTGGATTGCTCGGTTTTACTCTAGGCTTTATTTTTCCGATGGTAACTACCGTGTTTCAAAAAAGGCTGCCCGAAATGGTCCAGGGACGATTTTTTAGTTTTAAAGAAATCGTGGACCGGATTATTATTCAGGTCGCTATGCTTCTTACATCAGCAAGCCTGGATTTTATTGGGGTTTCCCCCTTTCTTATCCTAATGAGTATTTTCACGGTATGTACGGGGCTACTTACATACCTATACGGAAAAAGACAAAACCTAGTGGTAACACATCTTGGATCACAGAATGAACCAAAATAATGATAAATACATTTCATGCAAAAATTTGCTTTACTCATTATTGACAAGTCGTTAAAATGTTACTATGATTTTCAAAGGGGTAAAATCCGATAAGATAACTGGGGGTTTAACAAATGAAGAAAGCTTGGTACTCTACTGCACTTGTTTCTATTTTAGCGCTCTCTCTATTTGTAGCTGGTTGTGGGTCATCTAATCAGGGGGCCACAGGCGGGCAAGGAGGAAACACAACAGCGAAAAACTCCTTGGAAGCGATCAAAACGGCTGGGAAGATTCGAATTGGTACAGAAGGCACTTACGCACCCTTCACCTACCATGATTCTACAGGACAGCTAACAGGCTTTGATGTGGAAATCGCTCGTGAAGTTGCAAAACGTCTCGGGGTAGAACCTGAATTCATTGAAAGCAAATGGGATGGCATGATTGCAGGACTGGAAGCAAATCGCTTTGAAATGGTTGTAAATGAGGTGGGTATACGACCAGATCGGAAAGAAAAATTTGATTTCTCCGACCCATACATCGTGTCAAAAGCGGTGTTAATTGTTAATGAGGATAATAATGAAATCAAGACTTTTGCAGATTTAAAAGGAAAAAAATCAGCGCAAACCCTCACAAGTAATTTAACAGACCTAGCACGAGAGAATGGGGCTGAAATTGTACAATCGGAAGGGTTTAATCAGGCTATTGAGCTTTTATTGTCCAAGCGAGTAGATGCAACTGTTAACGATGGGCTATCTTTCCTCGACTTTAAGAAACAAAAGCCTGATGTGAAAATAAAAATTGCAGCCGAGCATCCTAACGCTACTGAAAATGGAATGATGTTTGCAAAAGGCAAACATCCTGAACTAATTGAAGCAGTAAATAAAGCGTTAAAAGAGATGAAGGCTGATGGTACTTATTTGAAAATATCCGAGAAATATTTTGGTGCAGACGTCTCCAAATAATACAGATAGGACTGAATGGAAGTGGAACAATCTGATCGTATTATCGGTATTATCGTGGATTCATTTTTCCCGCTGTTAAAGGCGGGAATTTTGTTCACGATACCTCTTACACTAGTTTCTTTTATCATTGGATTAATACTTGCCTTTTTTACTGCGATTGCTCGTTTATCAACGAATAAATTGTTGTATGGAATTTCCAGCTTTTATGTATGGGTTATCAGAGGTACTCCATTATTAGTGCAATTATTCATTATTTTCTATGGCCTACCAAAGCTAGGTGTTACTATTGATCCATTTCCGGCTGCCATTATTGGTTTTTCTTTGAGTGTAGGAGCGTATAACTCCGAAGTGATCCGTGCAGCTATTCAATCAGTGCCTAAGGGGCAGTGGGAAGCGGCTTATACAATTGGGATGACCAAAAATCAGGCAAGACGCCGAATTATTCTTCCTCAAGCTCTACGTGTGGCGATACCACCGCTTGGTAATTCGTTTATTAGTCTAGTGAAGGATACCTCTCTAGCCGCTACTATTACAGTGACAGAGATGTTTCAGATTTCGCAACAGATTACTGCGATGACATACGAACCCTTGGTGCTCTATTGTGAGGTCGCGATTATCTATCTGTTTTTCAGTACGATATTATCAGCATTGCAAAGCCGTGTGGAACATCGTCTGGAACGCCGTATGGCTAGGTAGGAGGAGAGAAGCATCATGATTGAGATAAAAGGACTTCATAAAAGCTTTCAACAAATTGATGTTTTAAAGGATATATCTGTAACGATTAAAAAAGGGGAGGCAGTCGTTATCATAGGCCCCTCAGGCTCTGGAAAGACTACATTGCTTAGATGCATGAATCTTTTGGAAATACCTACGTTGGGAAGCATGAAAATAGGAGATCAACGTCTTGACTTTACACCTGCTACCAAAATGAAGGAAAAGGATTTGCTTCCTATTCGTAAGCAATCAGGCATGGTTTTTCAAAGCTATAATCTTTTTCCGCATATGACAGCCCTAGAGAATGTCATCGAAGGACAAGTTATTGTAAAAAAACGTTCGAAGGAAGAAGCCAAGGCGAGAGCGGAGGAAATGCTTACAAAAGTGGGTCTTGCTGATCGAATGAACATGTATCCCCATCAGCTATCTGGGGGACAACAGCAGCGAGTAGGTATTGCCCGTGCGATGGCACTAGATCCAGCAGTGCTACTGTTTGATGAACCAACCTCTGCACTAGACCCGGAATTAGTTGGTGAGGTATTGAAGGTGATGAAACAGCTAGCAGAAGAGGGAATGACAATGGTGATCGTTACCCATGAAATGAATTTCGCACGAGATGTAGCCGATCGTATCCTTTTTATGGATGGCGGTGTCATTTTGGAACAGGGGACTCCTGAGGAAGTCTTTGAGCATTCAAAAAACGAACGAACGCAACAATTTTTACGGCGCATACAAGCATAACGATTGAGCACTGGAGCTATTCCAGTGTTTTTTTTTACCAAGATCGAGCTTTAATTTAAATAGTAGGGGTAGGGTTACTGTATATAAGGCAAGATGTAAGAGAAATTGGTAAAAAAAAGATGAAAACGTTTTGGCATCTAAGTACGTCTAATAAATAAGTAAACAGGAAAGCCTAAAAGACGAGCACAAAAGTCCGAGACAGCTTTTTATAGGTAGCACTTATTTTTATGGAAAGAATACATAGCAAGTAGCTTAGTAAATTGACATGTCTCTTCTTCAATAACAATATGAAATTCGAGGAAGCAGGTGGAGAGTAATGAACATCTCAAAATGGACAAAAACAGGTATTGTAGCAGTTCTTTGTCTACCATTCATACATGCAGCAGGTTCACAGCATTTTTTGCAGGCGGCTGAGAAACCGGTATATGTAGCTCAGGTGTCCGAGGAGACTAAAGGCGCTGGTCAACAAGGCACACAAACAACCAAATCCGCCGGTACAGAAGAATCTGTTTCAGTCGAGGATAAACAAGAAGTTCGCCTATATTCTATACAGGATCAAGATAAGCATGGCTTTATTGATGCAACGGGAAAGGTAGTCATTGCTCCCCAATTTGAAGTGGTTGGTGAGTTTCATGAAGGGCTTGCCGTTGCTAAGAAGGATGGGAAATACGGGTTTATCAACCAGCATGGCTCTTTTGTAATCCCACCTCAGTATGAGGAAGCCGATTCGTTCTCAGAAGGAGTAGCTGCTGTTAAAGCAGGGGATCGCTTTGGTTTTATCAATAAAGAAAATAAGATGGTGATCCCAGCCAAGTTCCAATTTGCTCGTAGCTTTCAAAATGGTCTAGCTGCTATAGGTGAAAATCATAAATATGGTTTTATCAATAAGAGTGGACAAATCGTGATTCAACCAGAATATGAGATTGTCTGGGGCTTTCAAGAAGGTACCACTGTAGCCTATAAGGATGGAAAAGCAGGTTATCTTGATCAAACAGGAAAGGTCATCATTCCTTTTACTTATCAAATTGCGAATCCATTTCAAGAAGGGCTGGCCCTAGTCTATGCGGGTGAGAAGAAGGGATATAGTCTCATCAACAAGCAGGGTCAGGAGGTAGTGAAACCAGAGGGTTTTGAGCCTGGGAGCTTTTCAGAAGGAGTAGCCGATGTGATGGTTGCTGTGGATGGGGATTTTAAAGCAAGCTATATTAACAAAAAAGGTGAGTTTTTACTTCCACCTACTTATGAACGTACATTGCCTTTTTCCGAGGGACTTGCTTCTGTTAAGGTGAATGGCAAATATGGATTTATCAACAAGCAAGGAAAAATGGTAATTAAGCCTCAATTTGAATCGGGCGGTGTATTTCATAACGGTTTGGCTTATGTGGTAACACATGACGAACAAGGATATAGCTTTTGTTATGTCAATAAACAAGGTGAAATCATTTGGAAAAGCTCTGTAATGAAGGAGTTTCCAGGGGATTTGGATTAATTGTGCCGAAGCTCTCGCGATATTGGTAGCGAGAGCTTTTTTGTGAAATAAAATATGTCTAAAATGTGTCTAAAGTCATTTGAATGTTCTGTTAAATAAAGTATAATATTGGTAATGATTTGGAAAGGGGATATAAAACCATGGAAATCGGCATTGCTATGTATCCGATCATAGGGGTCTTAGTCTTCTCTTTCATCTTGTTCTACTACTTGTATAAAGGAATTATGAAGGATACAACAAAGCACGATGAGGAGCATGTATGGGTTGATTACGATACGAGCTTTATGAAGGAGACTCCTCACTCACAGCAGAAAAAGGCAAAAAGTAATCAGAATATGTAAACACAAAATGGTTGGAGCACTCCTCTTAAGGGGTGCTTTTTTACTTATGTAATTTTTAAATTTCCTGAATTGTATGTTATAACTAAATGGAAAGGCTTCGAAGCTGTCAATTTTTTAAAAGGAGAGCGTCCATGCGTAAACCATATCTTATTGGCCTTGTGTTATTAGCTGTTTGGTTTGTCTGGCTCCTCTATGGATTAAACTTTTACCGAGGAGAACAATTTAGCACTTTATTTTTATTAGTTGCTTTTGGTACAGGCGTTTTTCCCATCTATTTTAGCTTCGTTCATTTATTAATTGGTGAACGATCAAAGCAATGGATCAGTTGGGTTGGGATTGTAGCTACGGCTTTTGTGATCGTACCCGTTTCGATTTTTCTTTTATACCGATTTGCTTAAAAAATCCATTTGTACAAAGCGGTTGTCAGGTAAGGGTTTATCTGATAAAGTGAAGTGAAAATTATATAGGAATAATCCAAAATAGAGGTGCGCAGCGGATGAGTCATCCTGTTTGCTTTACATCGCCGGGACGATGAGGACAGGATAAAAGGTCAATGCGCCGAAGTCGTTGCTGACCGGCAATCTACGGCTGGGGTGTACGTGAATAACGTACGTCTTGTCATGAAAGGTGCGCCTTTCGTGGAGCGCTATTTATGAGTTGCCAAGGTAGAACCAGCAATGAGTAGGCGAATCCACTCGTTGCTTTTTTGCTTATCAAGGGGTTATTCTTTTTTCAAAACAGTAATTTTGCAATAGCGATTACATAAACCAAATTGGTAGGAGGAAACACTCGATGAACATGATGAATGCCCACGAAATTATCAGCTTTATTCAAAAGAGCGAGAAGAAGACGCCTGTGAAGGTGCATGTAAAGGGAAATTTAGAAGGAATTGATTTTGGTCAAAATACAAAAACCTTTATTACAGGCAATGTAGGTGTATTGTTTGGCGAATGGAAGGACGTACAGCCTGTGCTTGAAGCCAATAAGGACAGCATTGAGGACTATGTGGTAGAGAGCGATCGTCGCAATTCTGCAATCCCGATGCTAGATACAAAGGAAATTCAAGCGCGTATTGAGCCAGGTGCTATCATTCGTGATCAAGTACACATTGGAAATAATGCAGTAATTATGATGGGTGCAGTAATTAATATCGGTGCTTCTATCGGAGAAGGTACTATGATCGATATGGGCGTTATTATTGGCGGACGCGGTACGGTTGGTAATAATTGCCACATTGGAGCAGGAGCTGTCATAGCGGGTGTTATCGAGCCGCCTTCTGCCACACCTGTAATTATTGAGGATGATGTATTGGTTGGAGCAAATGCTGTTATTTTAGAGGGTGTGCGGATTGGTAAAGGCTCAGTGGTTGCTGCGGGAGCTGTTGTAACACAGGATGTTCCTGCAAACGTAGTAGTGGCTGGGACACCGGCAAGAATCCTAAAAGAAATTGATGCAAAAACCAAATCCAAAACAGAGATTATGCAAGAACTACGTCAGCTATAAGCGTGTAAGAAACTGTAAGATATATATCATATCAGCTAGTCATTGATTGTGCTGAATAAAAGGGGCGTCTTCCCATGACGGATTGGCTACAAAAAGATGAAACCTATTTGATGTCCACCTACAAACGATTGCCGATTGCAATTGAAAAGGGAGAGGGCAATTATTTACTTGATACAGAGGGAAAAGCTTATCTTGATTTGTTTACTGGTCTGGCTGTCTCTGTTCTGGGCCACTCTCATCCCAAAATTGTAGAAGCTCTTGTAGAACAGGGAGAGAAATTCTTGCACATCTCCAACATTTTTTTGAACAAGCCAGCCATCACATTGGCAGAGCAGTTAGTTACGCATACGATTCCGGGAAAAGTTTTTTTTAGTAACTCAGGAGCTGAAGCAACAGAAGCCGCGATCAAGCTTGTGCATAAATGGGCCAAAATGACCGGAAAAGAGAATGCTGGGATTGTTGTGCTAAAAAATAGCTTCCACGGTAGGACGCTTGGAGCTGTCAAGCTTACAAGACAAGCTCATGTTTATCAGGATTACCCGTTGCCGGCATTTCCTGTATATGAGGTAGCTCCTGGTGATATAGAAGGATTGCAAAAGATTATTACGACGTACTCACCTGTTTGCTTATTAATGGAGCCAGTTCTCGGATCGGGTGGAGTTATTCCGCTTTCGGAGAGCTTTTTGCAAACAGCTTTTGCTCTGTGTAAAGAACATGACATGCTATTTGCTATGGATGAAATTCAAACAGGTATGGGGCGAACTGGTAAACTGTTTGCTTACCAGCATACGACTGTGGAACCTGATCTTATCTTATTTGCCAAAGGTGTCGGCGGTGGATTGCCGCTTGGTGGGGTGATTGCTGGAGAAAAACTGGCGAATCTTTTCAAACCTGGAGACCATGGGACAACATTTGCCCCCTCCCCTTTAAGTGCAGCATTGGGCAATGCGGTTATGGAAGCTCTGCTGGTAGATGGATGGCTTGAAGAGGGGAAAAAGCAAGCAGAGTATTTATGGGCTCGTATAGCTCATTTAGTTGATGAATATCCACAGCTTCTATCTGATATTCGAGGCAAAGGCATGATGCTCGGCATTCAGACGAAGCTAGCTCCAGAAGAGGTTAGCCATATCCAACAAGGGATGCTAGAGGCCGGCTTTTTAATTGATGTTACGCAGAAAACGATTATTCGACTATTGCCTCCGCTCACCCTAACCAGCGAGGAGATCGACCGCCTTATGGTGTGTTTCCGCGACGTGTTAGAGCAGGCGGCCCGCGTGAAGGGAGAGGTTATGTAAATGACACCCCCTTTTGTAGCTATTCGCCGTGAGTTGCACAAGATCCCGGAGCCTGGTTTTGCCGAGTTTAAAACGCAGCAGTTTTTGCTTTCATTTATTGCCCAGTTACCTCAGGAGCATCTTGAGGTAACAACTTGGAAAACAGGTGTGCTAGTTAAAGTAAACGGGACATCTCCGAAGCGAATGCTAGCTTGGCGTGCTGACATGGATGGACTGCCGATTGAAGAGGAGACCAGCTATGATTTTCGTTCCCAACATCAGGGCTATATGCATGCATGCGGACATGATCTACACATGGCTATAGGGCTTGGCATCCTAAGTGAGTTTGCCAAAAGTCCTGCTGAAGACGATTTATTGTTTGTTTTTCAACCAGCAGAAGAGGGACCAGGCGGCGCGGAACCAATGCTAGCCAGCCCTGAATTTCGTTGCTATCAGCCCGATGCTATCTTTGCTCTGCATATCGCACCAGAATATCCAGTCGGTACCATTGCAATGAAAGAAGGAGTTTTCTTTGCCAACACTTCAGAATTATTTATTGAGGTGAAGGGAAAGGGGGGGCATGCAGCTTATCCGCATCTCGCCAATGATATGGTAGTTGTAGCGGCACAGCTTGTGACCCAATTACAGACGATTGTTGCTCGAAATGTAAATCCGTTAGATGCTGGAGTAATTACGGTAGGTAAAATCGAAGGCGGTACAAAGCAAAATATTATCGCCGAGGTAGCTCGACTAGAAGGAACGATTCGCACGCTGTCTCAGGGTTCGATGCGTAAGATTAAACAGCGGATTGAAGCGATCGTCCAAGGGATAGAAATAGGCTTCGATTGTGAAGCAACAATTGATTATGGTGCCATGTACTGTCAGGTGTATAATGATCCAGAGCTGTCCAAACGATTTATGAGCTGGTTGGATCGTCAGGATGATGTTACATTGGTTCGGTGCACCGAAGCGATGACCGGTGAAGATTTCGGATACTTTTTGGCAGAAATCCCTGGCTTTTTATTTTGGCTCGGTGTAGACACTCCTTATGGCTTGCACCATGCTAAGCTAGAACCAAACGAACAAGCTATCGAGCATGCAATCGAAATCGTCACCCGTTTCTTTCGCCAATATGAAAATGCAATGTCAAATGAAAACAACTAAAAAGCAACCAAAGACGGCCTGTGGGTCGTCTTTTGCTATATGTACAAATATCCGATTGGTTATCCACAATCTAATCTAAGTCATCAATGAGAAAAGGAAGCTTTGCTATCAGAATTAGCTTCAAATCACTATTATCCACTTGTGCATAAAATTTGAGAACATACTGTGGATACTGTGGATGAAGGTAAAAAAGTTCTTTTTTAACCACAACTATTTAAGAAATAATGCGTCTAAGATATAAAGAAAACAAAAAGGAACATATATCCTTTTGATCTGAAAGCATACAAGTATAAGCTTCGGCTTTCTATATATTATGATTGATGGAGGAATTGTGATGAAAAAGAAATGGATAGCAGGACTTGCAACTGTCATTGTTGCAGCTACAGCTACAACTGCATGGGGAGATACCAGCATACGTACATATTTCAATGGAGAGCGCAATACTAAAATAGAGGTTACGGCTTCAACACTTGATATGACGCAAGAATTGATTACTAGCCTTGGTGGCTTTGCTACTTATGATAGAGAGACAGGTAAACTGTTCATCGATAAGCCGAATGTCAATATTATGGTACTTGAAGGAGTTCAGCAAAACAAAAATAATGATATTGTGCTGACTAATCCCGTAACAGGATTTCTGGAAAAAAACATTCCGCGTAACTTTGGCGTATATGTAGAGGTAGATAATATCATTGATGCTAAGGATATGAGCGTCAAAGTCAACATTATCGGTCCGGATGGCAATGTGGTGGATAGCAGCAAGGAGAAATCCTACTCTGTACGCGATGGCGGATTCTTCTTCTCCCAACCCTTTGTTTCCACAAAGTTAAAAAAGAACGGTACGTATAAAGTACAGCTAACAATGAAAAAAGAAAAGGATGCAAACATGATCGTTGTGGGAGAGAATTCCTTTACAGTAGGGAGATAAAATGCTCTTCCACCGTTTTCAAAATTAGCTACCTGATGATATAATGGTTAGAAGTAATTACTATTATGTAATGTAAGAAAGGAAAGATGAAAGCGAATGAAGACAAAAGCCACGCGGTCATCAACAGATACAGACGGCCCGAGTATACGTATTGCCTGGAAAGACCCCCAATCGATTTTAGCCTCTTGGCTTGTGACGGAGGAATACCAGCAAGAGATTGAGCAAGAATTTTCCATTCCATTCCATGAGCTGCCGCTAGTTCTGCGTCTGTATGATGTAACGTACCGGACTGAAATTAAAAATGACGGGCTAGACAGCTATACAGATTATGACATCAACTATCGAGCAAGCAATTGGATTCTCTACGGAGTAATGGAAGGGTGTAAATATTGTGTCGATCTTGGCATACGTATGGTAGACGGAAGATTCTATTCGCTAACCAGATCTGAAATACTTTCGTAGCACCTATAGGAAAGACAGGACCCGATCAGGGAACCTGTCTTTTGTTTTTCATTGCGTTTCCTTACCTTCACGACATTTGTCATACACACGCAGCGCCACTGCTAGTACAGCCCAGACAGGCATAGGCTTATCTAAGTCATGCAACCATTCTGGAGACGTGATAATTCCTTCTGCGAGGGCACGCTTACCTATTTCTAGCTTCCAAGTAGCTACAAAATTCTCAGAGGGGGACTTTTTTTGATCATACTGAATTAAATTATAGGTTTTGATTATATTTTGTAGCTTTTCCGCATAGTCTGGGTCGGTAGCATATCCGGCTTGTTCTAGCTGTTGGGCTGCTTGATAAGGAGTAGTTGCTTGAATAACGGATTGATAGCGAGGACGTAATAAGAGCTGTGAGTGGTCTTCAATGGATTCAAGAAAGCTATGATAGGCTTTGAATTCTTGTGTTTTTGTAACCCAGGAGCCTTGAAGATATTCTTTGGTTTCTACATGAACAGAGCCTGAGGGACCTACTCCTTTTATTCCAAAAAGATTATAGGATGTCCGACCTGTAGCAGTGTCCTTTGGAATAAAGTTACCAAATCCAGATTCCAAAATGGCTTGAGCAATGGTTATAGAGGCGTAAATATTATACTTTTCAAAGGCGATCTGAGCCGGTGTACGTACAAGCGAAATGAAATCAGAGCGTTCTATAAAAAAGCACCTCCTTATAACCGGATGGTGGAGTCAAAGAAGGTACTTATAGTGAGATAAGCACCTTCACTATGTATCATATTGGAAGGGTGCCATTTTGCTTGGACATCTGTTTGAAAAATCCGAATTTAAGGCTTGCGTGGCTGAAAATATTGAATTCTGCCGTTGAATAGGTGAAGCTCTCCTTTTACTTCGCGGGCTAAATAACGACAGTATTCGTTGCCTTTACTTTTATCATTCTGAGTAGCTGTGTCGGGAATACTAACCTGAATGAATGCCCGCTCCTGATTGTCTTTTAGACGTGTGCCTACGCCAATGATCACATATTTATAAAGATTCTGATCTTTGCCCTTTAAAATGAAAAATGTGTCTTTTCCTTCCGCAGGTTCTTCGATATGATAGGGAAAGGAGGCATCTGTATAGTTCCAATCCAATTGTTGTCCTGTTTTACTGGTTTTCTTTCGGTATTTTTGTAAAAATGTTTTGACATCTTCAAGAGTAACCGTGGAGGCGATGGAACCATCTACTAGGTATACATAGGCGGATTGCATATTCACGAATCAGTTCACTCCCATATCAAAAATACGAATTTTCTTCCACATTTAGTGTAGCATTACAGTTTAGGCTTCTGCAAGCGGACACAAAATACGGAAAGCAATTGATTATATTTTCTGAAAATAGTACAATGATGAAAATTTATACTTGTAGAGAGACAAAAATCAGTTGGGGGAATGGGAAAATGAAGGATACAGCGGTACGACAGGTGCATGAAGCGTTAAATACATTACGAGCAATCAATGTTGTAAACAAAGACGATTGGGAAAGAGCTGCCAAGGCAGCGAATTTGGATTCATCCGTACAATTAAATATTTTGTGGATCATTTGCTGCTACGAAGGAGTACGTGTTACGCAGATTGCTGATTGGACGTTTTGGCATCCCTCATCTATTGTCATTCATATAAAAAAGCTGATGGAAAAACAATTAGTAAGCATTGAAAAATCCGATATTGATGGAAGGGTTGTTCATGTTTATCCTACAAGCGCAGGTCGTGAGGTTATTGAAAAAAGTAGGAAAAATACGCCCAGTCTATTCCGTTTGACTGAGGCTTTAGAAAAATTAAAGGAACGATACTCCGTTGTGGTAGTAGAACTGTTTTTTGAGTGCATGTTATTCCTTGCTCAAACCTTGCACGGTGCAGATAAGGTGAGATGGATTCAGGAAGGTGAAGAGCGCTTTCCTGAGAATCAAAGCTCTGCCGGATGAATATCTTCTGTAATAAGTACGGGATATAAAGATAAAAGTTTCAAATTATGTAAAAAAGGTTACATTTGAAAGTGCATTTTTTTTACATGTAAGAAATGGGCTTGATCGAAAGGAATTTTTTTATCTTCTTCTCATATTCTAATTAAGCCATCATAGGGCTTATGACTAGTCTGGATGAAGAGATAAAAAATCATACAAGATGGGAGGGTATCGCGATGGAAGCCATGGAATTGTTGTATGACGTGAACGAAGATGCCAAGGTTCGCTTTCTGGGCTATACAACCGACACGACACGTTATGATTTTGGAATCGTGTATACACATCGTTTTTTCGGGAAACCATTGGTGGTATGTATGCAGACAGGGCAATCAACGTTACTAAGTTCAGAAGACACAATAAATCCTAAACATTTGCAACAAATCTTTAAATTGACTTGTCTTACCCAAGCAAAAGAGCTCTCTCAATTCTTTCGTGATAACTTACCGTCCATGCCTTTTCAGGATCAATACTAGCCTAGATACAGTTAATAACTGGCAATATGACAGCCCCCTTCATTCTGTGAAGGGGGCTGTTTCTTTAGATGAATAAGATGGCTTTATCATAATTGTGACATACTAATTTGGGGTGTCAAGGTTACTTGGATTGAGTTTATAAAAGAATTAGAGGATAGAAGTTGTGTTCATTAGCCTATTGACAGTTAAAGTATGTCGTATTAAGATTAATGTAACACATTTATAGAACTAATGTGACATATTAATTTGATTCACATTATTTTGTGAGTACACTTATTTCATAGGGGGCTTATCATGACGACAATCGTTTGTCAGAAATGCGGAGACATCATTGAACATTTAGAATCACCTCAGGTGAAAACGCTTTATGGTTTATGTGACTGCCCGTGCCATCAGCATGATAACGAACATGAATAGATTTTGAAGATGTATTTTCGAATATATCAATTTCTTTGATTATTTAGCACACTCTTTATGAGTGTGTTTTTTGCTTTTTCATTCCCTCTTTCAAAGATTTTTATTTACTTCTCCATTTAATTGATAAATAATAAGAAGGATAGAGATAATGGAAATATTTTGTCGAGAGGAGTTACAGTATGAGGAAGAAGAGCTTTCAGCGATGGATAGCTGTTTTTGCCATGGCGACGACATTAATTAGTAGTGTGAACCCCGTTTTCGCAGCTAATTATGATGAAGAAAAAATTTCAGTAAATGGCGATACGACAGCCACTGCCTATGGCATGGACTTTGATGGGGATTATGCAGTTTGGGTAGAGGAATCTGGTAAGAATTATTCCGTTGTGCTTTATGATGTAGATGACGAAAGTATAGCGAAGAAAATTTCTAGCAATAGTTCTAAGAAAGTAGCTCCACGTATTGAAGGAAACACGGTAGTGTGGGCTCAAGAAGAGAAAAATGGCTATGAATTATATGCGTACGATCTGAAAAAGAATAAAGAACGCGTTCTTACAAACCAGCATGCAAGAGTAACTGATCCTGAAGAGATTGCCTTTAAGGACGGTGTTGTAGCCTGGAAAGACAAGCGCGATGGTGGAACGAATATTTATGCACTTGAAGTAAGAAATGACAAGGAATATCGCATATCTACAGGCGGAAAAGCAAGCCATCCTTCCATTTATGACGACCAAATTGTTTGGCAGGATGAGCGTAATGGAAGAGCCGAATTGTATCAAAATAAAGTAGGTTCTTCTAAAGAATTTAAAACGTACTGGGGAAAAGCTAAAACAGCAAAACCGATCATTTCTGATGATGACATCGTTTACTTGAACGAAGCAAGCGGTAATATCGAAAAAACACAAGTAGAGAGTAGTAAAAGCAAGGTGCTCACTCATGAAAAAGGAGACGAAGAGCTGTTTGATTTTAACGGACGTTATCTGGTATATGGATCAGGTAGCACATTGTATTATTTAGATACAAACAAAGATGATTTGGTTAAAATCAACAATGATTTCAATCGTAAATTGCCTCCTGTGATGAGTGGACGTTACGTGCTTTATGCTACTGGTAAAACGAATAATTTGACATTGAAATTGTTTGATACGAAAAAAGAGAAGAGCCAAACGCTAGGTAAGGACGAAAACATAAAAAATATGGCTTCGCCGGCAGCTAGCAAAAACTATGTAGCTTTCGTGAAGGAAGGCAAAAGAGAGTCTCGCGTAATGCTGTATAATGTAAAAGATCGCAAAACGATTACGATCTCTCCAGAAAAACACGAAGCTGAGCATCCAGTGGTAAGTGATTCTTATGTCGTTTACTACGATAATGATGATAGGGCGTTGGTGTCTTACGATATCGAAACGGGAGAATCAACCAAAATTACGACGAAGAAAACTGACGTAGTAGAAGGATTGTATGCTATTTATAAAGACCATCTTGTTTGGGTGAGCGGTGGAAAGCGTTCGAATACTGTTAACCTAACGAATTTGAAAAAGAATAAAACTTCTGAGCTTCATGACTCCAAACTTGGCGTTCGCAGTGTAGCTATCAATAATCAGGCTGTGGCGTTGATTGATGGAGAGGACGATCGTTACCAAGACATTGTCATTTACGATTATGTAGATGGCGGCCGCATTATGAAAGAAGAAGCGGAAAGTGCTAAAGGAATCGGTCTTGGCGACAAATTTGCAGCTTGGTCTGCTTACAATAGCGATACAAAGAGCAAGGACATTTTCGTATATTCCTTTAAACTGAATCGTACGGATCTTCTTTATGAAGAAGAAGGCGATCAAGAGAATCCAATCGTTTCAAATAATATCATTTTCTATGAGACTGAAGTAGAAAAAGGCGGAGACGCAGTAGATAAATATGTCATGTATGACAGGGATAAACACCGTTTTAGAGCTCCATTTGGCAGTGACGCTGATCCATCTGAGATCGCAATTGGCGGTAATCGTTTAGTATGGTTGGATGACCGTGATGATGAGGAAGGTCTCTATACATCTGTACTTGGTTCCAGTGATGACGACGATGACGATGATGATTACGATGATGATTATGATTATTTTTACGGCAAAGATTAAGATGAAACTCAAAAAGGCTGGTAGGATATGATATCCTATCAGCCTTTTTATCTATCTAGTAAGCAAATTGCTATCCTTGAAACTAAAACATTTTACCGAAAAAGTATAGAAAGAAAATGCCGAATCCATCTAACAGGGTTAGCCACAGCAAAAGAGATAGCGGCGGAGAAAAATGCTGCGTTTTCATTTCGCCAATATAGTGATCGGCCATTAAGATGTTGGAGAAGAGGACGAGTAAGATATTGGGAGTCACCATCAGTAAACTTGGAAAATGCAGTCCTTTTGCAATTAGGTTAACTAACGAGGCAGCAATCAGTACAGTAACCCCATATACGACAGTCTCTAAACTAATCTGGATTAGCCAACGCAGACTGATTTTTTTATAGCCTATCAGGTAGGTGGTTCCAAATAAAAGAATCCAACTACAACTAGCGGATATGATGACCCAGTACGCACCGAGATCAAATGACCAATGTTCAAAGTGTAAACTGAGACTAGCTCCATATAAGGCAGAGCCGCCTATAGCAAGGATAAGGTATCCAATCCATAACAGGTAGGAATAGGGATTCGTGGTGGTGGATGTGGATGTGGTAGTAGTGTTCATGTCATTTCTCCTTTTCTCAGGCGACGTAGGGCGTATCTTATGTATGATCTATCTATTTACTATACGTCATAGAGTCTAGAAAAGTTTCGAAGTTTATTAGATGATTGTCAAAAAAGCCCTCTCCTTGTCAATAGTAGCAAGGAGAGGACTTCATTTTATTTGTTATTCATGTATGGCCGCTTGGCGTTTTACAACCTTGATGGTTTGAATGGTTTCATCCTCAGGACCTTGAACAGGTAAACCTACACGGAGGTTTTCTTTGATGTAATGAATGTTATCTGCTGTAATAACCTCGCCGGGGAATAAAATTGGAATTCCAGGAGGATACACCATGATAAATTCCGTAATAATACGGCCTTCCGCGTGTTCCAGAGGTACAATTTCCGTTTCTGCATAAAAAGCATCACGAGGAGACAGAGAGATAACTGGAATTTCAGGAAGTGAAATTTCAATTAAATCACTTGGCTGTGCATGAGCAAATTCAACAGCTAAATGCTGTAGGGCAGCTACTAGTGTACCGATCGTTTCTTCTGTATCCCCAGCGGTTACAAAGCAAAGAATGTTATAGAGGTCACTCATCTCAACCTCAATATTATATTTTTCGCGCAACCAATTCTCGACTTCCCAACCAGTAATACCGAGACTGCGCACATGAATCAGCAATTTAGTCGGGTCCATTGCGTATTCGGCTGGCATACCGAGTATTTCCTTTCCTACACAACGTAGTCGAGGGATTTTGTTAATCGCATCTCTAGCAGTGTTAGCTAGACGAATGGAGTTTTCGATCATTTGCTTTCCATGTATAGCCAAGTGCTGTCTAGCCATATCTAGAGAAGCCAGTAGAATGTAAGAAGTAGAAGTGGTTGTTAGCATGCTCAGAATGGTTTTCACTCTGTCAACGTCTACAAGCCCTTCTCTTACGTTTAAAATTGAGCTTTGGGTAAGAGAGCCACCCAGCTTGTGAACGCTGGTAGCAGCCATATCTGCGCCTGCCTGCATGGCAGATAATGGCATATCATCATGAAAATGTATATGAACGCCATGAGCTTCGTCTACCAAAACAGGGATGTTATACTCATGGGCTATTTCTACGATTTGTTGTAAATCTCCCGCGATGCCAAAGTAAGTTGGATTGATGACTAATAGAGCAGCCGCATCAGGGTGTACAGTTAGTGCTTTTCGCACCGCTTTTGGCGTAATACCATGAGCAATCCCTAGCTGTTCATCCATGATTGGATGGATAAAGACTGGAATGGCACCAGCGAAAATAATGGCAGCCGTCACAGATTTATGCACATTTCGGGGCAAAATAATTTTGTCTCCAGGATTGCAAGTCGCCATGATCATGGCCATGATCGCACCGCTTGTCCCTTGTACAGAGAAAAAAGTATGATCCGCACCAAAGGCTTCTGCAGCCAAATCCTGTGCCTCCTTGATCATTGCTTTAGGATGGTGCAAGTCATCTAGTGGGGCGATATTGATTAAATCAATCGATAACGCGTTCTCTCCAATGAATTCTCGGAACGTAGGATTCATTCCCGTTCCTTTTTTGTGGCCTGGAATATGAAATTGAATGGGATTCCTCTCTTTATGTGCCACCAATCCGCTAAATAAGGGGGTTTTATCCTGTTTCATTATCGTATCGCCTCACTTTATTTTATAATTGTTTGAAAAACAACAAAATTGAGTATAGCAAATTAAGGGGGGAAAGCAAGTATTTTTTTGCTTAATCCCTGTAGTAGCAGGATTTATCCCTTTATAAGCAGAAAGTTTAAGAATAAAGAAAGGAGGGATTTGGAATGAACACCAGAATTACCTCATTACTTAATATAGTATATCCCATTGTACAAGGAGGATTAGCACATCTGGCGTATGCCGAATTAGCAGCCGCAGTTTCTGAGGCAGGAGGATTAGGGCAGATAACAGCTATGTCACTTCCTTCGCCAGACGCTTTGCGGACTGAGATTCAAAAGGTGCGCTCGTTAACAGCAAAGCCTGTTGGCGTTAACTTTGCTATTGGTCAACATGATCGGCCATTTGAAGAAATGTTGGATGTGGCTATAGAAGAAGGGATTGCCGTTATTAGTATTACGGGAGGAAACCCTGAGCCGTTAATTCGCCGAACGGATGGACATGATATGAAACGCTTGGTGCTCGTGTCAACGGTCAGACAGGCACAAAAAGCGGAAGCCGCTGGGGCTGACGCGGTGATGGCAGTTGGTCAGGAGGGAGGAGGACATTTAGGACGGGATGATATTGGAACGCTAGTACTTGTTCCGCGTGTTGTTGATTCGGTCAGTATTCCTGTACTTGCAAGTGGTGGGATTGGTGATGGGCGTGGATTTTTGGCAGCGCTTGCATTAGGAGCGGAGGGTGTGGAGATGGGGACTAGGTTTATAGCTACAAAGGAGTGTCTCCACGCACATGCTGCCTACAAGCAGGCACTTATTCAGGCTACAGAGCATGATACCACCGTTATTAAACGTTCTTTAGGTACTCCAGCGCGTGTGATAAATACAAAAGGCTCTGCGTATATTTCTGAACTAGAAAAACAAGGCGTAGGATATGAGGGCTTGCAAGAATATATTAGTGGTCGAAACAATCTTCGTTTTATTTACGAGGGGGATGCAGAGCACGGGTTTGGTTGGGCAGGGCAAGTGGTCGGCTTAATCCATGATGTTCCTAGTGTTCAGGAATTGTTCGATCGAATAATGGAGGATGTCAATGCATTTCAAGCAAATATGCAAAAAATATTTCAAGGGAAGCAACAGCGATGTTGTTAATTTTTTATTAAAAAGAAGAACAGGTTCTTTACAATAACATGAAAAAGGACCTGTTCTTTTGCATATAGATAGTAGAAAGCATCTTGAATTCCTAGCAAACGCTTCTATTCATTGCGATTTAACATGTACAAACGAGTAAGGACTTGGAATGTTTCCTCTAGGCGAGCTAGTAGCAAGTCACCATCTCTTAGAATAGGGTCATCCTTATTAATTGTGATCCCACAAAGAATTTCAGCTTTTTTTACCGTCTGTAGGCGCTGAATAAGCTGCAATAGTCCTTCCTCACCTAACTCATTTTGTGAAGTGCTATGCGGTTGCATATGATCCGGTGACCAATGAAAGTGTCCTGGCACAAGGGACATGATTTTTTTCAAATGCTTTTCCATGTTATGCCCGATTTCCTGTTTAAACGGAGACTCATAAATAAGGGCATACCAAACAAACAGATGAGTACCCCACAATCCAATTTGGAAATGAGGATGTTTTTTGTATCCGCGCTTGTCATTTGCCCAAGCTACCCATGTATCCTTAGGTGGATTAACTGTACGCCGCGCATGCTTAGCGACATGATAAAACATTTCATCTCCTAGTGCTAGTCCAAGATGAGGAGCAAAATGTTCTCCCAGAAAGGTTAATTTGGGCCGAATTCGATCTTTAATTCCTTCCATTCTTTCGTCTAATCCTTCAATGGAAAATACCTCAAAATCCTCAGAATGAAAGCCAGAAAAAGTAGTCATATGTAAAACTCCTTTCAATTGAGTGCACGATGTGTTCTACGTATTTTCAAATGCCTCTTTCCTTTCTCACAAAACAAAAAGGGCGTAAGAGCCGTGAAGAAAGCGAATCTCTCTCCATATGATATCATACCACACCGATAAGCAGACTATAGGGGACCTTCCCGAAATGTAACTAGTTTGGTTTCTTGAACGAAAAACGGGGTAAGTAAGAAATAAAACAGCATTCCCATTCGTATCCAATAGAAAGGAAATAAATTCCACCTCTCACTGGTTTTTCTTGAAAAAGACAAAAATACGTGAATGGGAGTGTAACAAAAATAGCTAAACAGTAATAGAATATACAACCCATTCCCAAGGGCTTATTTATAATCTGATTATTCAGTATATTTTTGGGGGATGAAGTGTATGAAAAAAACCTATAACGAGTTAGAGTACAGCAATATCATTGTCTGGTTTGACCGAACTACCTTCCTTTCATTATTGGATACGCTTCATCAAAATGGATTATCTGTCAGAGTTAAAGAAGCAACTCATTCAATTCGAATGGATATTACAGCAGCTAGTGGTGGACATCAGCTCGTTTTAGTTAAAAGCGGAGAACGTTACAAGCTGGAGGAATATCATTATGCTGTTCGGGACATCAGGTTAGCGATGATCTTGTATCAATTTATTGAACAGGCAAAAGGGCATGCAGTGGTCAAAATCATTAACGAGCACCAAATCCTAGTGAAGAACATCAGATACGGTGAAGCTGTACGAATTGTTAAGATTAAAGGAGCTGAGAAAAAAGTGATCTATGAAAAAGCATGTAATGTGACCATGGACCAAGTGATTGCTGCCCTGAAAAGAAGAGATGCCGAAGAAAGAATTCCTGTATTACGTCTAGAGCTTGACTATGAATTAGCAACCCTATACGATGCCATGCAAAACAGAAATAAGGAACAGATGCAACGCTCAAAGGCACAATTACGATTACTGCGTAAGGAAATGTTATTACTGGAAGTATAGCTGAAATCATGATGGAATGGGCAGGGTGAGAATGAACCTTCAAGACACGGCGTTTAGATGAAAAACGGCTTCTTCGTTAGGAAGAGAGGCCGTTTTTCTTGTTATGGAGCATAAAATGTGTAACTTTTTTACTGGAAACCGTTTCAAGCAATTGATCTCTTAATGGCTTGGCGGTAAAATGGGGTAATATGAAGTTGGTCGAGAAAGGAAGTATTTCTATGCAGCAAGTTTTACTGGCGATTCAGTCACCGTATGTTCTTCTGGGATTATGCGGATTTACAGTGCTGAGCCTCGTGTATATTATCGTGTTACATACTAAAATCAATCGTTTACGAAAAAGAATGAATCGCTTCTTTGTTCGAGGCGAGGGGGACAACCTCGAAGAAATGGTAAATCGCTTGCTTGTAGATATGGATGCATGGGAAGGAAAGCTCAGTGATCAGCAATTTGTAGTGAATCGATTGTCCCAAAAAATGGCGACACAAGCGGGGAGTGTTGCGGTGCATCGGTACAATGCCTTTGGAGAAATGGGAAGTGATTTAAGTTTTTCCTTGGCATTTTTGGATGAACAACAAAACGGGGTAGTGATTACCAGTATTTATGGTCGAGAAGAATCACGGACGTATGCGAAGCCGATTGAAAAAGGAACATCTGTTTACCATTTATCAGAAGAAGAGCTGATGGTAATTAAAAAAGCGATGACTTCTTCTGTGTCCGTTCTATAAAATTGTATAAATCTGCGAGATAGTGATAATATAGGAGGTTTTTCCATGAAAACGTCTGTAAACTCTCTAAATCGCTGTTTTCTTTAGAATCCTGTATTTATTAGGCAGGATTTTTATTTTTGTTTTGTGTATAATAAAGAATAGAGAAGTGTATAAAGATAAAAGTAGGTGATCCGCCTTCATTACCCATTTTGAGTTTAAACTCACGGGGCGGCAAGGTCAGGTTCTACAGCGATCTTTTGTGGATACTTAGCTCCCTTTTCCGCATTACCAGTCAACCAACCAGATACACATACGTAGCCGATTGGTATTTAGGAAAAACAATGAATTGGGGAGATTTGTATGGCACAGCGTTTAGCTACAAATTACGCAAACGCCTTTTTTACAATGACAGAGCAGGAATTAAATCAATTTGTTCAACTCTTTGCAAAGGAAAGAGTTCTCTTAATGGAACAGATATTTGAAAATGGGGATCGTGACATCGTCATTGTGGATGGTAGTTCCGAAATACATCTTGCCTTCCAGAGATTTGAAAACCACTTTATTTGCGACAGTTCCTATACAATCAAAGATATCAGTCTTGCCAACGTGATGCGAAAAGCGATGAAAGCCTTCAGGGGTCACGCTGTTGTGCACAGAATTTACGAAAACTTCACGATTATTTATCATTATGACGAAGGTTCAGTGACAAAGATTGAAGAAGTAAATGACACCGAAGAATCCATCATCTTTGAGCAGGACGGCGCAAACTACGCCAAGGAATTGCAACATCTATATGCACAAACGTCTAGTGAACAGGAAATTACCAAGTTGCGCGAAGAGACGGATCGTCTCCTTGATCTTCGTAATTGGGTAGGGATACACAAGCCAGACACGGTTTCCGTAATTGATCAAAAGTTATCTGCTGTTTCACATCGTTTGTTTGTACTAGAAGCATAAAAGTAAATCAAAAAAAGGGCACTGCTGGTGCCCATTTTTTGTATAAAAATGATCGCTGCTATTGCCTTATAGGCTTCGTTCGTTCAGGTTTTTTGATATTTGTTTGAGATTATTTGTGAAAAAATTTGGTATTTCCAGAAATTTATTTTTAAAAAAGTATTGTATTTTTCTCAAAACCATGATAATTTAAATCTCGTTGGAAAAACTAGATAGGAACCAGGATTCACTTCAAAGGGTGGACCAAAGACCCGCCCCCGTTAGTGAATGACGCAGGTCCTAGCGATGTTTCATTATCACACATGCTAGGAAGGGGGAACCGGAAGAATGGAATATTCTACTTTCGGAAGACACGTTGCCATTGACACATGGGGAGTACAATTTGATTTACTAAATGATGCAGATTTCTTGAAAAAACAAATGGTAGAAGCAGCAGAAGCATGCGGTGCGACTGTTCTAAGTGTACAGTCTAAACAATTTGCACCTCAAGGAGCAACTGTATTGGTTCTTTTGTCGGAAAGCCATCTTTCCATCCACACCTACCCAGAGCGCGGATTTGCCGCTTTGGATTGCTACACATGCGGGGAGACAGTGGATCCGCAGGTTGCCATTGATTACATGGTTTCTGTATTAAAACCGGAGAAAGTCTTTGCTAAAAAACTAATTCGTGGTTTAGGTGAATTAGAAGTTGTGGAACCAGAAATGAAGCTTTCCGCAACAACTAACGTATAAGACAACCCATTATCGAACACAAACAAGCAGAGGCGTCTAGCTAGGAGCAGACGTCTCATTTTTTATTTACACAAAAACAGGGTAGACGAACAACGTCACCCTGTTTTTGTCTTCATTACCGGAATGGAGCAGTTACAGTACGTCCAAGATCAGTTACAAGCGTTCCAAAATCTCTACCAACATTACTGAGACTGCCTGTTACTGTGTTTGGTCCACTCATCATATTAGAGTGGGACGAGTATGAGCGATAGCTGTTATCGATGCTTTTTACACGAGGTATCATCTTGGAGTCGGATGTAACATAAACCCGATGATAAGGAGCTGCTTTAACAACAGCATGGTTTACCTCGCGTTCAATGGTCTTGCGGTTTTTATGATCCTTCAATTCAATACCAACAACAGCTTCATTTCCATGGACAACGGTGGTAGCCGATTGAACGCCCTTAACCTTCTTAGCAGATGCTGTAATGCGATCAGCAAGCTCACGGTTATGAACATGATGGGAAGAGGTTAGGGAATGGGACCCATTGTTTGCGTAGCCACGCATACGTGTGTCTGCAGATTGGTAAAAGCCCGTATACGGATAAGTTGCTCTACCGAATCCATTAAAGCCATAGTTATTGACACCATAATTATTAATACCATAACCACCCGTGCCATAACCATTCATGCCGTAACCATTCATGCCGTAACCACTCGTACCATAACCACTCGTACCATAACCATTCATGCCGTAACCACTCGTACCATAACCACTCATGCCGTAACCACTTGTACCATAACCATTCATGCCATAGCCATTGTAGTTACCAGTACCTAACGTTCCATAGCCACTCGTTCTGTAAGATTGGGTTTGAGCACCTTGTTTTGGAGCAGTTCCGCAAGCAGTAACCGCTGTTAACAGTAGAAGACATGAAGCTGTATACAGGATTTTTTTCATGTTTATTGGCCACCTCCATTAGGTAGTGTTAGCAGAAGGCGACCGAATTACTTAGGAAGTACACTCCAAGGAAAGAGCAGGAAAGGCCAGTCCAGGTACATCCCAAAGGGCTTTATCAACAGAAGTTAGATTTTTGGATGAAATTAGTCTAGGACACGAAACTGACAGTAGCAAGGCGGTTTGCAGAACTGGCTTACCATAACAAAACAGAGTAGCTTGTGGACAAAAAAGCTGGTCTGTCTGCAATGGATGGTAATCATCAGGATGCTCTAATGTAGGGATAAACAACACTTCTGGCTGGCTCAGTAACCAAGATCGAAAGCTTACTCGGTTATTTGTTTGTGCTACTAAACCAAGTGCTATCTCCTGTTTTGGTAAGTCAGGGAGTGGATAGGGGTTTTGTTCACCAAGAGAAAACCTAACAAGAGGACTGCCCCTTCGATCAAAACGAAGACTGCCTATACCTGACCGGCGCTTTGGCTCATACCATGCTTTTAATCTGGGAGAAGGAGATTTTTTCTGCTGATACGCTATTTGAAAATCCTGTGATAAAAAACAAGGGAGTAACAAATCCTGTAAGGCGTTAGGACTTAACAAGCAAATCGTTTGCTTTGTTGGGGTAAAAAATGAAATCGGCAAAGGATTAAAGCTAGCAAACCAGAGCGCTTCTGTTTGCATATATTCCCAAGCGACTTTGTCGGGCAGCCTACGAAATTCGTAGGAAAAAGGATTCGTAAATAAAGGCTTTAGGTATAAACGGGTTTCTTGCTCGAAAATTTGGACCTGCCTTGAATCAGCATAGGTACGTTTATGCATAGAGATAGCTGCTGTAAAGCCTTCAGGCGGATCAGGTAATGAATGGTTGCTGATATGCTCTGCTAAGGAGCGGTCAAATATACGGGGAGATCCATAATTTATATTGTGTGAAACCAGGTATCGATGATCGGAATGAAAAAAACGGTAAGAAGCCCAGTTTGCTAAAGGCAGTTCTGGCTGCTGCAATAAAGTTGGGGTAATGGCGTGTAAGGAAATGCTCCCATCTTGCCAAATCAAGCCAAGCTCTCCCTGAAATGATAACTGGTTGTGAACGATAGAGGGAAGAAGGTGCTCTTCTTCCAAATAAAAGCGAAAAGCAGCTAAGCCTTTGGAAGAATCGGCTAAAGTAGCCAGTAGCTTTTCTTGGAAAGCATTGATTACATCAGTAGCAATTTCTTCATGAAAAAGTAGAGAGCTATTCAAATAAAAGCCTCCTTTACAGAATTTTTAAACAAATGTAACGGAAAATCCACTTCATTTACGACCAAAAAACGGTAAGATGAGTAGGTGAAACATGTACTTTTTTATCCTAGCTCAATTAACAGATAGGCAGGAGCTGTTACACAAAATGTAGTGGAATGTGGCTCGGTTACTGTACGATTCGCTCCCCAGCCGCAAATAATGGAAGAAAAAATCTTGCTGATTCGACCATGAATCCAGCCCGTATGCATCTGCTTAAAACCGGTAGGATGACAGCAGTCTCGGACTAATAAAAAATAACAGTCCATTTGTTCGCTGTGATATAGATGCTGATAACCGCTCAATATAAGAGGAGGGACTTTTTCATCCATGTGAAGAAGTGGCGGCGAAGGAATTTCGTCCTCTGATAACAGCGTTGGTAAGGAATAAAGGAAATGGGCCCCTGTTAAGTCCTCTGGCTCGTCCAGATCAACGGCAGATTCCTCTAATATGGAGATAGAGGGGTATAAGGTCCCGATGGAATGAAATGGTTGATAATCCTTATGGCCTTCCAATGAAGCAAGCTGTAATCGTGATGCCGTGTGTAATAATTGTCGTCTATGAGAAGGCTGCTGCAAGTAGAGTCGCAAAAGACCTGCAAAAATTTCGGTATCAACCCAGAAAAGCTGGGGGACATTTAATTGGGATGGGGCTACTCTTTTCTGTTGATCTCTATGATTGATCTGAGTAATGGAGAGCCGATTTGCCAGTTGGGTATACAAATTTGTTATAAGCGAGTTCATAGTAGGGTGCCATTGATCAAAAAAGGTGGCACCATCTTGATATTGCATGAATCTAGCTTGAGGTCTTACTTGAGATGTAGCGTGTAGTGTCACTCGCCAAAATTGCGACTCATAAAAGCAACCGTCACTACGACAGAGCCAATGCTTCTCTTGTTGTATTTTTATTTTAGACTGCAACGTGTTCGGTAATTTTTCTTGGAAAAATCGTTTATGCTCTAAGGCCATTTTACTGATTAGGAAATGCCAATCATAAAATTCACCTAACGTCTCTAAAGTAGTTGGGGGCGGGAGCTGTTTTTCATGTTCGCAAAACCTTTGGAAGATTTTCCATCTATTCTCATGTAAGGCAAGGTTATTACGCGCTTGATGAAAGGCGGCAATTGCAGCGGATTCGGTTAGGTGAAAGATGGTGGCTTGTCCCATCTCTTTTTTTGTTGACCAGAGCGTTACGCGTAAAATACTATGCATGCAGGATTGTTGAAAGTCAGCAAGTCCATTGCTCCAGGAGAAGGTCTGAGACTGACATTCGGTGATGTGAATAGTCAGCAGTAAGCCAAATTGATCAGCAAGCCGTAATAATCTTGAACAAATGGATGATAAGGTAGGCGGTCGGACAAATGGATCGGTGGCATGGGGCATATCAATTCCTCCTTCCGTGCTATAGAGCCATTTCGTTCAGTGTAACATGTGCTGCAGTCAAGATATGGCAAAGCATGACGGAGGAAATAGCGAAAGTTCTCGACAAGAATCGGGTATTTCTCCACATTTTATAGATTGTAAAATAAGCCTATTACCTGTTATTATGGAGTGTATGCAAACACGAGGAGGAACTTATGAAACGCCTTGATATTCGTAATATCGCAATTATTGCCCACGTTGACCACGGGAAAACGACACTGGTTGACAAACTTCTAATTCAGTCCGGTACATTCCGTAGCAACCAACATGTGGCTGAACGTATGATGGATTCCAACGATCTAGAACGTGAACGTGGAATTACAATCCTAGCGAAAACCACATCTGTAAAATATATGGATTACACCATTAACATCCTAGACACGCCTGGACACGCCGATTTCGGTGGAGAAGTAGAGCGTATCATGAGCATGGTAGATGGTGTTTTGTTGATTGTTGATGCTTTTGAAGGTTGCATGCCGCAAACTCGTTTCGTTTTACGTAAAGCATTAGAAGCAAATGTGACGCCAATCGTTGTTGTGAACAAGATCGACCGTGATAACGCTCGCCCACAAGAAGTAATCAATGAAGTCTATGATCTATTTATTGATCTAGATGCTACAGAAGAGCAATTGGACTTCCCAATCGTATATGCTTCTGGTATTAAAGGAATTGCTGGTAAAGAGCCAGATAACTTATCAGAAGACTTAAAACCATTATTTGATACAATTATTGAAGGCATTCCAGCTCCTGAAGCAAATGAAGAGGAGCCGCTACAATTCCAAGTAACGATGCTTGATTATAACGACTTCCTAGGTCGTATTGGTATTGGTCGCGTTTATCGTGGCGTTATCAATCTAAATGACCAAGTATCCGTAGTAAAACGCGACGGCAGCATTAAGAGAATGCGTGTACAGAAGCTATTTGGTTTCCAAGGTCTGAACCGTGTGGAACAAAAAACAGCTCGTGCAGGTGATATTATTGCTGTTGCTGGTTTAGAGGATATTAACGTAGGGGAAACGGTTTGCAACGCTGATAAGCCAGATCCATTGCCATTATTGAAAATTGATGAGCCTACACTGCAAATGACCTTCTTGGTTAACAACAGTCCATTTGCTGGTAAAGAAGGAAAGCACGTTACCTCTCGTAAACTACGCGATCGCTTAATGGCTGAGCTTGAAACAGATGTATCCTTGCGTGTTGAAGAATCTGATTCAGCAGATGCATTCATTGTTTCTGGACGCGGTGAGTTGCACTTGTCTATCTTGGTTGAAAACATGCGTCGTGAAGGCTACGAGCTAGGAGTTTCCAAACCAGAAGTAATCATCCGTGAAATTGATGGTGTGAAAATGGAACCAACTGAGCGCCTTATCATTGATGTTCCAGAAGAACACACGGGTCCTGTAATGGAAACATTGGGAGCTCGTAAAGCTGAAATGGTGAACATGATTAACAATGGTTTTGGACAAGTTCGTTTGGAATTCCTAATTCCTTCTCGCGGATTGATCGGTTATCGTACCGAGTTCATGACCATTACACGTGGTTACGGTATCCTGAATCACTCCTTTGATAGCTATCGCCCGGTTGTACCTGGTATCGTAGGTGGCCGCCGTGCAGGTGTATTGATTTCAAATGATACTGGTACTGCAAGCACATATGGCTTAATGTCAGTAGAAGATCGTGGCGTCATGTTTATCCACCCAGGTACTGATGTATATGAGGGTATGATTGTTGGAGAACATAGCCGTGATAATGACTTGACTGTTAATGTCATCAAGGAAAAGCACGCTACCAACGTTCGTTCTGCTAACAAGGATGAAACAGTTAAAATGAAAACTCCGCGTATCTTATCGTTGGAAGAAGCACTTGAGTACTTAAACGATGACGAACTGTGTGAAGTAACACCTCAATCCGTTCGACTACGTAAAAAATACTTGAATAAGTCAGATCGTGAACGTTATAACAAAACAAGACGCTTTGATTAAAAATTCGTCTTGCTAGCGTACAAATAAATGAGGGAAATCAGCCGTTTTGGAAGCACTCCAAGGCGGCTTTTCTTTTGACTAGGCAAGCAAAGATTGCTACAGTAGACATGTTAGACATAAAGCTCATAGACAAGAAAACCACGAGGTGAAATAGATTGAAAATTGGATGTCATATTAGTGTTGCAAAAGGATTAGAAAAGGCTGCTATGCAAGCCGTTCATCTGGGAGCAGAATCCTTTCAGGTGTTCACGAAGAACCCACGGGGACTTAAACCTAAAAAAATTGACCACAAAGATGCAAACAAAGGCGTAGAAATTATGACCAAGCATGGCATTACGCTGGTGTGCCATACGCCTTATATTACCAATCTCTCAACACCGAAAGAGGATTTACAGGAAGTAACCATTCGCTCCATCGCTGAGGATTTGCACATTGCCGAAGCGTATGGTGCCGTTGGCGCTGTAGTTCATTGCGGTAAGCATGTGGGAGAAGGCGAGGAATACGGTACCAAGCGCATGGTTGAAACCCTTGATTTAATTCTTGAGCAATACAATGGCCCTGTGAAGCTTTTACTGGAAAATACGGCTGGACAAGGCACCGAGCTTGGTTTAACTATTCGGGCATTAGTTGCCATTCGCGAAGCAACTAAATATCCAGAGAAAATTGGATATTGCTTTGATACATGTCATGCTTTTGCTGCAGGACAATGGGATGAAGAATCCTTTGATAAATTATTGGAGGACATGGAGCAGACCGGGTATTTGGATCATCTAGTTTGCATCCATTTTAATGATAGTAAAGTTCCTTATGGTAGTCGAAAAGACAGACACGAAAAGATTGGGAAAGGTGAAATTGGTAGCGATGCATTAGCAAAATTCTTGCGCTCTGAAAAATTGCAGCATTTGCCTGTTGTTCTTGAAACACCAGTCGATGATGAACAGGAATACGCAGAGGAAATGATTTACATTCGTGACCTAAAAGGATAAGAATAAAAGGAGAGGTAGAGAATGGAGTTATTAGAGCTAGCGTCCATTTATGACCCTGCAAATCCCGAGGTATTAACATGGTATGATCATTTTTTTATGTGGGCTGATTTACAACGTTATTGGATCATTTTTGTGTATTTATTACTTGTTTATTATCTGGGGTTTGCGGAAAGGATACGCATGCCTATACTAAAAACGGCTCTATTGATTATCCTACTCTTGCTCGGTTCTGTTATTTTTGCCATCCTAGATACACAACTACCGGTGCGTGGTGGATTATTTGTAGCTATTATTATTCTGACCATTGTCAAATTACGTACGAGTACCAAGCGTACTCGTGATACAGAGGCGAAATCATGAGACTAGCCGATGCTTTGTTTAACTGGCTGCAAATTCGAGTCGTCGTGGATTTTCGAAATAACGATCGTTCTGCAAGCGATACAGAGGCTTTTTTTCAGCAGATTTTGCGTGAGGATCATAAGGTAGATCAACTTCAGGTCCAAATGGAAGAAGCTAGATATCTTGTGACGTATACAATTGATAACGAGCTGCATGAAATGTCTTTTGATCGTGAAGCTGTAGACGCTTTGTTGACTGCAATTGAGAATGAACCTACATATGCAGAGTAAGGGAAGACATTCCTTGCAAGTCTTTTAAAACGCAAAACGATCATGGTAAAGGAATAAGGTTAAAAGCTCTGCCAGCTTAACAGCGGCAGAGCTTTTGTTTGTTGAATGCCTCTCGTCTTGAGTAATACAATCAATCGCGTAATGCATTAATCGTACCTAATACGATATGGGCTAGTCCAAAACCTGCTACACCCCAGGCATAAGGGTTCGTATAACCATTATCGTTATATTTTGTTTTTACGAAGCTAAGTCCAGCAGCAGTTACAATTGTACCAAGCAGGATTGGGACGATTCCCTTTGGCATCGAAATCACCTCCGAGCTTAGTATGACACACTAATTATTCTCCACTCCTGTAAGTTTTGGCTTACTTTGCGCAACCTTTCCTGACCAAGAACCGTCTAGGGAACAGATCATTTGCAAAGGGGCAGGTTTCATGAATAAAAAAGTAATGACTTTATCGGTAGGAGTTGTGTCCGCTGGCGTACTTTTTGCTGTTGTTCCGATGATGGCTAACGCTGACAACGAAATGAAGTTATCTAACACAGCTACCTCAGCTACAAAAACAACGGCTTCCACAGATAAAGAGACGCCTTTATTATCCAGCCATGCAAAAAATATGACGCCAGCAGGCCAAGTAAGGGAAAATTATTTATATAACATAGAGAATCTAGAAAAGGAAAATAAGCTGTTTTTGCAGATGCTCCTACAAGATTATAAGGATCGTCTATATGTTGTTGTAAAAGACCCAAATATGAACTTTGAGAAAAAGCTCAAGGATGTTATTGAAGAGTATGGAGATGAGTGGCAAAGTATTTTCAAAGAAGATTTTGACCATATTTATCTGTCTGTACGGGCGTTAGAGAAAGGGTTTGATTCCTACTCGGAAGAAACAACAAACGGTATAACGACAGTCGCTGGCAAGGTGGAATCAGGTATAACAAGGGTGGTTATCACTTCTGAAAAAGGAAATAAGGTAGAAGTGCTTCAATTCTCTTCAAAGCAGACGTTTCGTGTAAGCATGCCGCAAGCATCTGCAGGGGAATTGCTAACACTACAGGCTTATCAGCAGAATAAATTAGTAGAAAGTGCTAAATTGCGAATTAAAGAAGCACCTGTACGTACCGAAAATGCATTGATTTATTCTCTGGCAAAATATAATTCACAAAAGAACGAGATCTCCTTCCAAGGGAAAGTAAAGAGCTCCGCTGATCAAGTCAAAATTACGTATAACGGAATAACTAAAGAAATCCCGATCAAACAATTCTGGAGCTATGTAGGTTCCTTCTCATGGCTATTGCCAGTAACAGGTGATACAATCCCATCTTCTGCTAGTGTGGAGGTCTTTTCTAAGGGGAGGCTCATTGATCGTCAAACCATTCAGGTCATAAATATCTGGAAGGGTGTTGATGGAGTCTGGGATATGTTTAAACAATGGCAGGGGGATGCCTTTTTCGATAAAAAAGATAAGATGCTTCGTTTAAAGGGGAAATGGGATGAGCTAAGGGAAAAATTAGAGAAATTACCGAAACAGGCCTTAGATTCAATGAAAGTAGTAGTAACCTTCCCGGATGGCAAGAAGCATGAACAAAAAATAGAAGCTATCATTGAACAGGGGAATCGTGATGAGTATGTGTTAAAATTCCCGTTCAAGGGTTCTAATCATCAGATTACAGCAGTACATGTTGCTTTTTATCATGGGGATAACTTGTTGTATGAGCAAGACGTAGAGGTTAAAAACTATGCGAAGGTAAAGTCAACTGATACCCCTCAATATGATAAAGAACAGCAAAAAGAACAAAAAAAGCAAGAGAAAGAGCAAAAAAAGAAAGAAAAGGAGCAGGAAAAACGAAAGAGCTTGAAAGAAAAGTGGGAAAGTCATTGGCGAGACAAATAAAGTAGAGCAAAATGGATAGAAAAAGTCAGGACACGGCTATGTCCTGGCTTTTTGACTTAGTTGAAACATTTATGGACGATAAGATTGTACATACGCAATAATTTCCCTTATGAAATCTCCAATAATAGGAATGGACAAAAATTTTGATAAAAGAGAACCTAAAAACGCTAGAACAATGGCCGTACCAATGGTTAGTCCTAATCCTCTAGCTAAGCCTGCGACAAAATTCGTCCAGATTAAACGTTTCGGGGTCGTATAATTAATAATGATATCAATCAATCGAATTTCTTCCAAAAACAGACCTATTTTGTGCAGAGTAACATTCAATTGGCGAACCTGTTGCAATTCCTCTATTGCCTTTTCTAATTCTTGCACGAGACGATCGGGGGAAGCGGGTGGGGTGCTCATAAATCTCTCCTCCTTATGTTTGTGATAAGAATGGTATCTTTTTAATATGTCATCATTGCTAGAGCACGTAAGCCCATGTACAATAAACAATATGTAATGAAAAGAGGAGGATGATGATATGGCAGAAACAGTAGCACAATCATTATCTGAAGAATTGTTTGAATATCTACAACATGAACGTTATGTAACAGTAGGAAGCATTGATTACGAGACAAAGGCCCCAGTTTTAAGTGCGATATCCTGGGTAGTGGCATTAGATAATCATACGATTCGAATTGCTCTGGATAGTCGTTCTCGGATTCTTACAAATGTAAGTCAGGACCCAAAAGTAGTGCTTAATTTAATTGGCTGTGGTTCTACTTATGCGATTAATGGAATCGCTAAGATTATAGCAGACAAAATGGAAGGCGTGCCGCTAAAATTAGGCATGCTAGAAGTCAAAATTGAAAGCGTACGAGATATTATGTTTTATGGTTCTCGTATCAGTGTAGAGCCACAATATGAAAAGACCTATGATCAAAATGCAGCGGCTAAGCTAGATCAACAGGTAATGACAGCTCTTCGAACATTAGCTATTACTTAGCATAAGCGAAAAGATTCGGCCTCATGCAAGCTTTTAAAAAAACAATAATAATTGTTTACAAAAAAGAAAGATGGTTATCCCATCTTTCTTTTTGTTTTATATACATAAAAAATATCACGTAGGCAATAAAAAAGGCTAACTAGTCATATAAGCTGGATAGTTATCCCTCTGTCCATTACTTCATACGCAGAAATCAGGAAACATTAAGCTTCTGCTGTAAAAGTAATAGAACGCTCATACATTTTAGCTGCTTGCTCAAAGCGCTGATTCTTTAAATGGATGTGACCCAATAATTGGTAGGTTTTAATTAAAAACGCTTGCATATTCTTGATTGTAAAATAACCTCTTGCATTTTCTAGATGGATGAGAGCTTCATCATCTTCTCCCTGCATCAACATTACCTCAGCTAAGATAAATTGTGCTTCAGCCAGCATTTTTTCATTATCAGAAGAAATCACGGATTGACAAAGGGCTTTTGCTTCGTCTAAACATTTTTGTAAACGATATACATCAGCTAGAGCGATACGTGTAAAATTCAGAAGCTCGTCTTCAAGTTGATTCGCTAAGAATTTCTGAGCTTGTTTCAGACAGGTTTCTGCTTTATCGTACACCATTGTTTCTTTATACATAAGCCCTAAGTTCAATTGTACTTCCGCTAAACGAACCGGATTGTTGGCGATTTCAAAAATAGATAGGGCTTGTCTATAGAAGGATTCTGCTTCTTGATATTGTTGAATTTGATGATAACAATTTCCTAGCGATAAATAAAGATCGCCGCTCTTATATAAGATCCCATAATTTTTGTTTAATTCCTTTGCTTGCTGTAAGTGCTCAATTGCTGAATAAAATTCACCTAATTTACTATGCATACTTCCTACATGCAACAAAACAGAAATACGCAATAGGCCACTAATTTCATATCGATTTAATAATTGAAGTGCTTCGTTCAACAGATGAACGGCTTTTTCCGGTTGATCGTGCTCACAATAGAAGTGACCGAGGGAGTCTAGAGCGCGAATCAGGACAGTAGGGTTATCTGAATCTTGGGTGAGAACAATACTATTGCTATAGTGATCTTCTGCTTGTTCCAAGCGACCGTCCACTTCAGCTATCTTTCCTTTTGCCCAGAGATACACACCCTCTTCAGATTGTGGAATAACAGCACCTTGAAGCTTTAACAACCACTTACGGGCAATTTCCCACTCCTGTTCATCAATACGATTAATAATGTGGCGTAAGGAATTTTGAATTTCGACAAGCGTGAAAGAAGGGTTTTCGGTTTCAGTCCATAATTCTTTAATTTCGGTATGTAGTCGTTTTGCCAATTGTTCCAAAATTTCAGGCGAAGGAATAACCTGACCTTTTTCGATTTGACTGACATAGCTGCGATTACAAATGCCTTCTGCCAAATCTCCTTGTGTCATCTTTAGCCTTTTGCGGAATTCGCGCAGTCTTTTTCCTACTTGCGTCATATAGCAAACACCCTTGTTATTAATTTTGATTGTTTCGTGAATATTATCATTATACAACTTATTATACAAAATGTAACAATTAAATTTAGGTTGTGAAAGAAAAAGACAGTATCAAAATTAAAGTTTTAGTCTAAGTAAGCAGTCTTTTTTTATTAGCAAATATAAACAAACACGAAAAAGAGGCGATATAAAGCCTCTTTTTCGTGTTTGTTAAAAGTATATTGATATAATAAATTCATTATAGTGCTCATCCGTTTAATTGTGTAGCAAAGATAAACGAGCAATTTTTTCGGGTTGTTGGGAATGCGTACTGATTCTAAGAAGCACCTCATAGGAACGTACCACATACTGAGTAGATCGTTCAGCCGTAAAATATTGCATAGCTTGTTCTAAATGATAGAGTGCTTGCTCATAATGCTCACAATCGGTCAAAATATTAGCATAATTCAGGTTGATCTCTGCTAATAAATGTGAGTTATTGCAATTGTGAATGATGCTTTCACAGAGTCCTTTTGCGCGTTGGTAGTAACCCATATCCCGATAAAGATGAGCTAGCTCGTTTGTAGCATTGTTAAACCAATGCTTTTGGTCTAATTTTTGTAAAATATCAATAGCTTTTAACAAGTACTCTTCGGATTTTTCATAGCATTTCGTTACCCGATACAAGATGCCTAAGTTATTGTAGGTATTAGCAATTAACTTTTCATCTGGTACGAGCTTTAGTACATCCAGGGCGAGAAGGTTATATTTTTCAGCCTGCTCATGCTGGTGTAGATGCAGATGACAAATAGCTAAGCCCATGTAAATAGAGGTACTCTTGTACATGGTTCCATACGCATCATTCAATTGGACTGCTTGGTTTAGTAGCTCGATGGCTGAATAGTACTCTTCTAAACTTCCATGCATTTTAGCAGACGTATATAGAAGGGAAATGCGTAATAAACCACCAATCTCAAAACGATTCACCAATTGTAATGCTTCGCTTAAGAATGGTATCGCTTTTTTCGCCTGACGAGTCATTCCATAGTAATCTCCTAGGGATTGAAGACTACGCACTAAGGAAACAGGATCATCTACGTCGCGAGCAAGAGAGATGCTTTCGAGCAATAGCTCCTCTACTTCCTCAAACCGCTGATCATGTAAGGCTAATTCTGCTTTGGCCCATAAATAAATGCATTGATCCTCCGTTCGTAGCTGCTGACCTTTTAATTTAAAGATCCACTTGCGCGAAATCTCAATATCATTTGCTTCTAAGCGGTTCACAACATGCCGCAATGCATTTTGAATTTCTACCTCAGAAAATCCAATAGGCGATTCCGATTCAGTCCACAGTTCTTTTAAATCGGTTTGTAAACGCTTAGCCAATTGATCAAGAATTTCAGGTGATGGTATAACATTTCCCTTTTCGATTTGACTAACATAACTACGGTTGCAAATACCAACAGACAATTCTTCTTGAGTCATACGTAGGTTTTTACGGAAGTAACGTAAACGCTTACCAACATGTGTCACAAATATATCCACCTTTTCCCGTTTTTATTTTTTATTATACATAGAAATTACTAAATTGACATATTTTTCTTACTATTATAAGATATATTTGTAAGCAAAATTGCAAAAGGTCAATGGGGGTGCATTTTTATGAAGAAGCTCGGATCCGACGCTTGGGGCTAATTGCTTATTTTTTATTGTTAATTTTACCGCCATTTTATTGATCCTCTCGATCTAATAAAAAGTTCCTCACTACTAGTGAGGAACTTTTTTTCAGTCTGTGTAAAGCATACGGTTTTCAAGTCAATTACCCAAGGAGCCAATTATGCTTCATGCAAAATAGGTGTTGGTTTCGTTTGAGTATTAGACATATGCTGTTTCAGACGTTCGTTGTACCCATTTATCCAGAGTGCATCAATCATTTCAAATTGTTCTTTTGTAAGTGGCGCTACTTCAGAAGCTAGTGCAAATTCTTTCAACGTTGCATCGCTAGTAATGTTAGGAAGAACGCTTACTACACTTGGTCTAAATAAAGAGAACTGGATTGCTAATTGCCCAATGGTTCTATCTTTGCCATCAAATAGGCCTTTTTGTTTCATTTCCTGTACAACCTCAACACCAGCTTGCATCCAAGCTGTAGGGCGATGACTACGATGATCGCTCTTATCAAAGTGTTTATCAGGGTCATAGCTACCATCCAATAAACCGGAAGCGTGAGGCACGCGAACGATCAGCGCACGCTTTTCTTGTTCAGCAATTGGGAATAGATTGCGTGCAGGGTCTTGCTCTACAATGTTGTTGATAATTTGAATGGCAGCATAGCCTGGACGCTTCAAGGCAGCGATGGATTCATCCTCCCAGCCGATATCAGGTCCCATTGCTGCTCCGTAATGGCGGATTTTTCCTTCTTCTTTCAAACGCTCCAATGTTTCATGAATCTCGTCACTTAGTACGGATTCCATACGTGGATTGTGTAGTTGATAGAAGTCGATATAATCAGTACCTAGTCGTTTTAAGCTTTGCTCACAAGCATAGCGAATATTTTCTTTAGACCAGTTTTGCGGCAATTCAGAATGCCCTTTTCGTTCACCAGGAATATTATAAATGTCATAGCCAAATTTCGTAGCAATGACAACCTTGTCGCGAATATCACCAAGTGCATCTTTTAGGATGGTTTCTCCTAAACCATTTCCATATACGTCGCCTGTATCAAAAAAAGTTACCCCATATTCATCATAAGAAGAGCGAAGCAAGCGTTTTCCCATTTCTACATCAGAAACGCCCCACCATTTAGTTGCTACAGACCATACGCCGAAACCTACTTCAGAGACAGAAAGATCTGTGCCGGGAAGAGTTCTGTATTTCATAGATAATCTCTCCTTCTTAATAATAAGAATAATAATCAACTATGCCTTATCTTACCATGATTGTTTTACGCTTTGAAAGTTCTTATATACTTACATGTGACTGAATGGTGTCAAGTACTGTCAATCTGACAAAAAGCAGGAAGCAACAAAACAACCTATCCAAAGCCAGTGATCTAGGGCAGGGATAGGTTGTAGGGTATGCTTTATTGATTCATATAGGGCTGGCCTGGCTTTTGCTTAGTTTCTTTTCCAGGTCGCTTCATATTATTAGCTCCGGGCTTCAGTGATCTGGTACCTGGCTGTTGTCCATTTTGATATGGCTCTTTCTTCCTTTTAACATTACTTGGGAATTGAGGAATAATACGTCCCGTGATATCTGCCATTTCTTCGAGAATGCCTGCTACAGGTCGGCCACTCTTCATATCAGCTTGTACTTCTACTAACCGTTGACGCAAATCCGCATCAGCAGTTACTAAGGCAGTAGCACCCTGCGGATCTTCCTTGAGGGCCTCGGCTACAGAATATTTAATAACCCCTACTTCGGGCCGATCTAGCTTTTCGTCTACATCGATAGCTACAATGGCATATTTGCCTAATACAACGGCTGTAGAATTTTTAACGTTTTTTACTCTGTTTGCCAGTTTAACCAAGCGATCGGCTGTAGCTTGCGGAGATTGATCATAGTGAGGGGTAGGCTGTGTTTGTTCTACCCGCTGTGTTTTTGGTTTAGCTGGATGACTGCCTTGCTGGGAACCTGCTACATTTTGAACGCCTTTAGGGGTTCCTGCTCCTTGTGTCTGCGGTTTTTGATTATTGGTTTGGCAAGCTGTAAGTACTAAGCAACAAGCTAGGGTATAGATAAGTCGTCTCATGTTTTGTCCAATCCTTTCCACGGGAACTTACTTTCGAGTAGGTATGCCACTAGTGTTTGCTCCCTATTGCTTTTTATACGAACGGACAAGGAGTTCGTCTATCTTTTATTCTTGCTACATAGATATGGACTATTAGATAACTTTTACAGCTCTTCCTGTAGGTCAGGTTACCCTAAAAAAAGCGAAGAAAGAAAGGAAATCCAGCAAACAAGATGACAAATTGTGCATAAAATATGGAAGATGGGTAAGGGGAGGCGAATCATGATTTGAAAAAAATCTATGTAATTGATACCAACGTACTCCTGCAAGATCCAATGGCGATCTACTCCTTTCACAACAACGATATCGTCATTCCGGCAGTCGTATTAGAAGAGGTGGATTCAAAAAAACGGTATATGGATGAAATTGGTCGCAACTCTCGGCATGTATCCCGGCTCTTAGACCGATTGCGACTCAGTGGTCATTTGCATCAGGGGATACAATTGGATACGGGGGCTACTCTACGGGTGGAATTAAATCATTCTACGATGGGAAACATGCAGAAACAATTCCATGAGATGACGAATGACAATCGAATCCTAGCAGTCGCACTTAATCTACAAGAGGAAGAACGGACCACTGGCCAAGGACGTCCTGTCATTTTGGTTAGCAAGGATGCTTTAATGAGAGTTAAAGCAGATGCATTAGGGTTAACCGCGGAGGACTTTTTATCGGATCGAGTGGTTCGGGAGTATTCAAGCATTTATCTTGGCTATCTAAACCGAACGGTCCCCTCAGATGTAATTAAGTTGTTTTACAACACACGCCGTCTTAGTCTGGAGACAGTCTTCCCTAATGAAGACTTCTATCCCCATCAATTCCTGATTTTAAAGGACGAATGTAATCCATCTATTTCTGCTATTGGTAAAATTGATGGAGAAGCGAGATATTATGAGCCCCTTGTCTCCAATGATGATTCCATTTGGGGTGTGAAGGCCCGCAATGCTCAACAAAAAATGGCTATTGAATTATTATTGCGAGATGATGTTCCTTTAGTAACCATGACAGGGAAAGCGGGAACGGGCAAAACCCTGATTGCACTTGCCGCAGGTTTGTTGCAAATTGAGGATTTACAAAAGTATAAAAAATTGCTGATTGCAAGACCGATTGTGCCGATGGGAAAAGATATTGGGTACCTTCCCGGTGAAAAAGAAGAGAAGCTTCGTCCTTGGATGCAGCCAATCTACGATAATCTGGAGTATCTATTTAACACAAAGAAATCTGGTGACCTAGAAAAAATTTTAGATGGGATGGGAAGCATTCAGGTGGAGGCTCTGACTTATATCAGGGGGAGGTCTATTCCGGGGCAATATATTATTATTGATGAAGCGCAAAATTTGACAAAGCATGAGGTCAAAACCATCTTAACCCGAGTAGGAGAGGGCTCTAAAATTATCTTAATGGGCGATCCAGAGCAAATTGACCACCCTTATTTGGATGAAAGTAATAACGGGCTTACCTATGTGGTTGAAATGTTTAAGGATCAAAAGCTAGCGGGTCATATTAAGCTAGAAAAAGGGGAGCGCAGCGTGTTAGCTCAATTGGCTGCTGATATTCTCTGAGGTGTATGTCAATGTAAAAGAATGTATAAGATCAGGGTGTCTTAGGTAAAATATATTTGTTGAGGTTGTTGGTAACGAATGTGTGGGATCACTCCAGAGAAATCAGGCGACATTTCATTAGCCTTTGCTAGTGAAGTGCCTATTTTAATTAGGAGGCGAAGGGTCGTACGCAAAAATCGTTATTACCCCAAATGAAATGGCTGATCATTTTTCTTTAGTAATCGCTTTCTTAAAAGGTGGATGAACGAAAGAAGAGTGACGATTGCCTAAGCATGTAAAAACAACCCGACCAAAGGCCGTCTCTTTAAAGAGGCGGCTTTTGTAATTCCTGTTAGGTTATGTAATAGCGGGAAAAATGGGCTAATATAACAAAATATTGTGGACATGCCCATCTTTCTTTGCACATACATATGTATCAAGGAGGGACTTTACCATGGTGACATTAGATTCAACCATTTCCTTTTTGATCTATATAACCGCCGTTTCCAGTGCTGCCGCTGGGGTAACAGAGATAGCCAAAAGCGCTATTCCTTTTCTTACGTATGATTATGTACCAGAAAATGATAGCTGTGAGGCACATTGTAAGGCTTGTAAAAAACAACAGCTAAAAAAGCTATTTAATCTCGTATTCTCTGTTGTAGCGGCAGGCTGTATCTTTGCTGAATTAGGTTTAGATCCCGCACAAATCCTTATGGGAGCAGATACAGCCTATGTAGCTGATGCTTGGGGAGCCCGTATTTGGACATGGGGAATTGTGGCTGTGTTTGGTTCGCCATTCTTTCATGCCATCTTAAAAATCCTGCAAGGATACCAGCAGACTGTTAGCAACCATTTACCTCCTAAGCCAAAGCAGAAAATTAGTGGGAAGTAACGAAATCAAATTATGTAAAAACTTGCGAACTTGATTCGCCCTAGGGTAAGATATCGATATTGCTTTGATTATACGTAACAACATACGATGAATGCCAAGGTAGGGGAACATAAAAGATGAGAAATTGGAAAATGATTGTGGGAAGTGCTGTACTTGCATCTGTTGTAGCGTTGACAGGCTGTCAGCCTACGGGGACCACATCTTTAGCTCCTACAGAAAACACAACCCTTGCTCCTGCATTCGATCCCGAAAATGCCAAGGAGTTTGGGATTCGCGGAGCACATGTTGGAGAAGGAATTAAAGAAGTCATGGATGCCTTGAAGCCGGAAAAATATGAATTTATGGATATGATTAGCCGAGAATCGCTAACGGTTGAACAGTTAGCAAAAGGTGAAGGAAATATTACTACGGGCATTTTATTTGCAGATCAGGCGCAGGTATTGGTAACAGTCCAAAAAGGAGTAGTAACCAGTATCATGGTCGGTGGCATACCACAGGAGCAAAGTGATAAATTTAAAACCAACAGAGGATTGTCAATGTATGACAGTATAGACAAGGTTAAGCAGAGCTATGGAGAAGTAGCTGGGGATAAGGAGCTTACGTATAAAGGGAGTAAATATCAGGTGACATTTAGTCTAAATAACGGTAAGGTCATTGGCTATCGCTTCGATATGATGGCTCAGAATAGCTGATTTTACCGAAAAGAAGCATCTCCTACTGGCGGAGATGCTTTTTATTTTTCTTTTGTGTATGGTTCATTCGAATTTATGCAGAAGGAATGCCTGGATGCCAATCCAGTATAACCTTATAACGGCTAGCTAGTTGATTTAGTAGCTCCTTGTGATTAGTGTCTACAATATAGATGGTTTGATCCTTTGCGGTAAAGGAAACCAGAATATACTGCTCCATTTGTTCATATGCTTCCTGATGATCAAGAGTAAGAGGATTGTCTGAAAACCGAAAAAAGCTCCCGAGATTAGCATAGACATATTGACGGTCATGTAAACTGATAAAACCATAATCGCCCAGCCTCGGGCATGTCACACCCTCTGGAAGCAACCACATGGAGAAACATTCGGTTTCCGCCTGATATTTGGCAGCGATCTGCAATAATTGCTGTTGGTCGTCTTCGGTGGACACGATCATTAATTTTTTATCCCGATCGATTACTTTAACCTGTTCGCCAATCTTATGTACGAATTGTGCATAAAATCCAGGGAGCTTTCCTTTGGGCATTTCTATTTCCACACCATATACAAGAGGTACCATTGTTTTGCCTCCTATCTCTCTGATACTATAATACTGTAGCAATTATTGCCATTGTATGTAAAGACAACGGCTAAGGCAAGGGAAGGAGTTTTTTATGAACATAGAAGTGCGTTCTGTTGAATTGGGACCGTTTGAGACAAATGCTTATATGATTAAAAATGTGGAGACTGGGGAGACGATCGTGGTTGACCCAGGTATGAATCCTGGACCCTTATTGCAAGCAATGAAGTCGGAGAAGGTAGTGGCTATTCTACTAACTCATGCTCATTTAGATCATATTGGTGGACTGACAGAGCTTCGAGAGCAAACGAAAGCGCCTGTCTACATTCATTCAATCGAGCAGAGCTGGCTGACTGATCCTGAATTAAATGGTTCACAACGCTTTGGATTTACACCAATTATCTGTGAACCTGCTGAATACATGGTAGAAGAAGGGCAAGAGCTTCAACTAGCAGGTCTGTCAATTCAAGTGTTACACACACCTGGACATTCTCCGGGAAGTGCTACTTATGTAATCGGTCAGCATTGTTTTAGTGGAGATGTTTTATTTGCTAACTCAATCGGACGCTCCGATTTAAGAGGTGGAGATTACAATACATTGATTCGAAGCATCCAAGATAAGCTCTTTGAATTGCCTGACGAGACAATTGTCTATCCGGGGCATGGACCACTGACTACAATTGATCGGGAAAAAACATTTAATCCGTATGTTTCTGGTTCGCTTGGATAACTGTTCTATTTCGAAAAGCAAAAAGCTAGCAAGGATATTGGTTCCTGTGCTAGCTTTTTTACTTGTATGGAAATTGAATTCTTCTACAAGATATTGAATTTCACTTTAATTTGAAGCTTGTGTTCATCCAAAGTGGCTTCTTGAACGTGAATGTTTGGGTTGATTAACGCAGGATAAAAGCTGAGGTTATATTCCTTTGCCATTTCCTCTGCTGTGCTATCTGGAAGCTCATAACCATCAAACATTAGTTTGTTAATATGAAACCTTAATTCTGTGGGCGAGACTACTTCGTAAGAACCTATAATTTTCAAATTCACCTGATTGTAGTTACCTACTACTTCCAGCTGGTTATGGTCAAACGAAAAGTACGCATGCTGGAAGATCGGATCTTTTGAAAGCAAGAACTTATTAAATTCCTCTTCTGTAATCGTTAGCTTGTGAGTGAACAAGCCTTCGGACTGAATATGATCCGGAGTAATCAGTTGAGGAAGATCCTGCATCACTCTAGCCAGAACGCCAAAAAAGTCTTGGAACACAGGTAAACCGCGCGAACGCCAATCCTTAATTAGATTTTCCATTAATGCTTCCACAGAAGAGGAATCAGGCAATTTTTGCAGATTCTCCTCCTTCAACAGTTTAATGGCAATCATATCAGCAAGACGTTTTTCATACATCTGCCGTAATTCTCTAATCTTTTTAAGTTGACTTTGCTTTTGTAAAGACAAGTCATTGGCGCGAGCTAGCTCTAGTTGAAAACTCTCCAGTTTTTTCATGTCACTGGTAAAAATGATTTCCAAAAGCCGTGCGTTTGTCAGCACCTGATTAAAATCGTCTGCACTAAACAGCAGGGTTAACAAATCATTCCGTTTCCCCATGTAATAGGCTCTAGCTACTTTTCCAGCATGTTTGCGTTTGGATGAGATCGTAAGTTCTTGCTTCTTTGCTTCTAGTTCAAGCTCTGCCAAATCCCGATTGAGTTTGCTCTCATCCAGCTTTAAAAGCTGAAGATTACGTTCTAACTCCAGTTGGGTTAGATGCTGCTGCAAAATCGTTTTCTCCAAAGGGAGGGCTTCCTCCGCTGTAGCTAAAGACGGAGGAAGAGCCAATAAGAAACAAAGGAAAAATAGGATTCTTTTAGACATAGGCTTTTTTCAATAATTAAAAGGAGCCTTGTTGTAATTGAGATAGTGTAATAACTTCATCAGACTTAGGAAGTGTAAGTTCCCATTTAGGAGCTACATTGTAGTTAGAAGTCTTTTGTTCAAAGCTAAGCGAAATACCAATTGTACCAGCTTCAGGTTTTTCTTTATCAGAAACCTTTACATCCCAATCTACTAATTGATATGGAATATTATTGTCTTTATCAACTACTACATAAGTATTTGCTTTTTGGATGTTAAAGTTTGATTTGATCAAATCTTTGTTTTTGTCGATTTCGGCAGAAACTTCTTTCAAGCCTTTTTTCATTTCCTCAAGTTGAGTGGAATCTTGTGCTAAGATATCTTTATAAGCCGGTGTTTCAGACATCACTTTAACCACTTCAGGAATCACATTATCTACTGTTGTTTTTAAGAAAGGAATCAAATTATCATTAGTCAATTTCATGTTGATAATACGATCAGCTTTTACATCAGCAGGTAGATTCGCAATTTCTTCTTTTTTAGCCTCTACAAAATAATCAGGACCATAGTGTTTAAACATGGAATCAACGATTTTAACAGTTGCTTCTTTTTGTTTTTTCATTGCTTCAGGTGAGAAATCAGGTACGCTTGCTGGTTGGCCTTGAGCTTCAGCCATTTGTTTCATTTCTTTATAATCAAGTTCAATGTATTTGCCTTCTAATTTTTCCATACCAGGAATAAATCCAAGAGCAGGAACCTTAATCCACATTTTATCTTGATTCATAATCATTGGTACTGAGAAAGTGGTGTTAACACCTTGCATATTTACTTTTGCATCAAGGATAAGTTCTGTTTGGAAAGGCTCTACAGATTGGTTTCCACGATAGGAAAGCTCAGAATTTTTTAATACATCTAGAACCATTTTCGCCTGTGGATCTTTTTGTAGCTGCTCTTCTGTTGCATCTACTTTGAATTTCAAGGAGCCACTAAAGCTGTAAGAGTTCAAAGAAAGTTGTTTCTTGTAAGCTTCCTGTGCTACATCTTTTCCAGACTGCTGTTTAGCCCCACAGCCAGCGAGAAGAAGGGCAAACATAGCAAAGATGGCAAGGAAGATTGGTAGCTTGGACTTAAACGTTTTCATGATAAACCTCCTAAATTTTTGCATAATACCTATACCATTATAGACGTTCTTTCCTCATTTGTATGTAAAAAAAAACGTTGTCATATTTTTAACAAATTTATTTGTCGTTGAAGGAGATGTAAAAGCATGACATCAGAACTAAGAAGATATCTATGCAAAGAAATGAAAAATCAGAAGAATAAAATGATTCGATTTGTTGAATTCATGGGTATTTGTTTATATCATCAAGATTTTGGCTATTACATGAAACAGGGAAATAAGGTGGGGAAAAAAGGGGACTTTTATACTAGTTCTCAAGTGAGTAACATTTTTGGCGAGACATTAGCTGATTCTATTCTCCTGTTTTTTAAGGATAATGAAATAATGAACCCTGTGTTAATGGAAGTAGGGGGAGGAACAGGAGGCCTGATGGAACAGATTTTGACCAGAATCAGAGAGGTAGATGCCAAATTATATGCGAGACTACGAGTAATTATGGTGGAAATAAGTCCGTATCATGCTGACTTACAAAAAGAAAGGTTACAGGATTTTTCACTTCCAAAAATCTGGTACAAAACAGTAGAGGAAGCGGCCAGAAACGAGCGATTTCAGGGTGTCATTTTCTCTAACGAATATTTTGATGCCTTTCCTGTCCACTTATTGGAAAGGGTATGTGGGAAATGGCATGAGATCGGCATTGGCTTCGATCAAAAACGGGAAACAATCACCCAGCAAGCTAGCTTTTCCACAGCATCAGAAAGGAAGCAACTAGCAGATTCAGATGAAGCTCAAGCTGTTATTTTTCATGAAGGATATATGTCTGAAATATCTCCGGAAATAACGGCTAGCATCAATAAGCTTCCAACAGGATTACCAGATGGGATGCGCATAGAGGTACAGGCAGGAGTAAAAGAGGTGATGATCGCCTTGAGTAGCATGCTAGAACGCGGACGAGTAATCAGTATTGACTATGGGGATTTAACAGAGGATTTGTATCATCCTAGTCGAAAAAATGGAACTCTTGCTTGCTATTATCAGCATCAGATGAATGAAGATTATTTAGAGCGGCTAGGCGAACAGGATATAACCGCACATGTTAATTTTAGCAGTTTGATCGAGTGTGGGGCTGAGGTAGGGCTTTTGACTAAATCGTTTACACGCCAAGATCAGTTTTTACTTTCAAATGGTATTTTAGACAAGGCTCAGGCACATCAGGACACTGATCCGTTTACCAGTGTAGCAATGAAGCGTAATCGAGCCATCCAGCAGTTGATTTTACCCAGTGGATTGGGTGGATTATTCCGAGTGCTGGTACAAGAGAAGCTGATGGATGGAGAAAGAGAATAAATGCAGGTAAGACTGGAAACAAACAAAAGAGCGAATACCTAAATGGAGTTCGCTCTTTGTCGTGTTTACCATAACTACTTTTACATTAATAAGTGCAGGAATGAATGTTCTCCTCCTGCTGTTGCTGGTGGCATTCCGTAGAACGTGTAATACGTAAAGCCTACAAATGAAACAAACATAAAACAGAAGAAAAGATTCAAATAGGTTCTTTCTGTGAGACGCATATAACCAAGGGCCAGGAAAATGGCAGTCAATCCGAAGAACAACAATGACATTGGGAATAATTTAGCCCAGAAGGCCATAATAGCAATCATTAGTGTCCAGAAGCTAAGTACGCGAAACATACGATCCATATGTATCCCTCCTTTGGCAGAACTTTTTGAAAAGATTGTCGTTTTCATTATATAGGACATGTCAAGCAGTGTAAACGGTTTAGGTTTGACAGAATTATGTCAGGTGCTCTTGTAGATTAGCGATGACATAATTGCATGACTCGCATCCGCCAATCATTGATGTTTCAGGTATTAGCTCAATATTGCCAAAGTAAGCTTGGAAAATACCCTCTAGCATAGCGTGATGCATTTTGCAGATGTTTGCCGGATGTTTTTTTGCAATTTCTGAAAAGGTACAGTTGAATACGCGGAAACGTACTTGATGATCATCAGTTACCTCAAACTGAGGACGCAAACCCTGTGCCAAAGCAATTCGGTAAATACAATCCAATTTGTCTTCTAGCGTACGTGAAGGAGTCAGTTTGTTTTTGTCCTGCGCGCGTTTAGCCGCTTCTAGACCCAAGCGTTTTCCCATCGTAACTAAAGCTTCCTGTCCTGCTACTCCCAAGGAAAGGAGCGATTCAATAGCAATGTCTGCCAAAAGCTGATAGTCTCTTGGAGGAAATTGCAGGCTAACAACCTCATCTGAAATAGAGTAAAGTCGACTAGGTCTCCCGCCCTTTCCGCTTTTGTCCAGTTGAGATTGGAGTAATTGAACGTCTTCCAATTTAGTCAAATGCAGACGGGCTACGTTAGGGTGAATGGAAAACTGTTCCGCCACTTCATGAACTGTTACAGGTTTGCTTGCATCGGTTACATATTGATAGATAGAAAAACGTGTGGGGTCTGCGAGGGCGCTGGTTAATTTTTGCGCCTTTTCCATTAAAAATCCCCCCTTTCAAAAACATTCGTCTTATAGTGTAGCCCATTTCTAGTGAATTGTTAAGCTTCTGTTATATATCTTTGATTTGTAAATAATTTTTATTAAGATTTTATATTAAATACTATTGACATAGTGTTTAATGAAGGACTAGAATCTACTATAGAAAGTAAAGTGACTTTATCAATACATGTAGATTACCATTAGACCTTTATTATATGGAGGAATGCAATATGGCAACAGCTATGAAAGATGCAAATCTCGGTACGTTGACATTTTTTACATATCCGAGCTGCACATCCTGTCGTAAAGCGAAAGCGTGGTTGGCTGAAAACGGAGTGAATTACGAAGAACGTCACCTGTTCAAAAACCCACCAAGCGTGCGCGAGCTTTTGGAAATAGCTAAGATGACGTCAAGCGGTCTGGATGAATTGTTATCAACTCGCAGTCAGAAATTCAAAGATTTAGACATGGATATTAACGATATGACCGTATCTGAACTATTAGAAATGTTGAGTGAAGATCCTGCCTTATTGAAGCGTCCTATTTTAACAGATGGTGAACATCTAATTGTTGGCTACAATCAATCAGCTATGAAAGAATTTTTTCTATAAAAGGAATTGAGTAACGAATTGGATTTACCGCTATTTTATCATTTATCAAAAGAATGTCCACATTGTAACAGGCCTTGAACTGCTTTCCAGCACATTTGCAAGCAAGCCTTTACGAGTGGACATTTTTTTGTTGTATATGAAAATAAATTGCTTAGACGTTGCTTCGTATCCTTGCTAGCGGGTAACAACATATGAATTTGTTAAAAAAATCATTGATTCTACCTAAATATGAAGGGGAAACGGGTTTTCGCAACAAGCTTGTCCATACTACAATGGAAGCAGTTGCGAAGGGAGTGTTTGTCATGTACCAAAACATCTTAGTACATAAACAAAATGGTATCGCTGAGATTATCTGCAATCGCCCACATGTACGTAATGCTTTAAGCCTAGAGATGATGGAGGAATTGCAGGATGCTCTTACGAGTTGTGAAACAGATGATTCTATAAAAGTGATTCTGTTTACTGGAGAAGGCAGTGCATTTGTATCTGGCGGTGATTTACGTCAGTTTGGAGCTGTTAAGGGAGAAGATTCCCTGCCTTTATTACAGAAAGCGGAACAATTATTGACCAGAATAGATTTATTTCGAAAGCCAACCATTGCGATGGTAAATGGTCCAGCTATCGGTGGCGGAGCTGAATTTGCCTGCGCTTGTCATTTTCGCTTCATGAGTGAGCTGGCTGTTTTTCGCTTTGTGCAAATTACGATGCATATTACTACGGGTTTTGGGGGTGGTAGTCGTCTTTTTGCGAAAATGCCAGAATCTATTGCGTTGCGTTTGCTGCTAACAGGAGAGAAGCTGGGGCCTGAGGAAGCTTTGCAAATAGGATTAGTGGAAGGCGTATATCAGGCGGACGAACTAAGAGAGAAGACATTGGAATTCGCCGCGGCGATTGCTAAGCAGCCCTTGAAGAGTATTTCAGCTTATATGAACATGCTAACTTGGAAGAAGAAAGGCGCGTCATTACAAGAATCGATTCAAATGGAGCTTGAACAATGTGCGACGTTATGGGGCAACGAAAAACATCTTCAGTATATAAGTTCATTCTTTCGTAAAGGCGAATAGCTAGGTTAAGTAGATTTACTCCCGTTTAAAGAACGGTCAGCTTGGGGATACTTTTTTCTAGTAATTGTTATTCTACAAGAGTAGGGAAAAGCATAGAATGAACTACATCGTTCTTATCAGTTAACGGGAGGGACTTTATATATGGTAGCTTCAAGACAAGATGCTTGGACGGAAGATGATGATCTGGTACTCGCAGAGGTAACGCTTCGCCATATACGCGAGGGTGGTACCCAGTTGGCAGCTTTTGAAGAGGTAGGTCAGCGGCTAGGGCGGACCTCCGCCGCCTGCGGGTTTCGCTGGAATAGCACTGTACGCAAGCAGTATGATGCTGCGATCTCTATTGCGAAGGCGCAGCGTCAGCAAATGAAAAAGCTGGGACGAATCCAGCCTGAAATTCGTTTGGATAACAAGATTTCAAGTGAACCAATAGAAAGTAGTGTACCTGAGTCTCGTGAAAAGCAAAAAAGTGAGCCGGTGATGGATTCAATTATTTCTCAACAGTTGCATCATCATGAAAGCATTGCACAAGCTCAGGAAAGCAAGCCATCTGTGGCAATGCCTATACCTACATTCACCCATGCTATAGAAACGTCCAGAGTAATAGGTGAGGAACAGCAGGTGGAATCAGCTATTAGGCTGTTGCAGGGGTATAAAGATGTTGTTCGCAGATGTAAGCAATTAGAACGAGAATTAGAACAGCGTGAGCGAGAAATAAAAGATTTAAAAGAGCAAAATGTGCAGCTAAGAAAAAATTTAGAGGATCATATTGGGGTAAACAACGATTATAAAGCGTTGCTGCAAATTATGGATCGTGCAAGACGATTGGCCTTTTTAAAAGAAGAGGAAAGCTCTAAGCCAGTCTTTAAAATGGATTCAAATGGCAATCTAGAACGGATTGAATAATCGCGAAAAGGTAGTAGATGAGCGGTCCTTACGTGGATCGCTCTTCTCGTACAATACAAAAAAGCTGACCACCAAAATGCGTCAGCTTGCTTACAGGTAGTTTATCAATAAAAAAGTTAGTCTTGCAAACCTACCGTAGTTGGTAACCAAACGTAGGGATTCTCTCCTCTATCTCGAACCGGATTATATTTCACAGGGAAGAACCCCATTTTTGTCCAGAATTGATCTGCTCTACAGCGGGAATTTGTTTTTATCGGCAAACAAAAGCTCTTGGCATGGTTAACTAATGCAGTCCCATAATTTTTGTTGCGATATTCAGGTAATACCTCTAGCTTCCATAGTTCATAATAATCTTGTTTTGGTTGAAAATAACGATCATACTTGGCATCAATTTTGTATAGACTCATCCGGGCAACTAAACGATCTTCATGATAAATCCCGTAGAAGGGAGATTCAGAGTCGTTTTCGATAATATTGGCTTGCAAATCTTCTTTCATGGACAGCTCTTCAAGTCCAAACTCACGGAATTTTTGGAACTCTTCCAATGTTTTGTAATTAATGTGCAAGCGTACTACTTCATACATTGATATGGCCCCCTTTCAAAAATTACGTCTGCTTTTTTATTATACACTTGATTTCCCAGAAATGCTCAATTTGAATACTGATAAGTGTGCTTTGGTGAAATATTTGGTTTTATGAAAAAATTTTAGCTGACATCTAGAACAATTGACAAATTAGTGGCAATATAAAGAAGAGACTAACTTTTTAGTGAAAAGGAGGGGGAGGTCGTGAACAAAATTTGTATTGCCAATCGGGGGGAAATTGCAAGGCGAATCATTCGTACCCTCAAACAGATGGGGATAGCAACCGTAGCTGTATATTCAGATGCTGATCAAGATGCTTTATTCGTCAAAGAGGCGGATGAAGCCATTCGGATTGGACCACCGCCAGTACCACAGAGCTATTTGAATATGGAGGCTGTAATCAAGGCCGCCAAGGAAGCAGGTGCGGATGCTATCCATCCTGGCTATGGATTACTCTCTGAAAATAGTGAGTTTGCAAAGCGATGTGAACAGGAGGGCTTGCTCTTTATTGGGCCATCTCCGTTTGTTATCGAGCAAATGGGAGATAAGGTAAACGCCAGACAGCTCATGCGTAGAGCGGGGGTGCCTGTTGTTCCCGGGGTTGAAGATCATCTGGTAACCGCAGAGGATGCTGTGCGATTAGCGGCATCCATTGGATATCCACTTATGCTCAAAGCAAGCGCTGGAGGCGGAGGTATAGGCATGCAGGTGTGCCACAGCGATGATGAAATGCGTCAGGCATTCCTTTCCGCTAAAGGAAGAGCAAAAGCTTACTTTGGAAATGATACGATGTTTTTGGAACGTTATATCGAGCAACCGCATCACATTGAAGTACAAATCCTAGCAGATCAGCAGGGAACAACATTACATTTGCTGGAGCGTGAATGCTCTATTCAACGACGGCATCAGAAGGTTGTGGAAGAAAGTCCGTCCCCATTTTTAGATGAAAAAACGCGAGCTAGCGTGTGTGCTATGGCCATAACAGCAGCCGAGGCGGTTGGATATACTGGTGCGGGGACTGTTGAGTTTATTATGGATGGGGAGCGCAATTTTTACTTTCTAGAAATGAACACTCGTTTGCAAGTGGAGCATCCCGTAACAGAAGAAATGATCGGGATTGACTTAGTTGAATGGCAAATCCGCATTGCACGGGGTGAAGCGTTATCCTTTACTCAGGATGAGGTCAAGGCAAAACGACATGCCATAGAATTGCGAATTTATGCTGAAGATCCTGTTACCTTTTTTCCATCACCAGGTACGATAACGGCTTATGACATACCGCAGATGGAAAGCGTTCGCATTGATGATGCAGTGCAGGCTGGTACGATCGTGACGCCGTTTTATGATCCGATGATCGCTAAGCTGATTGTATCAGGGGAGACACGAGAACAAGCAGTTTTACTAGCGCAGAAGGCGGTTGAGAGCTATAAAATTGAAGGGGTAAAGAGCAACCTGCCTTTTTTACAGGATGTTTTAGCACAACCAGCTTTCCAAAAGGGGTGCTACGACACCCAATTTATCCAACAAATGAGAGAACCTAAAGGAGTGTAACTACGATGAAACAAGTAACTGCAAGTATGGCGGGGACGGTTATTCAATTATTGGCCCAAGCAGGAGCAGAGGTAAGTGCGGGAGCAGATGTTGTTATGCTCGAATCCATGAAAATGGAAGTGCCTATCCAAACGGAGTCTGCCGGGAAAGTAGCCTCGGTTAAGGTCAATGTAGGAGACTTTGTTAATGAGGGAGACGTCCTTTTGGAGCTAGAATAATTTTTTTATAAACAAACTGAGCGATCGTTCGGTTGAGGAGTTGAGTTCATATGCAGATTACGGTGTATGAAGTAGGACCGAGAGACGGATTACAAAATGAAGAAGCACTTATCAGTACTGCACATAAAATCGAGCTGATTACAAAGCTGACTCAAGCGGGAATTCGCCATATCGAAGCTACCTCGCTTGTGCATCCAAAATGGATTCCGCAATTGTCTGATGCTACCGAGGTGCTTGCTGGTGTCCCACGATTCGATGATGTTCACTATAGTGTGCTGACTCCCAATCTCAAGGGGCTACAGCGAATCGCTGCGAATCAGGTGGATGAAGTAGCAATCTTCATGTCCGCAAGTGAAGCCCACAATCTCAAGAATATTAATAAAACACGAGAGAATACCTATCCTGTCTTAGCGGAGGTGGCGCAAGAGGCACAGCGGATGGGACTACGCGTCCGCGGCTATATTTCAACAGTGTTTGGATGTCCTTATGACGGGGAGGTTTCTTTGACAGAAAGTATGCGAGTCGTGGAAAGGCTTCTTGCTATGGGAGTGTATCAGCTATCCATCGGGGATACGATTGGTGTTGCAACACCGCGTCAGGTGCACGAGGTATTTGCAGCTTTTGAAAAAGAATGGGGAGCTACTTGGTTTGCTGGTCACTTTCACGATACACGGGGAACGGGTCTGGCTAATGTAGTAGCGGCCCTGCACCATGGAATTAGTACATTTGATAGCTCAATAGGTGGCTTAGGGGGATGTCCCTATGCTCCCGGAGCCGCAGGCAACATTTCCACAGAAGATGTTGTGTACTTATTGCATGGAATGGGTTATGAGACGGGGATTCAATTAGATAAGCTGGTAGAAGCCGGTCAATTTATTCAAAGAATAGTAGGTAGAGAATTACCATCCAAAGTCTTAAAGACGGCAGCAGGATGATGAGGAGGGGCGTATGACTATTCAGCTTGAAAAACAAGGTCAGGTGGGTATCCTTACCATTCAACGTCCAGAGGTGTACAATTGCTTAAATCTGGTGACGTTAGAACGATTCCAGCGTCTACTGCTGGAAGTATCGACGGATACGGATATACGCGTTGTAATCATCACGGGTGCTGGGGATAAAGCATTTTGCTCAGGAGCTGATCTGAAAGAGCGCAAAACGATGCAGCAATCCCAGGTTCAGCAGTATATTCGTACGATTCGTGACGTATTTACCCAAGTTGAACGTTTATCCGTACCTGTAATTGCGGCCATTAACGGAATTGCGTTTGGGGGCGGCTTAGAGCTTGCTCTTGCTTGCGATCTGCGGGTTATGAGCGAGACAGCGCAAACAGGCTTAACGGAAACATCTTTAGGCATTATTCCTGGAGCCGGGGGGACACAGAGACTACCAAGGCTAATTGGAAAAGGAAGGGCGAAGGAATTAATTTTGACAGCACGACGCATCGGGGCCAAGGAAGCACTAGAAATTGGCTTGGTTAATCAAATTGTTCCAGCAAATCAGGTGCTTGAGGCTTCCCTTTCTTTAGTTCAACAAATCGCGTTAAACGCGCCACTTGCCCTCGCTCAGGCTAAATGGGCGATTGATTATGGCATGGAGGTGGATATGGCCACAGGATTAGCGCTAGAGAGCAATGCTTACCAAATCCTTGTCCCAACGAAGGACCGCCTTGAAGGACTTGCCGCTTTTGCAGAAAAACGCAAACCCGTATATCGAGGGGAATAAGGAGGGGAATAAAGAATGAGCCAATCAATCGAAGAGCTATTGCGGCAACGGATGGAGCAAATAAAACAAGGCGGGGATCAAAAATATCATGACAAGCAAAAGGAACAGGGTAAGCTGTTTGTACGTGATCGTCTGAATTTATTGTTTGATGAAGGGGAATATACGCTGGAGGATGGCTTGTTTGCGAACTATAAGGCAGGCAATCTACCTGCGGATGGAGTCGTTACCGCCATTGGGAAAGTAAACGGACAAACCGTATGCGTTATGGCTAACGATTCCACAGTGAAAGCAGGATCATGGGGCTTTAGAACAGTAGAAAAGATTATTCGTATTCAAGAGACAGCAGAAAAGCTATGTGTGCCATTGCTATATTTGGTGGATTCCGCGGGAGCACGAATTACAGACCAACTGGAAATGTTCCCAGGTCGTCGTGGAGCAGGGCGAATTTTTTATAATCAGGTAAAATTATCTGGAAAAATCCCGCAAGTATGCATTTTATTTGGTCCCTCTGCCGCAGGCGGGGCCTATATCCCAGCCTTTTGTGATATTGTGATTATGGTGGAAAATAATGCAAGTATGTACTTAGGGTCTCCGCGGATGGCAGAGATGGTTATTGGTCAAAAAGTATCGCTAGAAGAATTAGGTGGGGCACGAATGCATTGTAGCGTAAGTGGCTGTGGTGATGTTCTGGCTGCTAACGAACAAGAAGCCATTGCATCAGCCCGCCGTTACCTGAGCTTTTTCCCGTCCCATTATCAAGAGCTACCACCGGCGGTAAAAGCAAAATCTCCAGTGGAGACGGCAAAGGATATCAATGCACTCATACCGGAAAATCAGAATGCACCCTTTAACATGTATGATTTAATTGATACCCTAGTAGATGATGGATCGTTTTTTGAAATAAAGAAGTTATTTGCACAAGAGCTGATCACCGGTTTAGCTCATCTTAACGGCAAACCAGTAGGCATTATTGCCAATCAACCACGTGTTAAAGGTGGCGTTTTATTTGTCGATTCAGCAGATAAAGCGGCTCGCTTTGTGACCCTGTGCGATGCATTCCATATACCTCTTCTGTTCCTTGCAGATGTGCCAGGCTTTATGATCGGAACAGCGGTCGAGCGGGCTGGCATTATTCGTCATGGAGCTAAAATGATTTCGGCAATGGCAGAAGCTACTGTACCTAAGATATCCGTAATTGTAAGAAAAGCATACGGGGCAGGTCTATATGCAATGGCTAGCTCTGCATTTGAACCAGATGCGACTCTCGCATTACCTCATGCTCAAATTGCGGTGATGGGGCCAGAGGCGGCTGTGAATGCCGTATATAGCAATAAGATTCAAGCAATGGATGATCCACAGGAGCGACAGGCGTTTATTATGGAAAAGCGGCAAGAATATCAAGAAGATATTGACATTTACTTGCTTGCTTCAGAATTGATTGTGGATGCGATTATTGAACCATCTCAGCTAAGAAATGAGTTAATCTGGCGGTTTGATGCTTACCAAAGTAAACAGCAAACCTTTACCAATCGTAAACATCCGGTTTATCCAGTGTAAAGAAAGGGACTCCGTGGAAAGGAGTCCCTTTCTAGCGTTGGTTATATAACGACGGGAGTTAATCCTTAAATAAATCTCCAATTCCGTTAATCATCCCGCCGTTACCGGACTTTCCCATGTTAGCTGCGATTTTACCTGCCAATCCGGCGATAGTCATAGTTTGCAGCCAAATTTTACCTGGGCCACGCAAGGTTGTTAAAAATAAACCTTCTCCGCCAAAAATGATATTTTTAATGCCTTTTACACGTTCGATACTCATATCTACAGAGGATTCGTAGGCTGCAACATGGGCTGTGTCCACCTTTATGACTTCCCCATGCTGTAGATTCATCTCAGCTACTTCACCGTCTATCTCTAAAAAGACCATTCCGCGACCGCTTAGACGCTGCATGATGAAGCCTTCGCCACCAAAAAAGCCTGTGCCTAATTTCTTTTGAAAATGAATGGAGACATCAATGTTTTCTGTTCCTACCAAAAAGGCATGCTTTTGGGCGATAATCTCGTTTCCAGGATGAATGGTTACGGGAATTATTTTGCCGGGAGCTGCAGGTGCAAAGGCAATCATTCCTGGCGTATGTAAGGCTTCAAAAAATGTGAATGTTAATGATTCTCCAGAGAAGGCGCGTCCAAGAGATTTGAGCATGCCACCCTTAAAGCTGGTGTCCATTTTTATATTTTCGCTCATCCAAATCATAGAACCCGATTCAGTAAACAATCGCTCACCGGGTTGCAGGTTGAATTGGAGAGCCTGCATGGTAGAACCCATAATATGATATTCCATACGTTACCCACCTTTAGTTGATTTCAACGGGATTATAAGGTAGTTTTCAGAAACATTCCACAAAAATTTTATGGAAGGCATTTTCCGCCCCGCGAATATTTGTTATGCTGATGATGTCTAACTTCTCTGATAAAGGTTGGGAGTATTATGAATATCGCAATCATTGGTGGCGGGTCTGTAGGATTATTGTTGGCTGCCAGATTGTGTCTAGCAGGTTCACAGGTGCAGGTAATCACACGTACGCGACAGCAAGCGGATGAACTAACAAAGCACGGTCTACTATTGCACTCTTTACAAGGCGAACAGAAACGAATTCACATACAAGCCGTCTCGATGGAGGGTGACCTTCCGAAAGCTGATCTCTATGTGTTAGCGGTCAAACAGACAAGTCTTACTGAAGTATTGCCTGTTTTACGTAAAATTGATCCAAGTGCACGCGTCCTTGCTGTGCAAAACGGTATGGGTCACGACGATCATCTGAAGGAGGTGCTAGCTCTTAACCAGATTTATTTTGGTGTTCATACGGAAGGGGCTCGACGACACTCTTACACGGAGGTAGAGCATACGGGTAAGGGGACGTGGCAGGTAGGTTCAATAATTGGACAAGAACAAAAGGCTCTTCCCTTAGATCCAGTAATCGAAGCATTCCTGTCTGTGGGAGAGGTAGCTGGGCTTGCCATCAAGTATGTTTCTGACATTTATGGGGTGATGTGGCGAAAATTAATGGCGAATGCTGTTATTAATCCACTCACAGCTCTATTTGAAATTCCGAACGGTGCGTTGCTTGAATCTGCAGAGACGATGGTTCTTATGAAAAGGCTATTCGTAGAGGCAAAAGAAGTCGCATCCTTCCACGGGCAAAAAATTGACGAATCAAGTTGGCAGGAAATTGTACAAATTTGCCGAAATACATCCAGAAATTATTCTTCGATGCTACAGGACCTGCTGAACTGTCGTCCATTGGAGATTGAAGCAATCAATGGCTATATTGTAAAGCAAGGAAGAGAGCTTCAAATAGCAACACCACACCAGGAGGCAGTATACAAAGCTACTCTCCTCAAAGCAGGCTTGATGGCCCAAAGGGGATAAGTCCATTGCTCTTTCTCTTTAAAAATTTTTGGGGCGTATTAACAATTTTTCCTTTCGTAGCTTTCATAATCACGTTCTTCACAGTATTTTTTTGGAAAAAACAGCAAAAAAAAGCTTTTACTTGGTCTGTGAATATTACGAATATTTTTTTAGTTGTTTCGGTCGCTCAGATCTATAAAGGGTTATGGCCTGAAGCGGTTTCTGCTTGGATACTAATTCTATTGTTTCTTCTTGGCTTGGCAGGAATGCTGTTCTATCTACAAATGAAGGTGCGCGGAAGGGTGTCGTGGAAGAAAATAGGTTCTGCTACCTGGCGAATCTCCTTTATTTTGTTCATGTTTACCTATTTCTGTCTTTTTTCAACCGGCATCTATAAAACGATGCAGGCCGCGCATGTTGGTTTGTCTATCATGTAACGAAGGTTGGTGCATAGGATGACGTTACCCATAGAGCTAATTGGAAACAAAATTAGGGCCGTTCGTAAGGAAAAAGGATATACCTTGGAAGTTATGGCCACAAAAACTGGTTTAAGCAAAGGCTTATTAAGTCAAGTAGAAAGAGGAATCTCTCAACCATCTTTGGAATCTTTATGGCGTATTACGAAAGCGCTTGAAGCGCCGCTCATTCACTTTTTTGAGGATGTGGAGCAAAGCCATATTCACGTGGTGCGTAAGGATAAGCGCAGACTTATGGTGTTTCCTGATTCCACTGGTACGTATTCGTTGTTATCAGGAGGCGGTGCTTCTAAGCTCGCTGTCATGGAGGTGCGGCTACAGCCTGGAGAGCAGGCGAAGGATGTCTTTGTCTCTCATGAGGGAGAAGAGTGTCTAGTCGTAATCGAAGGTCAGTTGCAGGTCAAATTGACAGAGGATGAGTATCAATTAGAAACAGGTGACAGCATCTATTTTGACAAGGCACAATTGCATACGGTTGCAAACGTGAGTGATGCGCTTACCGTTGCTATTTGGTCTGTCTCTTCGCCTCGGTTTTAAAAATGGATGATAAAAAATAAACTTGCAGGACACTTCACGGGAGGGGTCCTGTTTTTCGTGCTTGCTCGCCGTGTTATAATTTATAATAACAATTTGAAAGGGCGAAAGTAGGAGACGAATGAAAACTACAAAATGTTATGTACCAACAACAAATTCATTTCAAAACGATTTTCTAAAGGAAAGCCCCAAAGCTCTCTCCTTTTTTACATATGCTCCCTATGATCCTCAATCGTATGTTACTCGTATGCAGTATGTGTCTAAAAAACGCTATCCGCATCGCAATCTCTTGGCAGATGCTCTTTATGCCTATAACAAGGAAATTGGAAATCATGAGGTAGCTTTGCAAATGATAGAGAAGTTTCGTGAACCCAATTCCTTAGTCGTGGTAGCAGGACAACAAGCGGGGCTGCTTACTGGGCCTCTTTATACCATTTATAAAGCAATTGATGTGATTCAATTAGCGAAGCAGAGGTCAGCGCAATTAGGGGTATCAGTGATCCCGATGTTCTGGATTGCTGGAGAAGACCATGATTGGGAAGAAATCAATCATTTTTACCAACTGACACAGAAGAAGGAGCTTCGCAAAGTAAAAGTAAAGGCAAAACATATCAAGAAGCACTCCGCTACAGATATGAGAGTGGAACAAGCAGATATGCTGCGAGTCATTGAGGATTTCTTTGCAGAAGAGGCTGAGACAGACTATAGCGAGACAATCCGATGTTGGTTAGAAGAGACCGCGCAACGCTCGCATACATTAGTGGACTGGTTTGTGCAATTGATGGCGAGGCTGTTTGGTGCACATGGATTGGTATTCATCGAATCCTCCTTACCTACTGTCCGTCAGCTTGAGCAGCCTGTTTTTGAACAAATCATTCGAGAGAATAAGGAATTGAATGAGACATTGCTACAAGCGCAGGCAGACCTGAAAGAGTACGGATATCCTGAACAACTGGACATTTCACCACAGCAGGCGAATTTCTTTTTCTATGAACAAAAGGAGCGCTTGTTAATGGAGCGGGTCGAAGGAGGTTTTCAGAGCAAGGATGGAGGCAAGGTTTATACACAAGCAGAATTGCTGGCTATTTTACACGTCTCCCCAGAACGCTTTAGCGCCAATGTAGTGACACGTCCCTTGATGCAGGAGCATTTACTGCCGACCTTGGCTTTTGTCGGGGGACCTGGGGAAGTGGCCTACTGGGCATACTTTAAAAAATACTTTGCTGCTTTTGGCTATGAGCTACCGATTGTCTTGAGACGAACTTCGATCACGTTGATGGAGGGGGCTCTAGAGAAAATCAGAGAACAAAAGCAGATTAGCTATGAGACGCTGCTGAGTGGATTTGCGGATTGGAAAGGGAAGTGGCTACAATCACTGGATGATCACGGGTTTGCTCAGCGCTTTGAGCAGAAGAAACAAGAACTTGAAATGCGCTATCGTGAGCTGCTACAAGATGTAATCGCATATGATAAGGGTTTAGCTCAATTGGCACAAAAAAATGTAGAACGACTGGTGCAGGATGTTACTTTTATGCAAAACCGCACGGAAGAAGCCGTTCTTCGAAAACATCAAGTGGAAGTGGAGCGGGTTGTGCGTCTGGAGCAATCTATCGTACCGCTGGATAGCTGGCAGGAGCGGGTATATCCTATTTTTACATACCTGAATCGCTTTGGCCCAGATTTAGTGGATCGATTGCTGAATACGGACTTCGAGCGTGATGGCTCCCATCAAGTTGTCTATATATAAATATGATCTATGAAATAGAAAAAAACAGCGTTCTAGCAAATAGAGCGCTGTTTTTGTTATAAAAAAGGATATCCTAGATTCTGCGCTTGCAAACAAGGTAGGCTGTGTTGTAGAATCACCCCAAATCTATCGCTTGTCCGGGAGGTAAGTATGAAAGTAGTATTGCATCAAATTTCAAATAAAGTAGGATTGCGTGAAACCCAATTAGCAGAGGCGATTCATAATGGAGATGTCACAGGTGAAGTCCCTGAACAAAACCCATATTCAAAACTAGCCTGGGTTGATCTTTTATCGTTACAGAATTATATGGAGTGGTTATACGAACAAGATAAGATAACGGAGCAGAAATTTTTAAAAGGCGTTCGTCATATTGAACGAATGAAGCAGAAGCTATTAAAGTGACCTCCAAACGAAATGGATAGGCTGTGCGAACCTATCGTATATTACATCATACACTGCCAATATAACCTGCAAAAGAGGTGTAACTGACAGTGCAGAAGAAACGAATCGGAATTTTAACGTATAGAAATGGTAAACGCTTTGGCGAACCGTTATTTTTTCGTCATTTGCTAACAGAGGGAGAAAAGCTTGGGGCGACTGTGTTTTTGTTTTCACCAAATGATGTATTTGAATCAAAACGCCAAATTAGAGGATTCGTTCCTGGGCCTGATAAGACATGGAAAAGTAAAATGTTTGATTGGCCTGATATCGTAATCGACCGCTATCGATATTATCCGAAACCTCAGCATAAGGACTACCTTGCTTTCCGCAAGCGTCCGTTGTTTACCTATGCCAATAGTCGGTTTAGTTCTAAATGGAATGTATATCAGGTGTTAAATCAACAGCCCTCTATGCAGCCATGGTTACCGGAGACGTTTGCCTATGATAGGGAAGTATTAAGCAATATGCTGCAAAAGTACCCGCTGATTTATGTGAAGCCAGCTCAGGGAACGGCGGGTCGTAGTATCCTGCGTATCAAAAAGACCTCTTCGGGTTATGATCTATTGGGAAGAGGGCTACATTTAAATAAGGTGAGTCACAAGGTAAAGACGCGGGCTGAACTTCATCAGTATGTAAAGGAATGGGTAATAACGGAGAGACTGGGCGAAGAGATTTTTCTTATTCAACAAGGCCTGCAGCTTGACTTGATACCAGATCGAACCGTTGACACACGCATTCTTATTCAAAAGACGGGATCGGGAGAGTGGGAAGTAACAGGTCTTGGTATGCGTATAGGCGGAGTCAAGAGCTCTACCTCAAATCTACATGGAGGAGGGCTAGCAAAAGATGTGCGAAAAGTGCTTACAGACTGTTTTGGTGAATCTGCGGCAACCAAAATTATACGCAACTGTTACTCGCTCGCTCATCAAACAGCAAAAGCGGTGGAATCCTACTATGGACGCATGATTGAATTGGGATTAGATGTAGGAATTGACGTATCAGGTCGACCTTATTTAATCGAAATTAATCCGAAGCCTGGACGCGACATTTTTCGAAAATTGAAACGTAACAAGGTCTATCAAAAGGCAGTCATGCGTCCTATTCAATATGCACTGTATTTACTAAAACAACAATAAATTTCCCAGCCTGGATCATACAGTATGGTGAACTGCACAAAAATTCAGCATAAAAGGGTGATGTAATTCCTACCTATGTGGTATGATATAAAAGAAGACGGGTTCACATTTACAGAAGGAGGGTTTTTAGCAAATGACAATGGTTCAAGAAAGCATCGTAAAAGACATCGCCCTAGCACCTAACGGCCATTTAAAGATTGATTGGGTAAAGGAACATATGCCGGTGTTAAACCGAATTAGAGAACGCTTCGAACAGGAAAAACCATTCGCTGGTAAAAAAGTAGCAATCTCCCTTCATTTGGAAGCAAAAACAGCTTATCTGGCAAAAGTGATTCAAGCAGGTGGTGCTGAAGTTACGATTACCGGATCTAATCCTTTGTCAACACAAGATGATGTATGTGCCGCTTTGGTGGAAGATGGTATTCGCGTATTTGCTAAATACAATCCATCCGAAGAAGAGTATAAAGAACTTCTCATTAAAACGCTGGAAACTCGTCCTGATTTTCTAATTGACGACGGTGGGGACCTTGTAACACTTTTACATGGAGAGCGCCGTGATCTATTAGAGAATGTAAAAGGTGGAGCGGAAGAAACCACTACTGGTATTCTACGCTTGCGTGCTCTTGAAAAAGAAGGGAAGCTTGAATTCCCGATGGTAGCTGTTAACGATGCTTATTGCAAGTATCTGTTTGACAATCGCTATGGTACAGGTCAATCCGTATTTGACGGAATCAACCGTACAACAAACCTAGTTGTTGCTGGTAAAACTGTAGTGGTTGCGGGCTATGGCTGGTGCGGTAAGGGTGTAGCTATGCGCGCAAAAGGTTTGGGTGCAAAGGTTATCGTGACAGAAATTGACGCAATTAAAGCTGTAGAAGCATACATGGACGGCTTTGAAGTAATGTCCATGGATGAGGCAGCTAAGCTTGGTGATTACTTCGTTACAGTAACGGGTAATCGCGACATTATCCGCAAAGCTCACTTTGAAAGCATGAAGGATGGAGCTATTTTATCTAATGCTGGCCACTTTGATGTCGAAGTAAATAAAGTAGAGCTGAACGATATATCGACAAGCAAACGTGTTGTTCGTAAAGATATCGAAGAATTTGTCCTGCAAGATGGTCGTAAAATCTATCTGTTAGCGGAAGGTCGTCTTGTGAACCTAGCTGCAGGTGATGGACATCCTGCTGAAATTATGGATATGACCTTTGCTTTGCAGGCAGTAGGACTTGAATATGTTAGCAAGAACTATGAGGCAATCGGTAAAAAGGTATTAAACGTACCATATGAGCTAGATGAAACAGTGGCTCGCTATAAATTGGAAGCGCTTGGAAAGAATATCGACAAATTGACGCCAGAGCAAAAAGAATACTTAGAAAGCTGGGTCGAATAGGTAAGAAATTCGCTGGGATATGGCATCAAAAAATGAAGAAAAAAACCTGCTGACAAACGGCAGGTTTTTTTTCTATAATAAGAAGAGGCAAGAAGTGGGGAAAAGTGGGGGAGAGTGGTATCTCTCGGAAGGAAAGTGGGGAAGTTGGAATGTTCATGGGTGAGTATCAGCATAACATCGATGACAAGAACCGTCTGACAATCCCAGTTAAATTCCGTGATATGCTGGGCTCGTCCTTTGTTGTAACCCGCGGCCTTGATCGTTGTTTATTCGTCTACCCGATGGAAGAGTGGAAGGCGTTAACAGAAAAACTTAAATCTCTGCCATTTACCAAAGCTGACGCTCGGGCGTTTACCCGTTTTTTCTTTTCTGGTGCTACTGAATGTGAGTGGGACAAGCAGGGAAGGGTAAACATACCACCCCATTTGCGAGAACACGGCCGTTTACAGAAAGAATGTGTTATTATTGGCGTGCAGAATCGCATGGAAATTTGGGGCAAGACAGAATGGGATGCGTATTCTTTGGAACAAGAGCAATCTTTTGGCGAGATTGCTGAAAAGCTCGTTGATTTTAATTTGTAGACTCGGGAGTGACGTTATTTTGTTTCACCATGTAACCGTACTATTACAGGAAGCCGTAGAAGGATTACATATTCGTCCTGATGGAATATATGTGGATTGCACTTTAGGTGGAGCAGGACACAGTACTTTAATTGCTTCAAAGCTAGGTGATCAGGGTAGATTAATTGCCATTGATCAAGATGATGTAGCACTTGCAAACGCCAAGGAAAAACTACAGGCGTATCAAGATAAAGTGACTTTGGTGAAAAGTAACTTCCGCTATCTCAAGGATGTTGTGCAAGATTTAGGTCTTGATGGCGTAGATGGCGTTTTGTTTGATCTAGGTGTATCTTCTCCTCAGTTAGATGTAGAAGAACGTGGGTTTAGCTACAATGGTGACGCCCCGCTGGATATGCGCATGGATCAGCAAGCCGACCTATCTGCTTATGACGTCGTAAATGAGTGGGAGGAAGCTGCGCTATCCAAAATCATTTTTGAGTATGGTGAAGAGAAGTTTGCCCGGAAGATTGCCCGGCAAATCATCCTGCATCGTGAAAAAGCGCCGATTGAAACAACAGGACAACTGGTAGAGATTATTAAGGAAGCTATTCCAGCTCCAGCTCGGCGTACAGGACCTCATCCGGCGAAGAGAACCTTTCAAGCCATTCGCATTGCCGTAAACGATGAATTACATGTGTTTAAGACGGCTGTTTCAGATGCTATTGACATTTTGCGTCCGGGTGGCAGAGTGAGTGTTATTACTTTCCATTCCTTAGAGGATCGTATTTGTAAGCATGCTTATTTAGAAAAAGCGCAAGGCTGTACATGCCCGCCTGGGTTCCCGCAATGTGTATGCGGTAATGAACCGATTGTTAAGATTATCACCAGAAAGCCATTGCTACCGTCTGAAGAGGAGCTTGCGGATAATCCACGTGCCAGATCGGCTAAATTGCGTATTGCTGAGAAGAAATAACACATTAGTATAAATGAACACCGAAGAAGGAAGCCAGTTATACTTAGTAGGGGGGGACTAAGTTGAGTTATTATTCCCGTGGGAATTTGGCATATGAAGTAAATAGACGTTCTCCATCTCCGAAAAAGATGAAGCGTACTGTTAAAATCAGACCCGGGGTACCCACAAGTGAAAAGTTGATGTATTTGTTGCTCATCTTTGCTTTAGTCATTGCTACAAGCATTATAGGCTTCCGTTATAATCAGATTTCGCAAAATAACTATCAGATTCAGGTATTGACAAGAGAGATCGCCAAAATCAAGGGCGAGAATGAATCGATGCAGTTAAAAGTGGATGAAATGAGCAATCCCAAGCGTATTAGTATTGAGGCGGAAAAAATGGGAATGGTCCTTGATATGAAATCAGTCCGCAATATGGGTGGCATTTCTATGGAAGAAAGTAAGGATAACAAAAAAGACGAAAAAACCAAACAAACCGAAAAAGTCCAATAATGTTACTCGCGCAATAAGGAGTAGCATTTTCTTTTTTGTCAGAGAGGAAGAGGGAGAGGCTCGTGACAACAAAAAAGCGAATGAACAAGCGAATTTTACTTGTGGGAATGGGAGTTTTTCTTGGTTTTATGCTTTTGACACTACGCCTGTGGTGGGTACAGGTGGTAAACGCTAGCTGGATTATGGAGAAAGGTAAGGGGCAGTGGAATCGTGATATGACCTTAAATCCGAAACGCGGGAGCATTCTAGATCGAAATGGGGAAGTTCTTGCTTTTGAGGGACGGGCCTATCTAGTGGAAGCCCAGGTGCGTCCTAAGAAATTGGCAAATGGTCAAAACGACACGGATGATTATGTAAAGGACCCCATGATGACGGCGATGAAATTAGCTACCGTGATAAATGAACCGCAGTCCAAAATTTTGGAACGTCTTACTAAGAATCCGAATGCAATATGGGTTAATTTAGGGCCTGAAGCCTCCAAAATAAGCTTGGAACAAAAGGAAAAAATCTTAGCTATGCAATACCCTCTTGATGAAAAAGGGGTTAAATCCAAGCAAAATCAATTACCCGGGATCAAAATCTCAGAAACCACCAAGCGCTTCTACCCAAAAGGTAAATTCGCCGCTCATGTCTTAGGATTTCTCAATGCTGAAGGAATACCTGTAATGGGGATTGAACGACAATTTAAGAATGAATTAAAGGGTGAAGAAGGTACTTTAAAGATGGTGAAGGATGCGCTAGGCTATCCGTTGCCAGATGGGCAAACAGAATTTAAAGCTGCAAAAGATGGTCAAAATATCAAGCTTACCCTTGATGATCAGATACAAACATACGTAGAAGAGGCATTAGATAAAACAGATGCGGCATTTCACCCAAAAGGAATGTCAGTAATTGTATCTGATCCGAATACGGGCGAAATCCTTGCGATGGCAAATCGTCCGCAGCATGACCCTAACAATTACCGTTCTATCGTCAATTATATGAATTTCGGTGTGAGCTATACGTTTGAGCCAGGTTCAACCTTTAAGATTATTACGCTCGCAGCTTCTATTCAAGAGGGTGTGTTTAATTCTAATTGGTCCTTTACATCAGGACATTATAAGGCATGGAAGACTGGAGCGGCTATCTATGATCATAATCGAATTGGATGGGGCACGATTACCTATTTAAATGGTGTGCAACGTTCCAGTAACGTATTATTTGCTATGCTAGGTAACGAAAAGCTGGGACAAGCTAAGCTTGAGCATTATTTTAAAGCCTTTGGTTTTGGGGAAAAGACAAACATTCAGTTACCTGCGGAAGAAGTAGGGAACTTAACTAACGTTGAAAAGATTAATAAATTTTCACCGCGTGACTTGGCTGTTACTCCGATTGGACAAGGGGTAACGGTAACACCGATCCAGCAGGTCATGTCTGTGGCCGCTATTGCAAATGGTGGTAAATTAATGCAGCCACTCATTGTAAAAGAGCGTATCGATCCACGGACGGGTCAGGTAATCGAGCGGTATCAGCCTAAAGAGGTTGGACGTCCGATCTCAGAGGCAACGGCACGTGAAACGCGTAAGATTTTGCAAACGGTCGTTGATGGCGATATAAAGTCAGGAGCGACTGGGCGTAACTTTAAATTGCAGAATTTTAGCGTGGCTGGGAAAACCGGTACAGCACAGAAGTATAACGAACGAGGAAAAATCATTGATAATAAATATATCTTCTCCTTTATTGGATTCGCTCCCGTGGAGAATCCAAGACTGGTTGTTTATATTGTAGTCGATGATCCAGGGGGCGGGGCATCCTATTCAACGGCTAGTAGGGATGTAGTTGCGCCGATGTTCCAAGCGATTATGGAGAAAAGCTTGCAATACTTGCAGGAGAAGCCAGATCGAAGTGCCTTGGCTGCTCAAGCTACTGTGGTAGAGGAAAAACGACTACAAGAATCCACTGTACCTCAACTTACAGGTATCCCGTTAAAGGAAGCGAAGGAACGGGCGAAGCAGGCTGGTTTTAAGGTAGAAGTGGTTGGGCAGGGAACCAATGTGATTAATCAAATTCCGGCTCCGTATGAAAAAGTAGGTAGTACCACGACCATACTGCTTGCCTCCGATGGGAAAGCCTCAATGAAAATGCCTGATTTTAAGGGGAAATCGTTGCGGGAAGTACTAGAGTATGGCAATTTGCTAAATATTGCAGTAAGCGCTACTGGTAGCGGATATGTAGTGGAACAAAACGTAGAAGCGGGTACAATCCTGACAGGAAAAGAGACGATTCAAGTGAAGCTGTCTCCTACATATGTGTCTGTAGACAAGTAGTTCTAACACTCCTCTTTGGCGAATAGGGTAGGAAAAGACAAACCTTATTGGCAGGGAGGAGTGTTTGCTGTATGCGGGTTTCCAATGTTACCGTGCGTCGGCGCATATTCATCGCACTCGTGGTGGGAATATTCTTGTTTATGGCGATGGTTTCTCGGCTTGGCTACATCCAATTAGTGCAGGGTCAATGGTTGCAGGATGAAGCTAATGACCTATGGAGCCGCAATGTCAAATTTGAAGCAAAACGCGGTAACATCAAAGACCGACATGGTGAGGATTTGGTGAAAAATACAACGGTTCCCTCCGTGATGGCCATACCGGCACAAATAAAAAATCCTGAAGAGACAGCTAAGAAGCTCGCGATTATTTTAGGGCAGTCAGAACAAAAGATACTTACGGAAATAAGCAAACGTTCCCAAATGATTGTACGAGTTCCAGGTGGACGAAAAATAACACAGGAAAAAGCGAAGGAAATACAAGCTCTTGCCCTGCCAGGAGTAAAAGTAGCAGACGATTCAAAGCGTTTCTACCCAAATGGCTCGTTCTTAGCGCAGGTGCTTGGTTTTACTGGAATTGATAATCAAGGTCTAACTGGATTGGAAAAGATGTATGATAAAATATTAACGGGTACGCCAGGGCATGTATCCTTTCCTGCAGATGCGGGTGGGCGGGCTATGCCGGGACACGCGGAGAAGTATGTGTCACCAGTTAATGGCATGGATATGTACCTAACCATTGATAAACAAATTCAGACCTTTATTGAGCGTGAACTAGATCAGGCGATGGTTGCTTATCAGCCAGATGATATTCTGTCGATAGCGATGAATCCAAAAACTGGTGAGATTCTCGGAATGGCTAGCAGACCTACCTATAATCCAGATCGTTATTTAGAGTTTGCACCAGATATTTATAATCGTAATTTACCGATCTGGAAAACATACGAACCAGGTTCTACATTTAAAATCGTTACATTAGCAGCATCCTTAAATGAAAAAGTTGTTGATTTGAAAGAAAGCTTTTTTGATCCAGGTCATATAAATGTAGCTGGGACATTCTTACGTTGCTGGAAGAGGCAAGGGCATGGTTCAGAAACGATGCTAGAAGTAGTAGAGAACTCCTGTAACCCCGGGTTTGTGGCAATGGGGCAACGTCTTGGTAAAGAAAGGTTGTTTGAATATATCAAAAATTTTGGTTTCGGAAAGAAAACCGGCGTTGATTTAATTGGAGAGTCAAATGGAATCTTGTTTAAATTAAGCCGTGTTGGGCCCGTTGAATTAGGCACGACATCGTTTGGGCAGGGAGTATCAGTAACACCGATTCAGCAGATGGCAGCCGTCTCAGCGGCAATCAACGGCGGTAAGCTAATGAAGCCCTACATTGCCAAAGAGTGGAGGGACAGTGTAACGCACGATATTGTCGCTCGTACAGTACCCACTCAGGTGCGTCAGGTTATTTCCGAGGAAACATCTAAACAGGTGCGTAGCGCATTAGAAAGCGTTGTTTCTCGCGGAACCGGGCATAATGCCTATATTGAAGGCTATCGGGTTGGTGGAAAAACGGGTACTGCCCAAAAATCCGTCAATGGACGTTATGCAGCGAATGAATATATTGTATCATTTATTGGATTTGCTCCTGCAGATGACCCGCAGATTATCGTATACGTAGCTGTTGATAATCCAAAAGCACAAGCATTTGGAGGTACGATCGCAGCCCCTGTTGTCAAAAATGTGTTAGAATCCAGTCTGCCTTACCTTAATATAGAAAAACGCCCTAGCGATATTGAGCGAGAAATTGCTTACGGAGATAAAAAGTATGTGGAGGTGCCTAATTTAATCGGAATGGCCATCAATGAAATTGCAAATTCATACTATACAATGCCATTAGAAGTTTCTGGAAAGGGAACTCATGTGATTAAACAGTCTCCGAAACCAGGAATAAAGGTGGAGGAAGGCTCAAAAATTCGCGTCTACCTTGGTGACAAAACGGCCAATTAGCTATACAATAGATGTTCGTAGAGGGAGATAGCTTTTTATCTCCCCTTCTTATCGCATTTCTACTTTTGAAAAGAAACATCTTTTGTCTATACTAGTTGGAGATTGGGGTGCCATTGTATGTTGTTAAGGGAGTTACTTGCTCCTTTGCTTGTCAGTCACATTAAGGGTGATGACCAGGTTGTTATCACAGGCATAACGGCTGACTCGCGTAATGTTAAGCCCGGGGACTTATTCATCTGTCTGTCTGGTTTTACTGTAGACGGTCATGAATTTGCAGCCCAAGCGGTGGAAAAGGGAGCAATCGCCATTATAGCTGAGCATGAAATCGAGGTGGACAAAACAGTTGTCATCGTACCAGATTCAAGGCGGGCAATGGCATTCTTAGCGGATCGGTTTTTTGGCTCTCCGTCACAGAAGCTAAAACTGATCGGCGTTACAGGAACCAATGGAAAGACGACGACGACACATTTGATTGATAGAATTTTAACCGACCAACAGAAAAAGACGGGCTTGATTGGAACGATCCACATGCGTATTGGAGATCAAATTGAAAAGGTGAAAAATACGACACCAGATATGATTGATCTACAGTCTAGTTTCCGCCGAATGTTGGATATTCATACGGATTATGCCATTATGGAGGTTTCCTCACACGCTCTTGATATGGGACGTGTACATGGCTGTGATTATCATACAGCGATTTTTACGAACATGACGCAGGATCATTTAGATTATCATAAGACATTTGACAACTATCGTCAGGCAAAATCACTGTTATTTGCTCAATTAGGAAATAGCTATAATCAACAATCGCTCAAAACAGCGATTTTAAATGCAGATGATGAGGTATCGAAGTATTTTGCTCATGTAACACCAGCTCGTGTGCTTACATATGGAATCGATCAGCCAGCGGATGTGAGAGCTGTATCTATCCGTGTTACATCTGCTGGAACTAGCTTTACCGTGCAAAGTTTTGCTGGAGAAGCAACAGTAAATATGAAATTAATGGGCAAGTTTAATGTATATAATGCATTAGCAGCCATTGCAGCTACCCTTGTTGAAGGAGTTCCGCTGGCGGCTATTATTAAAAGCTTAGAGGAGATTCCAGGGGTAGACGGGCGTTTTGAACCTGTGTCGCTTGGACAGGATTATGCTGTAATCGTTGACTATTCCCATACGCCGGACAGCTTAGAAAATGCACTGGTAACAGCTAAGGAATTCGTAACAGGGCAACTCATCTGTGTGGCGGGCTGTGGTGGAAATCGAGATCGTACGAAACGTCCAATTATGGCTCAGATCGCAACGAAGTACGCTGATTATAGCGTCTTAACCTCAGATAACCCTCGTTTTGAGGAGCCAGAAGCCATCTTGGCTGATATGGTAGGTGGTATTCAGAACGTCGATCAGAAACGCTTCACGACAATTGTGAATCGACGTGAAGCCATTTTCCACGCTATTTCGCAGGCAAAGCCGGGGGACTGTGTCCTCATAGCGGGAAAAGGGCATGAAACCTATCAAGAAAGTAAAGGTGAGATCTTTCCGTTTGATGATCGGGAAGTAGCAAAGGAAGCTATCGATGAACAGAAAAGAAAGTAACAACCATGACTACTCATTAGCTACTATGCAAGAAAGGAGGTAGGGGCATGCCATTTGATAATGTCTTATTTATAACAATCATTGCAGCCTTTCTCATTGCTGTTTTAATTGGTCCGCTGTTTATTCCTATGCTTCGCCGATTAAAGTTTGGTCAAAGCATTCGTGAAGAAGGCCCCCAATCTCACCAGAAAAAAGCGGGAACACCTACTATGGGGGGAACCATCATTGCTATGGCTCTCCTATTAACCGTGTTAAAATTTTCGAAGTGGAACACGGAGTTGTTGTTTTTGATTATTGTTACCTTTGGATACGGACTTATTGGTTTTCTTGATGACTTTATTAAAATTAAAAGAAAACATAATTTGGGTTTAACTGCGAAGCAAAAGTTCTTAGGCCAAATCCTGTTAGCCATTGGTGCTTACTATTTGCTATTGCAGATGAACCATCCAACAACGCTGACCATTCCAGGAACATCGTTAGGAATTGATCTGGGACTGTTCTATTTCCCATTCCTTGTTTTTTTACTGGTGGGAAGTACAAACGCCGTTAATCTTACAGATGGCTTGGATGGCTTGCTGGCAGGAACAAGTGCCATTGCCTTTGGAGCCTATGCGATTATTGCTTGGAATGCATCGAATATGGATACGGCTATCTTCAGTGCAGCGGTTGTTGGCTCTGTTCTAGGCTTTCTCGTGTTTAATGCTCATCCGGCACGGGTATTTATGGGTGACACTGGCTCGCTTGCCCTAGGGGGGGCGCTGGCTGGGATAGCGATCATGACCAAAACAGAGTTGCTGCTGGCGATTATCGGAATTGTTTTTGTCATTGAAACACTATCCGTTATTATTCAAGTTATATCTTTTAAAACTCGCGGAAAACGCGTTTTCCGTATGAGTCCCTTACACCATCATTTTGAGCTAACTGGCTGGTCTGAATGGCGTGTGGTGGTAACATTTTGGCTTGTAGGCATTCTATTTGCCGGATTAGGTGTTTATTTAGAGGTGATACGTTAACATGGATATGTATAAAGGGAAGCTCGTTGTTGTATTAGGTCTGGCAAAAAGCGGTGTGGCGGTTGCAAAACTGTTACACCGTTTTGGTGCTATTGTTATCGTAAATGATCAAAAAACGCGTGAGGAAGCTACTGGATATGAAGAGCTAGAAGAGTTGGGGGTACAAGTGATTACGGGCGGACATCCGGATGATCTCATCTCCAAGGATGTAGCTTTAGTGGTGAAAAATCCTGGGATTCCTTATGAATCAAAACCAGTTCAGCAGGCATTAGCCTTGTCGATACCAGTGATTACAGAAGTAGAGCTAGCCTATCGTTTGTCCAAAGCACCATTAATCGGTATTACTGGTTCAAATGGGAAAACGACGACGACTACATTAGTAGGACTTATTTTGCATGCTGCTTCTGTGGATGCTATCGTTGGTGGAAATATTGGCACGGTGTTATGTAGTTTGGCGGAAGAGATGAAGCCGGATCAGTATTTAGTGGCTGAATTAAGTAGCTTTCAATTGATGGGAACCGATACATTCCGTCCTCATATTGCTACGATCTTAAATCTGTATCCAGCCCATCTGGATTATCATCATTCGTTTGAGGAGTATACCAAAGCAAAGTGTAAAATTTTTGCCAATCAGACGGAAGAGGATTATGCAGTTCTGCCATATGATCATGAACCCGTGATGAAGGTTTGCCAAAACATTCGAGCAAAAGTCTTCTATGTAAGTATTAAGCAAGAGGTTCCTTGTGGCGCATTTATCAAGGATGGCATTGTCTACTTTAAAAATGAGGATGGCAAGCTAGACGAGATTATGAAAGCTACGGAAATCTCATTGCCCGGGGAATTTAATCAGGAAAATGCTCTAGCGGCTATCGTGATGAGTAAATTAGCCGGAGCAGACTACGATGCAATGAAGCATGTATTACGCAGTTTTAGCGGTGTTGAACATCGTTTAGAATATGTCGATACGATTGCTGGTGTAAAATATTACAACAATTCAAAAGCTACTAACTCCGAAGCTGCAATTCGTGGGATTGAGGCATTTAAGGAGCCGGTTGTTCTTATTGCTGGTGGACTTGACCGGGGTGTAGATTTTGCTGAGTTAGTTCCACCACTAAAAAACAAAGTAAAAGCAATTATCACTTATGGGCAAACATCTCCCATTTTACAGAAAAGAGCCGAAGAAGCAGGGATTGAACTTCGTTTTGCCGTCGATACTGTTGATAGTGCTGTTAAACAAGCAGCGGCTATCGCGGAAGCGAACGACGTGGTCTTGTTAAGCCCGGCTTGTGCTAGTTGGGATATGTTTCCTTCCTATGAAGTAAGAGGGAGCATGTTTAAGGATAGCGTGCATAAACTTAAAAACAAGCCTATATAAACCTGTCCCTTTGTAAGCTCAGACAAAAATGATAGCAAAGGGACGACGTACGAAAGGATGGCTTGCGATGAGTAAAGTACGTTCTGCCCCTGATTTTGTTATTATTTTTGTCACCCTTTTCCTACTAGGAATCGGGATTGTGATGGTTTATAGTGCCAGTGCCGTATTTGCCCAGCACAAATTCCAAGACCCGTACTTTTTTACCAAGCGGCAGATCATCTTCGCAATATTGGGGATTGTTTCCATGTATGTGATGATGAACATTGACTATTGGGTATGGAAGAAATGGGCCAAGGTTGGATTTTTTATAAGTCTGGCGTTGCTCGTGGTGGTTTTGGTTATTGGTCGAGAGGTTAATGGTTCAAAAAGTTGGCTTGGCTTTGGGTCCTTTGGCATTCAGCCCGGGGAATTTGCTAAATTTGGGGTTGCGGCTTTTTTAGCTAGATGGCTATCGGATAATCAAAAGAATATTATTTACTTTAAAAAAGGATTATTTCCTGCGTTGATAATCCCAGTTGCATGTTTCGGGTTGATTATGTTACAACCTGATTTAGGGACCGGAAGTGTGTTGATGGGGATGGCAATTCTAATGATTTTTGCCTCTGGAGCAAGAATAAGCCATTTTGTCGGGTTAGGGATGATTGGCGTTGTTGGTTTTGTCGGACTAATTCTGTCAGCACCATATCGAATGGCCAGGATCACTTCTTTTCTTGATCCATGGTCGGACCCTTTAGGTTCGGGCTATCAAATCATTCAGTCATTATATGCAATTGGGCCAGGAGGTCTGTTAGGGCTTGGATTGGGAGAGAGCAGGCAAAAGTTTTCCTACTTACCGGAGCCGTATAATGACTTTATTTTCTCCATTATTTCTGAGGAATTAGGCTTTGTTGGTGGGACGTTGGTACTCCTATTATTTTTGTTGCTGTTATGGCGAGGCATGCGAGTCGCGATTACTGCTCCTGATCTGTTTGGGAATTTGCTTGCTCTAGCTATTATAGGCATGATCGGCATCCAAGTAACGATTAATGTAGGCGTTGTAACGGGGATGTTTCCTGTAACGGGTATTACCTTGCCATTTTTAAGCTACGGTGGCTCCTCGTTGACGCTCATGCTAACACAGGTAGGCATCCTGCTAAACATCTCCCGCTTTTCCAGATGACAGATAACATAAAGAGAGATGGGTGATATTATGAGAGTCGTGTTAACAGGGGGAGGAACTGGAGGGCACATCTATCCGGCGCTTGCGGTTGCAAAAGAAATTTTGCGTCATGAACCGCAAGCTGCCTTTTTGTATATTGGTACCCATAAAGGGTTGGAATCCACGATTGTTCCTAAGTTTAACATTCCCTTTCAAGCAGTAGAGATAGCAGGCTTTAAGCGAAAACTCTCTTTTGATAATGTGCGCACAATCCTCAAGTTTATACGTGCGGTATCTGATTCAAAACGGATGCTCAAAGAATTTAAACCGGATGTGGTGATCGGTACAGGAGGTTATGTCTGTGGCCCTGTTGTGTATGCCGCAGCTAAGCTTGGTATTCCGACAATTATTCACGAACAAAATATTGTACCTGGGATTACAAATAAATTTTTATCGCGTTATGTGAAGCAGGTAGCCGTCTCTTTTGAGGAGTCGCTGCCGTTTTTTCCACAGAAAAAAACAAGCTATATTGGTAATCCGCGAGCTACGGAAGTCATACATAGCGATCCTAGTAAAGGGAGAAGCATGCTAGGGCTACCAAGTGATAAAAAGATCGTGCTTGTTGTGGGAGGAAGTCGCGGTGCTAAAGCGATCAATGAGGTGACACTTGCATCACTAGCTCAGTTTCATACGTATTCTGACTGTCACTTTGTCTATGTAACAGGCGCTGTGCATTATGAATCGATAAAGGAACGTATTGATAAAATGACAAACCAACCAAGCAACTTTACGCTGGTTCCATACGTCGATCATATGCCAGATCTGCTTGCAGCAACACATGTCATCATCAATCGAGCTGGAGCTTCTTTTTTAGCAGAGATTACGGCGCTTGGTATTCCGTCCATTCTCATTCCATCTCCGTATGTAACAAATAACCATCAGGAGAAAAATGCACGAGGCCTAGAAAGAGCTGGTGCAACAGCCGTTATCGTCGAAAAAGAGCTAACCTCGGAGAAATTGATGTCTACGCTTCACAGCATGTTGACAGACGAACAAAAGTGGAGCAATATGCAAAAAGCATCACTCTCATTAGGGATGCCGGAAGCTGCAAGTAATCTTTATCAACAGATAGTAAAAGTAGTAAATCGCTAATAATAGGCGTTTGTCACGCTAGATCGGAAATGCGCATAGTATGAGAGCAAACGCGTGATTGAAAAAGTTCCGACCTAGCATTTGTGTCAGGAGGTTCTTATGAAGCATGTAGCAGAAGCATTAGAACAAGCAAATGTTGGAAAGGTATGGGTTGAAGAACCTCTCGCCAAGCATACGACATGGCGAATAGGGGGACCGGCAGACCTGATGATCCAGCCTACAGATAAAGAAGCGCTCATTCGAGCGGTTCAATTTATCCATCAACATGAAATTCCCTGGACTGTTATTGGACGCGGTTCCAACCTTCTAGTGAGGGATGGAGGGATACGTGGAGCCGTGTTTAAGGTGGCTCAGGGTTTAAGTCACTGCGAGTTTCAGGGAGAGACGGTGTGTGTTGGTGCAGGGTACTCTATGGTACGCTTAGCAGTAGAGGCGGGAAAGCAGGGCTTGACTGGATTAGAATTTGCAGGCGGGATTCCTGGATCTGTTGGAGGAGCTGTCTACATGAATGCCGGGGCGCATGGATCTGATCTTTCACGTATTCTAACAAGTGCCGAAATCCTTTTCAACGATGGAGAGACGAAGATAGTGAGCAAGGAAGAGATGCAGTTTAGCTACCGCACATCCCTATTGCAGAAACGCAAGGGTATAGTTATCGAAGCTACTCTTCAATTACAGACAGGTGACCGCAGAGAGATTGCTAAGTCGCTAGCAAAGTTTAAAGATCGTCGGCTCAGTACGCAACCTTTCAACTCGCCTTGTGCGGGGAGCGTGTTCCGTAATCCGCCTGGAGATCATGCAGGACGTCTGATTGAAGCGTCAGGGCTAAAAGGCTTTACCATTGGGGGGGCTCAGATATCAGAGATGCATGCTAACTTCATCGTAAATCGAGGAGGGGCCACGGCGACCGACGTCCTCACCTTAATTGAGTATGCTCATGCTACGGTACAGAAAAACTTTAACGTAGATTTGCATACGGAGGTTTTGGTGATCGGCGAGGGGTAACACGGAGGTGAAAGTTTGGAAGCTTTTGCTATCGAAGGTGGAAAACCTCTGTCCGGAACGCTACGGATTCATGGAGCCAAAAATGCTGCTCTGCCAATTCTAGCTGCGACTGTACTCGCTGAAGGGCAGTTTCATATCTACGATGTACCGCATTTGAAGGACATAGAAGTAATGCTCAAAATTTTGAGCGAAATTGGAGCGAAGGTAAGCCACGAGGATCATATGGTCACGGTTGATACGACGGGTGTCAATCAGACTCAAGTGCCTGAAGATTTAATGGGACAAATGCGTTCTTCCATTTTTCTTATGGGGCCATTGTTAGCCCGGCTAGGGGAGGTAACCATTTCACGCCCAGGAGGCTGTGCCATCGGGGAGAGAAGAATTGACCTTCATCTCTCAGGGCTAGCTGCTTTAGGTGCCCAATACACTGATGCTGAGGGCTATATTACTTTCCGTTCACCAGCGCTCGAAGGTACTAAAATATTCTTAACGTTTCCAAGTGTAGGTGCAACGGAGAATATTATGATGGCTGCTGTTTTGGCAAAAGGTACGACCCGGATTTATAATGCCGCACGCGAGCCCGAAATCATTGATCTGCAAAATTTCCTAAATTCAATGGGAGCAAAAGTCCGCGGAGCAGGAACGGATACCATAGAGATTGACGGTGTTCCAAGGCTGAGAGCCATCAGTTATCGTGTTATTCCGGACCGGATCGTGACGGGCACGCATCTGTTAGCTTTAGGATTGTCAAAAGGGCATATAGAACTGAGTAATACAATTCCAGAGCATTTGACAGCTTTGGTTGAATTGGTACGTGGGAGCGGTGTTGAAATCAAAACATACCATGATATAATGGAGATAAAAAACACTTCTCGTCCACGGGCGATTAATCGCATTATGACGTCTCCCTATCCTGGTTTTCCAACTGATTTGCAAGCGCAGATGATGGTTTTTCTGTCTTTAGCAGATGGAACCAGTCTGATGAAGGAGACAGTGTTCGAAGGCAGATTTAAGCATGTGACTGAATTAGAAAGAATGGGTGCTTCCATCTTTGTTGACCTAGGAACAGCTTTTATCCGTGGTGTGGATAGATTTTATGGGGCTACAGTGGAAGCTACAGACCTGCGTGCAGGAGCTGCACTCGTATTGGCTGGTTTAGCTGCCCAAGGCACTACTATTGTTGAACAAACGCAGCATATAGATCGAGGGTACGAACGTATCGAGAAACAACTGCAACAGTTGGGTGCTTCTATCTCTCGTATAACCATATAAGCATACAAAAGTGGGGGAGCGGCATGGATGTTATGCCGCTTTTCACGCTGTAAATGGATAGGGAATGGCGAACTGTAGGGGGGGAGAATATTTGAATAGGTATAAAGACGACAGAATACCGCTCGTTAAAAATGCTACACCACGTAAGAAAAAAGGAAACCGCCGTTTAATTATGATCCTGGCTATCTTTTTCGTACTAGTCTTAAGTATAGTATTCTTCCGCTCTCCTTACAGTAAGGTAACTGATATTCAAGTTTATGGTAACATCTTATACACGAAGGAGCAGATTATTCAGGCGTCTACTCTTACTAACGGCATGCAGTTTTTAAATGTGTGGGATAGTGATGTGGAAGCAGGTATTTCCACATTAAAGGGCATTAAAGATATCTCGATCTCCCGTGATTTCCCCGGTGTTATTCGGTTAAATATTCAAGAATACCGCCGAACAGCTTTGTATGTAAATGGACAAAAGCAGCCGGGCTATTTATTAGAGGATGGGACGATTTTAACTCCCCCAACCCAAACGCTTATGATGGACAGACCTATCATTCAATCTTGGTCTAGTAAAGATCCAAAAATGTTAAAGCAGTTAGCCGAAGCTCTTATTTCATTACAAGGCGGGGTTCTCCACCAAATCTCTGATCTATCGCTAATACCTACTAAATATGATAGTCAGCAAGTGGTGCTAAATATGCGCGATGGAAATGAAATTCGTAGCACTCTCTCGCAGCTAAAGAAAAAACTGCCCTGGTACCCCTCTATTGTGCAGGAGATTCCCAAGGGGCAAAAAGGAATTGTTAACCTTTTAGATGTGGCGTGGTTTGAGGAATACAGTCATCATGTGACGAACCAACAACAATTACAGCAGCTAACAAATCCTGATGGTAGCTTAATAAATGAGTCAGGGACAGACACGTCTGCTAATGGAGATACACAAAATCGAACGCAGGATCAATCTTCGCAAACAACGGACAACAACGATCCAAATAATCGGAACCAGCAGAATGGACAAAATACAAACAATCGACAAAATGACATTCAGAATAATGGAAATGGTAACCAAAATGAAGGAAGCTCGAATAACTCGGGCCTAAATAATCAGGGCACAGGCAATAGCCAGAATGAGAATCAAAACCAGAACCAAAACCCAAACCCAAACCAGAACCAAAACAATAGCCAAAGTACCAACGCGGCTAATCGGAACCAAAATACCGATTCAACAGAACAACCGACCACATCTTTTGAATAAAAATCGAGGAGTTCAAGCAACTAATAAAGCCAGCTAAGTGTCTAGTAAGTGTCTAGAAGGAAAATGAAAGGTGACAAAAGGCATGCGAGTTAGGAAATTTCATGTTTATCTTACGCTGGTCATGTTTAGTACCGGATTTCTGATGGCTAACTCCATCGAGCTGACCCAGCTACATAAAAAAGTGGTGCAAACAGAAAAAGAATTTCAACAGGAAACCAAGTTGAATGAACGCATTATTGCAGAACGGGAAAAGAATCGGGCACTTGAGCAGCAATATGCAGATACGCAGCGTAAAATATCTCAGGTAGAGACAGCAATGGCCAATCATCAATCAGAAGCGGCAGCTCTTTTAACGGCACTAGACCGCGCGCGTATGCTAGCCGGAACGGTACCAGCGACAGGAGCTGGTGTAATGGTTACCCTTCGAGATAACCCTAGTCCAATTAGCACGAATGTTGTACAAAATATCGTACATGAACAAGACATTTGGAGAGTGGTTAATGAGCTATTTGTTGCTGGAGCAGAGGGGATCAGTGTGAATGACCAACGCCTGGTCACCAGCTCCTCGATTCGTTGCGTTGGACCTACTGTGATTGTAAATGGGGTAAAATCAGCAGCGCCCTTTGTGATTAAAGCAGTGGGAGACCCTGTTACTTTAGAAGGAGCGCTTCATTTACCAGGCGGGGTGATTGATTCTTTTGAAGGGTTTATAAAAATTGAAACAGCGAAGAAAGATTCCATTGAACTACCTGCTTTTGTAGGTGATGTGAAAATGGGAACAAGCTCTTCCTCCTAACAGGTGATACCATGCTGGAAAACCGTAAAATTACGTTTATATTAACCATTATTAGTGCTATCATAGGAATTATGCTAGCAACCCAAATTCAGAGCACAAAACATCCTAAACAAGCGGATGCGAGAAGTGTGATTGAACTTCGTAAAGCTCTACTGAAAGAACAAGAAAAAAGTAAGAACCTTTTAGCCGATATATCTAAACAGGGAGAACTTTTAGCCCAATATGAAGCATCCCTAAGTTCTGTAGAGACAATCGGTGTTATGAAAGAAGAATTAAACCGAACCAAAAAATTAGCAGGTCTTGATGTTGTAGAAGGAAAAGGTATTATCATTCGCATTGAAAACATGGAGCTGCCACCTGGCAATCAGTGGGAAGGAGACGCTCCACACGAATCAGCATCGAACCTGATGCTTGATGTTGACTTACGCTGGCTGACCAATGAGCTTTTAGCAAATGGAGCTACTGTGATTGCTATTAATAATAATCGACTTATTTCTAATAGTTCAATCCGAAATGTAAGCGAAGAAATCCAAGTGGATACAAAAACGATCCGCTTGCCTTATGAAATTAAGGCACTTGGAGATCCAGAAACCTTACTGAGCAGCATGAAGCTTGAAGGTGTTGAAAGCACGTTTCAATCGATGAATAAAATTGTAAAAATGGAAGCACAGGATCATCTAATTATCCCGCCGTTCACAGGGAACAAGCAGATGCGGTTCATGAAACCGGTGAAGTCAAAAGGAGATTCATAATAATGTGGTTGCCGATTGTAGGTTTGATTGCAGGAGTAATAGCGGGATTTTATCTAAACATCAATGTACCTCAAGAATATAGCAGCTATGTATCAATTGCATTGTTAGCTGGTTTGGATACGATTTTTGGTGGCATTCGGTCTTATTTGGAGCGAGTGTTTAATGTTCGGGTCTTTTTATCTGGGTTCTTTTTCAATACGCTGTTTGCCGCTGGACTAGCTTTTTTAGGAGCTTTTCTTGGTATTGATCTATACATGGCAGCGATTGTTGCATTTGGGGTACGTTTATTTAATAATCTGGCTATCATTCGTCGCATTCTGCTGGCGAAATGGTTAAATAAGCGTGATGTGTAAATAAATAAGCATCGGGTTCAACCAAATTATAACTTGGTTACAATTACCATTGTGATTTTTAAAAAAGATTGTAAGAAAAAAAAGGGAATGGGTATCCTGTGTGGAATAAAATATGCAGATGTCATCACTTATTTAAAGTACAAGTTGAACTAGGGGAGGTGTCACTGGTTTGGTAAACAGTCAAAATGATCTTATTGTCAGCATCGATATTGGTACCTCTAAAGTACGCGTTATGATTGGGGAAGTAAATAACGGTAATATCAATATTATTGGTGTAGGCCAATCCCATTCAGAAGGCATTAGCAGAGGAACTATTGTAGATATCGACCAAACCGTGCATGCAATCCGAGAAGCAGTCGATCATGCTGAACGTATGGTAGGGGTAACAATTGAAGACGTTTATGTCGGAATCTCTGGCACCCATATAGAGCTATTCGAAACGCAGGGCGTGGTAGCCGTTTCCAGTGAAGACCGCGAGATTCGTGAAGAGGATATTGATCGTGTCGTTCAAGCTGCAAAGGTTGTCGCACTTCCGCCAGATCGTGAAATTATCGATGTCGTACCGACGGAATTTGTTGTTGATGGGTTAGGAAAGATAAAAGATCCTCGGGGAATGATCGGTGTTCGTCTTGAGATGGAGGGGACTATTGTCACCGGATCCAAAACAGTGATCCACAATGTTGTACGATGTGCACAACGAGCTGATTTGCAAGTTGCGGGTATCTTTTTGCAACCATTGGCTGCAAGCTCGGTCGCATTGACTAAGGACGATAAGAATCTAGGTGTTGTTCTAGTTGATATTGGCGCGGGCTCGACCACCATCGCAATCTTTGAACAGGGTCAATTAGTAGCTACTTCCACCCTCGCAATCGGTGGAGACCATATCACCAATGATATTGCTCTCGGTTTACGCACACATACAGAAGTGGCAGAAAAAATGAAACGAAAACATGGATGTGCTCTGATTGATGAAGCATCCGATGAAGAAAAATTCAAGGTAACGCGTATCGGCAGCGAAGTGGAAAAACAATTCACTCAAGTCGATCTTGCCAATATTATCGAACCACGTGCCGCAGAGATTTTCAATTTGATTGAAGACGAAGTGTATCGTCTTGGGTTCCATGATGAAATCGCTGGTGGATATGTTTTAACCGGTGGAACGGTTTGCATGCCGGGGATGTTGGAGCTTGCCAATGAAGAGCTGGCAGCACCTGTCCGCATTGCTATACCGGATTATATTGGTGTGCGTGACCCGGGATATACCATCGGTGTGGGCCTCATTCAATATGCCTCGATGCTGACGAATTATACGGCCAAGAAGCCTGCCCCTGCAAAAGCGGCAAGCCGTCCGGCACCTTCAGCACCGAAACGGGATTCTCAAGGGAATTTCATTGAAAAGATGAAGAATTGGTTTAGCGAATTCATTTAAACAAACCAACCGAACAGATAAAGAAGTTCAATAAAATTCGCCCCGTCGTCCTACAACAACGGGTTTTTAACAAAATTGAGAAAAGCGTGTATGAATGAATGAGGAGGAACTTTCAAGATGCTCGAATTTGACTTGGATATGGAACAATTAGCGCAAATCAAGGTTATTGGTTGTGGCGGCGGTGGCAGCAATGCTGTAAACCGAATGATTGCAGGCGGAGTAAAAGGTGTTGAATTCATTACGGTGAATACTGATGCCCAGGCGCTACACCTGTCTAACGCTGATATCAAGCTACAAATCGGGGAGAAGCTGACACGTGGTCTTGGTGCAGGTGCGAACCCTGATGTAGGTAAGAAGGCAGCAGAGGAAAGCCGCGAATTAGTTGAGAATGCACTGCGCGGGTCTGATATGGTATTTGTTACTGCAGGAATGGGTGGAGGTACCGGTACTGGTGCAGCCCCTGTGATTGCTGAAATTGCTAAAGAATTAGGTGCTTTAACAGTTGGGGTAGTAACAAGACCGTTCTCCTTTGAAGGACGCAAACGCTCTTTGCAAGCTGAAGCGGGTATTGCTGCTTTAAAAGAAAAAGTAGATACACTCATTGTTATTCCAAATGATCGTCTACTTGAAATCGTTGATAAAAATACGCCTATGCTAGAAGCTTTCCGAACAGCTGATAATGTACTAAGTCAAGGTGTACAGGGTATCTCTGATTTGATTGCAACCCCTGGTTTGATTAACCTTGACTTTGCTGATGTCAAAACCATCATGACCGAGCGTGGATCGGCTCTTATGGGTATTGGTGTCGCTAGTGGAGAAAATCGTGCAGCAGAGGCCGCACGTAAAGCAATCTCCAGTCCATTACTAGAAACATCTATTGATGGAGCTCGTGGTGTACTTATGAACATTACGGGTGGTACTAGCTTGAGCTTGTATGAGGTAAATGAAGCAGCCGATATTGTTTCCTCTGCAGCGGACCCAGAAGTAAACATGATTTTCGGTGCGGTTATTAACGAAGATCTAAAAAATGAAATCCTTGTAACAGTAATCGCAACTGGTTTTGCTGATAACCAACGCCATGTTGCAGCGGCAACCCGCCGCCCGCAGGCTGAGCTACAACAACAAGCTACTCGTAGCGCAGCACCGCAACAACCATCCGTTCCTTCACGTTCTCGTGAAATGGAAGAAGACAAGTCTATTAATCTAAGCAACTTGGATAATCTAGACATCCCGGCATTCTTGCGTAATCGTCGTCGTAAGAAATAATCAATCGGATAAAATAGTGTAGAGGAAGAATAAAGCTTCATCTACAACTAACAAACATAGAAAAACCTTGTTTTCTGTAAAGAGAGCAAGGTTTTTTGTTATTTTATTTATAGCATATTAAATTAAAAAACTTTATTTTTGAAAAATGTTAATGAAGGCTGCTTCAGAAAAGGGAGCAGCTTTCATATGTAGTTGAATTGTCATTTTCATTTCCATCGAAATGTAGATGGGTCATAAAAGAGTTGGAAATAAGTGGTTTTTTCATGTTTTAGTTGAGAAATCTTCCAGATGAAAGTGCTAGCTAAAAGATGTGTACCCGGTCCTAGGTAACCTATCAAAAAATCATTAGTTGTTTCCTTTTCATCCTTTCCAACTCTACTTTAAGAAATGAGTTTACTAGAATCTGCTGAGGGCTTTCTTTTTTATAAGCAAGGGCGATTGTTTTTAGGTCAGAATTCTATTGATCGGTAACCCAGCCTATTGTCAAGGAAAACAGGATTACCTCGCCTTGTTTTTTCAACAAAAAAAGGGAAAAAATACGGTCAAGTTTTGACAGACTTTACATATACATTGAGATATACTGTTTTTGCCAGACGGAGGTGAAGACAGTACATGGTCGTCTATCTGGATATCATTCTACTCCTGAATTTTGTAATTGATGCCTTATTATTATGGTTTACCGCTTTTTTTCGAAAAGAACGGATTATTTGGTGGAGATTGTTGCTTGCATCAGCAGTAGGAAGCTGTTATGTGGCCTTTTACTTTTTTCCAGCTTTTTCAGGAATATATGCGTGGTTTACAAAGCTACTTTTCTCTCTATTTATTTTATGGATTGCATTTGGTTTTAAGCGACTTACACACTTTCTACATCATCTGGCTATTTTTTATTTTGTTTCCTTTGTTTTTGGAGGAGGCGTATATGCCCTTACTCTATTGACTACGAGTCAACATGAAATCATCCAAGGCATCCTGGTGACTCATAACGATAGTTTTGGAGTAGGAACTAAGCCAACATTACTGATCGTGTGTCTAGGGATTGTACTGGTATTTCTGCTAAGCAGGAAAAGCTATCAGTCAATTCAGGAGCCACGAAAAATAGAAGCATTTTTAGTGGAGGTAGAGGTGAAAATCTCCAGTCAAGTAATTATATGCCGGGGATTGGTTGATACGGGCAACCAATTACATGAACCCATAACGCGTATCCCAGTCATGGTTATGGAGTCTCGATTATTTGAACAAGTTTTGCCATTACCTATTTTAGAAGTAGCAAGAGAGGAGGGGGATAAACTTCCGAGACTGGAGAAAACACTGGATGAACTTCCGCTACAGTGGCAAGGGAAACTACGCCTCGTACCGTTTCGGAGTGTGTCTAGGGGAATGGATTTCATGGTAGCCATTCGGCCGGAGCAGGTGACAGTAATACACAATGGGCTGCGCCTCGCTTCAGAACGTGTATTAATTGGATTAAACCCCATTGCATTATCAGCAGACGGCAGATATGAATCGATTGTGCATCCCGCATTAATTCAACGCCAAGAAATAAATGAAGTCACCCATGATATTGAACCAGTTCAACCAGCTAACAAGATAAAAGGAATTCATACATCATCATTAGAACAGGAGGGCTAGCATGTACGTAAAAATTCGTCTATATGTCCAATTAATGTGGTATCGCATCTTGCTCAAAATTGGAGTGAAAGCAGAAGAAATCTATTACATAGGTGGCAGTGAAGCGCTTCCTCCGCCCCTAACACGCGAAGAAGAAGAAGTCTTGCTCGCTCGCCTTCCATCCGGTGATGGAGCCGTTCGAAGTATGTTGATTGAACGCAATCTACGCCTAGTTGTTTATATTGCCCGAAAATTTGAAAATACGGGTATCAACATTGAGGATTTGGTTAGTATTGGGACGATTGGTCTAATTAAAGCAGTGAATACTTTTGATCCTGAAAAAAACATCAAACTGGCTACCTATGCTTCTCGGTGTATTGAAAACGAGATTCTGATGTATTTGCGTCGTAATAATAAGATACGTTCAGAAGTATCATTTGATGAACCTTTAAATATTGATTGGGATGGAAATGAGCTATTGCTCTCGGACGTTCTGGGCACAGAAAATGATACGATCTACAAAAATATTGAGGATCAGGTGGACAGAAAATTATTGCATAAAGCGCTCGACAAGCTCTCTGACCGAGAGCGGGTGATTATGGAATTACGTTTTGGATTAGCTGGAGAAGAGGAGAAGACGCAAAAGGATGTAGCTGATCTCTTAGGTATCTCACAATCGTATATTTCGCGTTTAGAAAAGCGAATAATCAAACGACTACGAAAAGAATTTAACAAAATGGTGTGACGCATAATTTATGAACCTCTGGAAATACTGTTCCTATCCATACCAGAAAGTGGTTTTCACAAAACCATTTTCCCTGCCGCCCTGTTTTTTAATAAGGGATCATTTGCTCCTTTTTCTTGCATGCAAAAGTGAGAGGGCAATAAGGCGGAGTACATACGGATAGGGACTTTTTTTCTCTGAGGAGGGAATGGTGTGTCGCGCAACAAGGTTGAGATTTGTGGAGTAGACACTTCAAAGCTTCCGGTACTAAACAACAAAGAAATGCGGGAGCTCTTTGAACGATTACAGAGCGGTGAGCACTCTGCCAGAGAAAAGTTGGTGAATGGGAACCTACGTCTGGTGTTAAGTGTTATTCAACGGTTTAATAATCGGGGAGAATATGTAGACGATCTGTTTCAGGTGGGATGTATCGGTTTGATGAAGGCGATTGACAACTTTGATCTTGGGCAGAACGTTAAATTTTCGACATATGCTGTTCCAATGATTATAGGAGAAATCAGACGATACCTGCGCGATAACAATCCAATTCGCGTATCGCGTTCCCTGCGAGATATTGCTTATAAAGCGTTGCAAGTACGCGACAGTTTGACGAATAAGCACTCTCGCGAACCCACCATCGTGGAAATTTCTAATGCCTTAAATGTATCGAAAGAGGATGTCGTGTTTGCTCTCGATGCCATTCAGGACCCCGTTTCTTTATTTGAACCGATCTATCAGGACGGAGGAGATCCTATCTTTGTAATGGATCAGATCAGCGATGAAAAAAACAAGGATATCTTCTGGGTTGAAGAGATTGCTCTTCGGGAAGGTATGCAACGTTTAGGGGATCGAGAGAAAATGATTTTGTCCATGCGCTTCTATGAAGGAAAAACCCAGATGGAAGTAGCAGAGGAAATTGGGATATCGCAGGCACAGGTCTCAAGATTGGAAAAAGCGGCGATTTCCCATATGCAAAAGCATGTTCAATCCTAGCTGATATAGCACCCAAAGAATGAACGAAAGGCCAGTTCCCATTGGCAGAATTATAGCAGGCTTTATACCCATGCCTTGTTCAAGTGATAACATATTGCTTGAACAGGGCTATTTTTAATGGAACTACTTTTTAAAACGAAAGGCACATATACATAATAGCGAGGGGTTGAAGGCGAGTAGTTGAAAAGAAAGAGTGGTGAATTCCTATGGTGAAAATTTCAGAATTTCAAATCAAGGAAGTCGTTAACATTATAGATGGGAAGCGGTTAGGACAAATTTCTGATTTAGAAATCGATTTAAAAGCAGGGCGTGTTGAGGCGATTGTCGTTCCGGGTGAAGGCCGTTTCTTCGGATTGTTTTCAGGCTCAAATGAGTATGTTATTCCTTGGCGAAATATTGTTAAGATTGGGAAGGATGTTGTACTGGTTCGAGTAGAGGAACCCCTTAAACTGGAGTCCAAGCATGCTGATGAGGAGCTTTCCTAAAAGATTGACGAAAAGCAAAACAGATATCGCAAAAATCAGAGTGATTTACTTGCCCTGACCGATACAAAACCAGTAAGATATTAGATAGGGTAATATGAGAGGAGAGCAGATACATGGAGCCATTTCAGTTAAACAATACGACTCACACTCTGCATCTAAAGAAATGGGAGTCTGCTTATCCTGGACTGACAGCAGGATTTACGACAAGGTGGGGGATACAGAATACGGATAGTCCACAAATGTGTAATATGGGATTACATGTGGGAGATGATCCTAACCATGTCATTAAAAATCGCCAACAACTAGCTGATCAGCAGGGATTTTCGTTTGAAACATGGACCTGCGCTGATCAGATTCACGGTAATAAAGTAACCAAAATTTCTGCCGGCCAGATGGGAGCCGGCAGAGATAGTTTAGAGAGTGTCATTACAAATACAGATGGCTTATATACCACTGAGCAAGGGGTTTTCTTAACCTCCTTTTATGCGGATTGTGTCCCTCTCTTTTTTCTTGACCCAATCCGCAATGCGATAGGACTGGCTCATGCAGGATGGAAGGGTACGGTTTCCTCAATTGGACGGGAAATGATAGAGGCTTTTCGTCGGGAGTATCAATCCAACCCAGAGGATATCTATGTAGCAATTGGACCTAGTATCGGGGCCTGCTGCTATGAAGTGGACGAGCGCGTGATGCAGCAGGCTCGTATAGCGGCTTCTAGCTGGGAGCAAGCTGTACAGCCTAGTCACAAAGCCAGTCATTACATGCTAGATTTACGCCGGTTAAATCAAGTAATAGTGGAAGAGGCGGGAGTTCCTGCCGATCATATTAGTACGACACATTATTGCACAAGTTGTCGCAACGATTTGTTTTTTTCGCATCGAAAGGATCGAGGGAACACAGGTAGAATGGCTTCATTTATTGGATGGAAGGAGCAAACAACATGACTAGAATGGTAGCAAAAGCTACAGTTGAACAGCGTTTGGTCGATATCGAACAGAAAATATCGGCAGCTTGTAAACGGTCAAATCGTCAGCGTGAAGAGGTAAAAGTCGTAGCTGTGACGAAATATGTAGATACACCCGCAATCGGGGAAATTATCGCCGCTGGGCTAACCCACATTGGGGAAAATCGGATTCAAGATGCCCTTCCAAAGTACGAAGCGTATAAAGACAAGGCGGTTTGGCACTATATCGGTCATTTACAAACAAACAAGGTCAAAGATGTAGTGGGGCGTTTTACTTACATACATTCCCTAGACAGATTATCGTTGGCTCAAGAAATAGAAAAACGTGCTAGTAAGCTAGGAATCGTTGTTTCTTGCTTTTTACAAATAAATATTTCCCAAGAGGAAACAAAATTTGGTTTACATCCAGATGATGTCTTGGCTTTTGTGAAAGAAATTAGTAATATGGAACACATAAGCGTTGATGGATTAATGACCATGGCACCGCAAACAGAAGACCCCGAAGAGATTCGGTACGTGTTTCGGGGCTTGCGCGAATGGCAACAACGACTCAAAGAATGCAATTTACCTCGAGTGACTGTCCAAGAATTATCCATGGGCATGTCAGGAGATTTTGAGATCGCAATTGAAGAAGGAGCCACGTTTGTGCGGCTGGGCTCCGTACTCGTGCAACCGGAATAGCAGAATAAGCGCGGCTTTGTCCGGAGAGGAGGAAGGAATTTGGGTGTCATGAATAAACTTATGAATTTTTTTGGTCTGGAAAATGAAGAGTACGTAGAAGAATATGTGGAAGAAGAGCGTGAACAAGAAGCTCCTCCTAAGAAAAATGGCCAGAAATCATCAGCGGGAAGCAATGTGGTGAGCCTGCATGCAGCCAGAGACCGGGAAGGTATTAGGCTCATGCTATTTGAACCGCGTCATTATAGCGATGCCCAGGATATCGCAGATAGCTTGCGAAATAGAAGACCTGTTGTAGTTAATTTACAACGTGTGGAGAACGATCAGGCAAAACGCATTATTGATTTCCTCAGTGGCACGGTCTATGCCTTGAATGGGGATATCCAAAAGGTAGGAGAACAAATTTTTGTTTGCACGCCTGATCATGTAGATATCCAGGGAACCATTTCAAGCGTAATAGTAGAAGAGTAAGACATCAAGTTACTGAGGTGAACAGATGTATACATTGGTTGCAATTATTAATTTTGCGTTTCAAATCTACTTTTACATGGTAATTGCCTATGTCTTTATGTCATGGGTGCCACAAATGAGGGAAACGTCTATTGGTCAATTGCTGGAAAGATTGGTAGAGCCTTATCTATCTATTTTCCGCCGTTTCATTCCGCCGCTTGGCTTTATTGACCTATCCCCAATGGTTGCCATGATTGCATTGTATTTTGCAAGAGAGGGCCTATTTTCTTTATTGAGTAGGTTCTTGTAAAGAGAGCGATTTGTAGATGAGTATTTACCATCACTTTAAAAAAGAAGAATATCCATTCGTAGAACGGGCGCTGGAAATGCTAAGGCTAGTGGATGAGCGGCAAATCATACGCTTGACGGATTTCCTTGATCCACGCCAGCTTTTTATTCTACAAAGTCTTACTTCACAAGTACAGGACGTCAGAGTATCGGCATCCGGGGGATACGATGGTGCAGAGAGGGTACGTGCCCTGTTGCATCCTTCCTATATCGTACCTGAGGATGTCGATTTTGGCTTGCGCTTGTTTGAAATTAAGGGTAACCAACGTTTTATTGCATGGGAGCATCGGGATGTCATGGGGGCATTGCTGCATGTAGGCATAAAACGTGAAAAGTTCGGTGATATCTTGGTTAGCGAACATTCATGTCAAACAGTGGTAGCCGAAGAAATAGCAGATTTTGTGCGAATGCAGGTTGCTTCTATCCATAGGATTCCTGTTAGCTTGCAAGAGATATCTTTTGCTGAACTTACCGTACCTGAGAAAAAAGGAACAAACAAAACCTTTACCGTAATGTCCGCTAGACTTGATGCTATCATTGGAGAGGTATGTAAGCTTTCGAGAGCGAAGGCGTTGCTTCCCATTCGTGCTGGAAAATGCAAAGTCAATCATAAAATCGTCGAAGACCCCTCGCATAGTATTGCTCAAGGTGATATGATTTCGCTTGGTGGCTTTGGTCGATTTGAAATTACAGAGGTAACCGGGCCAACTAAGAGTGGTCGTTTACGTCTGACAGCTTTTATTTTTTCATGATTACGCGCATTTTTCCCGAGCCAAGGCAGGAATTTTTATAGAAACTGTCGAAAACATGGGGTAACTTGCCAACATAAGAAAACGGGGAAAGTGAGGAACTGTCTATGCCATTAACGCCTCTTGATATACATAACAAGGAATTTAGTTCCGGTTTCCGCGGTTATAATGTGGATGAAGTCAATGAGTTCTTGGACCAAATCATAAAAGACTTCGAGCTTATGATCAAGGAAAAAAGGGAAATCGAAGAGCGTATGTCTCTATTAACAGAGCGTTTGGACCATTATAAGAACTTAGAAGAGAATTTGAGCAAATCAATCCTAGTTGCTCAAGAAACAGCAGAAGAAGTGAGAAACAATGCTCGCAAGGAAGCACAGCTTATCTTAAAAGAAGCTGAAAAAAATGCCGATCGAATTATCAATGAAGCCTTGGCTAAATCACGCAAGGTAGCAATTGAGATTGAAGAGCTGAAAAAACGCGCTTCTGTCTATCGCATGCGTTTTCGCACATTGCTTGAAGCACAATTGGAAATGCTGGAAAATGGCGATTGGGACGATTTGCAAAAAATGGATTCCTCCTATGAAGGATAACTAACGGAATAAAGCATTGACGTTCTGTCAAAGATGGAATTATAATGTATAGCAAGTTTTTATTCAGTTTTTACCCATATATCAAACAACGATGATCGGGATAGTAAAGGTGCCAACATCCGTAACAGAGAGCCAGGCGGTGGTGAAAGCTTGGACGGAGCTGCTCCTCGAAAATCACCCAGGAGTTCATACCTGAAAGCGTCCAGCATGATGTGAGTAGGTGAGCGTTACATTCACGTTACGAATGAAATGAGTGGACATGAAACAGCAGGGCAACTTGCCATATCATGTTTATTAGGGTGGTACCACGGGAAGCTTTTCTCGTCCCTACGGGGATTAGAAAGGCTTTTTTTGTTGGAAAAAAATAGCTGTATATGCTAAATAGCCTGTAATCACCCGGCAATAAAACTGGTATCGTAACTATAATCAAGGAGTGAATACAGATGAGTATCGATTATGGAAAAACGCTTAACCTGCCAAAAACCGAATTTCCGATGCGTGGAAATTTGCCAGTTCGTGAGCCAGAAGTAGAAGCAAGATGGGAAGAAATGGACATCTATAAACAAGTTTTGGAGCGTACTAAGGATCGCCCAAGCTTTATTCTACATGATGGCCCTCCTTACGCGAACGGAGATATCCATATTGGTCATTCTTTAAATAAAACATTAAAGGATATTATCGTACGCTACAAATCCATGGCTGGTTTTTATGCTCCATATATTCCAGGTTGGGATACGCATGGCTTGCCAATTGAACAAGCGATTGTAAACGCACAAAAATTAGATCGCCGCAACATCGAAGTAAACGACTTCCGTAAACGTTGTGAAGAATACGCTTGGGGCTATGTAAATAAACAACGTGATCAATTTAAACGTTTAGGTATTCGTGGCGATTGGGAAAACCCTTATGTAACATTACTACCTGAATATGAAGCAGCCCAAATTCGAGTGTTTGGTGCCATGGCTACAAAAGGCTATATCTACAAAGGTCTGCGTTGCGTATACTGGTCTCCATCCTCTGAAACAGCATTAGCAGATGCAGAAATCGAATACCATGATAAGCGTTCTGCTTCGATCTACGTGCGTTTCATGGTGAAGGATGGAAAAGGTAAATTAGATCAGGATACGGGTGTCATCATCTGGACAACTACTCCTTGGACACTCCCAGCTAACAAGGCTATCTCACTAAATCCCGATTTGGAATATAGTGTAGTGCTTGCAGATGGAAATAAATATGTAGTAGCTTCTGGTCTAGTAGAATCCGTAACAAAAGAAATTGGCTGGGAGCAAGTAGAGACTGTCCAAACCTTTAAAGGCTCTGATTTAGAAGGAATTGAGACACAGCATCCATTCTACGACCGTATTTCCCCAATCATTTTGGGTGATCACGTTACATTAGACGCTGGTACAGGTTGTGTTCATACCGCACCAGGACACGGGGAAGACGATTTTAACGTTTCTAAGAAATATAATATCGAAGTACTATGCCCAGTCGATCATGAAGGAAAGATGACACAGGAAGCACCAGGCTTCGAAGGCTTGTTCTATGAAGATGCTAATAAAGTGGTATCTGAAAAACTGAAGGAAAACGGAGCTTTGTTAAAATTAAGCTTCATCACTCACTCCTATCCACATGACTGGCGTACGAAAAAACCAATCATTTTCCGTGCGACAGAGCAGTGGTTTGCGTCGGTAGAAGGCTTCCGTAGCCAAATGCTTGAAGCTATTAAAGAGGTGAAATGGACTCCGCATTGGGGCGAGACACGTCTTGCTAATATGGTGGCAGATCGCAATGACTGGTGCATTTCACGTCAGCGTGTTTGGGGTGTACCAATTCCAATCTTCTATTGTAAAGCATGCAACGAACCAATTATCAATGAACAAACTATTGATCATATCGCTAACTTGTTTGCTAAAGAAGGTTCTGGCGTGTGGTTTGCCCGTGAAGCGGCTGATCTAATTCCAGCAGGATTAACTTGCGATTGCGGTTGCAAAGAATTCCGTAAAGAAACAGACATCATGGATGTTTGGTTCGATTCAGGTTCCTCCCATGAAGCAGTATTGCGTCAACGCGACAATTTAAGCTGGCCTGCTGATTTATATCTGGAGGGTTCTGACCAATATCGCGGCTGGTTTAACTCTTCTTTATCTACTTCAGTAGCTGTTCATGGCAAGGCACCATATAAAAGCATCCTAAGCCATGGTTTCACATTAGATGGTGAAGGACGCAAGATGTCCAAATCACTTGGTAATACGATTGTTCCAAAAGAAGTAACAGACAAGCTAGGTGCTGATATTTTACGCCTATGGGTATCCTCAGTGGACTATCAATCAGACCACCGTATCTCTGATGCGATTCTTGCTCAGAATGCAGAGGTTTATCGTAAAATCCGCAATACGTTCCGCTTCCTGCTTGGTAACCTAGCTGGCTTTGATCCAATGAAAGATCGAGTAGAGTACGATCGCCTGCCTGAGTTAGATCGCTTTATGCTGGCAAAAGCGGCAGAAATGGTAAAACGTACACGCAAAGCATACGATGAATATCAATTCCATACTGTATATCAAACTGTGCATAACTTCTGCACGATCGAGCTTTCTTCTTTCTATATGGATATCTCTAAGGATCGTTTGTATGTTGAAGCGCCAGATAGCGAAGAGCGTCGTGCAGCACAAACGGTTATGTATGATATCTTGCTTGACCTAGTGAAATTGTTATCACCGATCATCCCGCATACAGCAGATGAAGTGTGGCAATTTATTCCGGGTGTAACAGAGGCGAGTGTACAGCTTACCGATATGCCGGAAGTAAATGAACAGCATTTATTCAGCGAAGAAGAGCAGGCAAGATGGACGTCCTTCTTAGAGGTGCGCGATGAAGTGCTAAAAGCAATGGAAGAAGCGCGCCGCAACAAAGTATTTGGTAATTCCGTCGATGCTAGATTAGTTCTTTATCCACACACACAGGAAGTATATCAAGTGCTGATGGATATGGAATATTTAGCAGATCTGTTTATTGTAGCTGATATTGAAATGCATGAGGCTGGCACGGAGGCACCTGCGGAGGCTGTTAAGCTTGAAGGCATTTCCGTAGTTGTCCTTGCAGCTGAAGGTGGAAAATGCGAACGCTGCCGTGTCGTAAAAGAAGATGTAGGCACAGTGGAATCGCACCCAACTACATGCGAGCGTTGTGCTACGATTGTTGACGAACACTTTTCACATGTGACGGAGTAAATTTACTTGGTCACATCGTTTCCAAGCGAATTACATTGGTTTTACAAAGAACGTTCTTATTAGGGAAAAAAATTCCCTAGTAAGAACGTTTTTTTGTGGGGCATACTACCAAAACGAGAGCTCTACACTTTTAAGTAAGGATGGTGTCCAGATGGATAAACAGACGCTGGCTCATGTTAAGCAGAGACTCCTGGATGAGAGGGAGAGCATAACAAAACGTTTAGAGGAGAACGATCACTATGGTATGAAAAGCACTATGGGTGAAACTACCTCCGAGCTTTCCACTTATGATAATCATCCTGCAGATATTGCTTCTGAATTGTTTGAGCGGGAAAAGGATATTGCCTTGTACCAGTTGGATCGGGAAACATTAGGCGAGATAGATCAAGCATTAGAGCGTATGGATGCAGGAACATATGGCATTTGTACTGTCTGCGGAAAAGAAATTCCAGCCGAAAGATTAGACGCCCTGCCGCAAGCACTAACATGCAAAGAACATGCTCCGTCTCCAGCTGTTAACAATCAGCGTCCCGTTGAGGAGCAGTTTATGAAACCAGCCTTTGGACGAACTTCGCTGGATGAAAAAGAAGCAAATTCCTTCGATGGCGAAGATGCATGGCAAATTGTTGAATCATGGGGAACCTCCAGTACGCCCTTTTCTTTCCAAGACACGGATAAAACAGATTATAACCATATGTATATTGAGGCAGATGAAGCTGATGGTTATGTAGAAGCCGTGGAGCAGATTGGTTACACCGATATGTATGGCTATCATGGGCCAGACAGTGTTCATTTTATGCGGAGCCATACGTATGATCGATACATGGATCAAAACGAGGGAAAAGGGTTATTCATATCGTATGACCAGTATTTAGATGATTTAGCTAAGCAGGAAGCCGATGAGGATATTGATGATCTTAGCAACCTGTAAGATGGAGGTATTTAGTTGATTATCGAACGGATCGAGACATACCCTTGCCTTCACCGGTTACGTGAGCCTTATGGGGATGCAAATGGCTACAAAAAGTATCGTTCCTGTTACATGATTAAAATCGTGACATGCTCGGGACTGGAAGGGTGGGGGGAATGTATTGATTGGTTACCCACGCTGGAGGTAGGCTTTCGCAAACGAATTATTCCCTATTTAATTGGCAAGCAGGCAACAAAGAGAAACAAGCTGGTCACTGTTGTGAAAAAGTGGCATCAACGAGCCGCTACTGCCGTTAGCATGGCCTTAATGGAAATTTTGAGTAAAAGTGGGGGGCTCCCCATATGCGATTTATACGGAGGAATGTGGCGGGACACCATACCTGTCTATGCTTCATTGCAATCGTATCGGGATACACCTTACTGGGAGCAGCAATCTTGTAAACAAGTAGAACAGGCTTTACTTGATGGTTTTCGAATGGCCAAAATTAAAATTGGCGGGAGGACAATAAAAGAGGACCAAGCTCACGTGAAGCTCTTAATGGCTAAGCTTGATTCTCAAATGTCTTTTGCCTTGGATGCAAATCAGAGCTATGATGTGGCTAGTGTGGGAGCATGGCAGCAGCTTTTTTCAGAATGGAGGAATCTGTTGTGGCTAGAGGAGCCCATGCCGATGGATCGCTTGCATGATTATGTTTTATTGCGATCTAAGCTTTCCATTCCATTAGCAGGTGGAGAAAATCTCTTGCATGTAAGGGATTTTCACAATCTATGCCAGCTTGGAGCGATTGATATTGCTCAGCCTGACCCGATGCATGAGGACGGAATCGATGGGTATCGACATACGCTATCAACTGTGCGTAGTTTTGGCTATCGTGTGTCCCCGCATGTATTTGATGGTGCTTTAACAAGGCTGTATGCATTGTTTGCCCAAGCCTGTCTGCCTGCATGGAGCAAGATGACAGGAGATGAAATCGAACCAGTTGAATGGGATATAATGGAAAATCCCTTTGCCAAACTAATTCCTCTCTCTCCGCACCAAGGGATGGTTACGCTGCCAAAAGGAGTGGGACTTGGTATAGAGATCGATACCGACATCCTAGCACACTATAGCTGGGATGGTAGTATATATCAGGCCTAAGTACATTTCATGATTACGTTGATCGTTTAAGAAAAGAGGACGTATGATGGCTCAAGCACAAAATAACAAGAAAAACCTCATAGGATTAACAGGTGTTCCATTAGTTATGGTACTTGGAAATTCAATGTTAATTCCCATATTGCCAACAATGAAATCGGAATTGCACCTAACTTCTTTTCAAACCAGTTTTTTAATTACTGCTTTTTCTATTGCGGCCGGAATCATTATTCCATTGGCTGGCTATCTATCTGACCGATTTAATCGCAAAGTGGTCATAACGATCGCTTTAACGTTATATGGCGCAGGCGGATTGCTTGCAGGCTTAGCGTCCCTATGGTTAACCAATCCCTATTGGTTAATTATTTGTGGAAGGGTGTTACAGGGAATAGGTGCAGCGGGAACATCACCCATAGCTATGGCTTTAGTAGGAGACTTATTTGATGGTGCCTCCGAAAGTAAAGCGCTTGGACTATTGGAAACCTCTAACGGGTTGGGTAAAGTGTTAAGCCCGATTTTAGGGGCTCTGTTCGCCTTATGGACATGGTACGCAGTCTTTTTGGCTTTTCCGGTCATATGTGCAGTAGTTCTAACTATTTTTTTGCTATTGGTAAAGGAAAAGAAGCAAAACAAGCAACCCAAATCAGTTAAAGAGTACCTTGGCTCGATTGGCCAGATATTTAAACAAAATGGAAAATGGCTCATTCCAGCCTTTTTTATTGGTAGCATATGCTTGTCTACGCTATTTGGTGTCCTTTTTTATCTATCGGATTTATTGGAGGAGACCTATCAGATTGATGGTATTCTAAAAGGTGCCTTTTTAGCTATTCCCCTGCTGGCTCTGAGCATTATGGCATTTATAACAGGGGCTATTATTAAAAAGAGACTAACGGTAATGCGCTACTTTATTATTGCAGGGATGCTCTTACTTACCATTTCTTATGCTGGGGCAAGCTTTGTTTCTAACGTGTACTTCTTAATAGGAATTCTTGTATTTGGTAGCGTAGGAACCGGCATGATTCTGCCCTGCCTCAATTCTATGATCATTGGAGCGGTTACAAAGACAGAGCGTGGTATGATTACGTCTTTGTATAATGGTGTCCGGTTTATAGGAGTAGCGTTGGGGCCTCCGATTTTTACGTGGTTATTGGGATTTTCGACGAAAGTTATGTTTTATTCGATTGCTTCTGTCACGTTACTATTTGCTATAATTGCATTTTTTACTATAACGCCGCAAAAGGGCAGCAATTCTCAAGGAGCTTCGCAGGAGGGAACTGTTAAAAAGGAATCTTCAGCAGACGGGAATTCAATGGATTCGTCAAGATCAGCCGGTACTAAAAGTGAAGCCGATTCCTCTACCAAGGAAAAGAATCTTTTGGATCAGAAGGCTTTGGATGAGATGACTTTGTTATTAGAAATGCGAGAGGAAACAAAAGATCAGCAAAAACAGGAGCAATTGAAAAAGGAACTGGGTTTCGACCTAGGAGATTTGTTTGAAAAGCTACTTACCAAAAAAGAAAAAGACAAAACGAAATAGATGCTTAGCCTCCAGGTTTTGGAGGTTTTTTTGTATTCTACTATTTCTATAAAAAAATGACTGCTAACAAAAATAAACAAAAGTAAAAACAAGGGTGGTTCTATTGACATTTCAAGTAACGATGATATGATAATGTATAAATTGAATCCGATAATTTTATAACAACTTCTTATCAAGAGCGGTGGAGGGACTGGCCCTATGAAACCCGGCAACCTTGATTCATTCAAAAGGTGCTAAATCCAGCAGAAGTATTTCTGAGAGATAAGAAGAATGGCAGATACATAGACATGAAGCCCTTCTTCTTAGAGAGAAGGGCTTTTTTGCATAGGTTTTTTTTCACAGACAAATGAATCACAAAGGGCGGTCAAAGAGGAAAAAATGTATCCTTGCAAGCATATAACCAAGTATTCCGATATAAAAATAAGGTATTAGAGAAAAGTGGGGGAACTTACGTATGTATCTGTTAAAAAGAATATGTACCATGCTCATAACATTATGGATTATTGTGACACTAACCTTTGTCATTATGCATCTTATACCGGGTGATCCATTTGCTACTGATTCGCAAATGCTGCCGGCTGATGTCGTCCAAAATATGCGGGAAAAATATAATCTGGATAAACCAATGGCACAACAATATTTGTTATATCTAAAGGATTTGGCCCAGTTGGATTTAGGACCTTCCATACAATCAAAATCACGTGATGTAAATACATTGATTGCTTCTGGATTTCCTGTATCGGCAACACTAGGTCTACAAGCGCTATGTTTAGCTTTATTTCTTGGTATTTCCTTAGGAATTATCGCAGCCCTTTATCATCATAAATGGTTGGATTACGTTTCGATGTTTATTGCGATCATAGGGATTTCTGTCCCAAGCTTCATTCTGGCTCCACTGCTAATCAAATTAGTTGCGGTTGAGTGGAAGCTTTTGCCGGCTGCCTCCTGGGGATCATGGAAACATTCAATCCTGCCGTCTGTTACATTAGCGGTCGGTCCTATGGCTATTATCGCCCGCTTTGTTCGGGCTAGCATGCTTGAGGTTTTTAGTCAGAATTACATGAAGACGGCAGAGGCAAAAGGCTTACCTACATTTGCAATCGTGGTAAAGCATGGCATTCGTAACGCCTTGATACCAGTGTTAACCTTTATCGGTCCGTTGTTTGCAGCGCTGATTACGGGCACGTTTGTAGTTGAAAAAATCTTTGCCATTCCAGGCATTGGCAAGTATTTCGTAGATGGCATCTTTAATCGTGATTATCCAGTTGTGATGGGAACAACGGTTTTTTATAGCACGGTCCTGATCTTGTCGTTGTTTTTGATCGATGTATCATACCGACTGGTGGACCCAAGAATTAAGCTAACGAGCAAGGGGGACTAACAGATGGCGCAATCTTCACTGCATTCTGAACAAGATCATCTTTTTCGACCTGTGGATAAACGAGTTTTTGAGAAGCATCAGATAGATCGTCCTAGCCTAAGCTATGGCAAAGAAATACTGCGAAAAATCATACAAAACAAGCTGGCGATGCTTGGTTTCAGTTTATTAATCCTTGTGGTCATGCTTTCGCTGATCGGTCCACATCTAGTAGCCTTCAGTCCAGAAAAACAAGATTTGATGCTTGGAAATCTCAAGCCTTCCAGTACTCATTGGTTTGGGACAGATGATTTAGGACGAGATATGTGGGCGCGAACCTGGGCAGGTGGACAGATTTCTCTTTTTATCGGCTGTATTGCAGCAACCATCGACTTATTGATTGGCGTAGCTGTCGGTGGAGTCTCGGGTTATATGGCAGGACGCGGTAGGGTAGGGGATCGTATTGACAGCATCCTGATGCGTATTGTCGAGGTTTTATATGGCATTCCTTATTTACTGGTTGTGATTTTATTGATGGTGGTGCTAGAGCCTGGACTGTCCACTATCATTATCGCCCTTTCTGTTACAGGCTGGGTTGGCATGGCTCGTTTGGTACGTGGTCAGGTCTTGCAGTTAAAACAACAAGAGTTTGTACTAGCGGCCGAAAAGCTAGGAACCTCACACGCCAAAATTATTTGGAAGCATCTGTTGCCAAATGCCTTAGGAATTATCATCGTGAATCTGACTTTTACGATACCTCAGGCGATCTTTGCTGAATCCTTTTTAAGCTTTCTAGGTTTAGGGGTACAAGCACCGAGTGCTAGCTGGGGAACGATGGCTAATGATGGTATAGGCGTGATTTTAAATGGCCAGTGGTGGAGACTGTTTTTCCCGGGCTTATCTATTTCACTAACGATGTTTGCCTTTAATGCTTTCGGAGATGGCTTACAGGATGCACTTGATCCTAAAAATAAAAAGTAGAAGGGAGGGATAATCATGGGACATTTGCTAGAGATAGATGAGCTGGAAGTTGGGTTTACGACATATGGCGGTGAGGTTAAGGCGGTTCGTGGGATTTCGTTTTATGTGGACAAAGGAGAGGTGGTAGCCATCGTCGGTGAGAGCGGCTGTGGCAAATCAGTTACAGCGCAGGCAATCATGGGGATGGTTAAGGCAGGAAGCGGTGTTAGGACGGAAGGCTCTATTCGCTTTGCTGGACAGGAAATGACAGGTTTGTCTAAAAAGGAATTGCAGGAGATTAGGGGTTCTAAAATAGGAATGGTGTTTCAAGACCCAATGACATCACTAAATCCCACGATGAAAATCGGCAAGCAAATTGCGGAGGGCTTACGAAAACACCAAGGGCTCTCCCAACAGGCGGCACAGCAAAAAACGATTGATCTGTTGCGGCAAGTAGGCATCCCAGAAGCAGAGAACCGCTATCATCAATATCCGCATGAATTCTCGGGAGGAATGCGCCAGCGGGTCGTAATTGCGATTGCGATTGCCTGTAATCCACAGCTATTGATCGCTGATGAGCCAACAACCGCATTGGACGTGACCATTCAAGCGCAAATCCTTGACCTGCTGCTTCAATTACAACAAACAACCAGTACCTCGATCATTATGATCACGCATGATTTAGGAGTCGTTGCAGAAGTGGCACAGCGGGTAGTAGTGATGTATGCTGGCAAAATCGTAGAAACAGGGACAGTCGATGAATTATTTGAATCGCCGGGACACCCGTATACAAAAGGGCTATTAGACTCGGTGCCTAAGCTAGAACAAGCCGGGAAGCATCGATTAGTCCCGATTGATGGAGCACCACCAGATTTATTTGCTCCGCCAAAAGGATGTCCATTCGCTCCTCGCTGTCCACATGCGATGGAAATTTGCCTGGATCATCTCCCGCAGCCGACCACATTTTCAGCTACACATCAGGCGAACTGCTGGCTGCATGACCCAAGGGCTCCACGCCAACAAGAATGTAGAGTAGCAGGGAGGGAGTAAGAATGGTGCGAAGCCTAGAAGTTACAGAAGATAAGGAACAATCTGAAACTCTGTTGGAATTACGCAATGTAAAAAAATACTTTTCCTTAGGCTCTGAGCAAACAGTGAAATCGGTCGATGACATTACGCTGTCTATTAAAGCAGGCGAAACCTTTGGACTGGTGGGCGAAAGCGGAAGCGGGAAATCAACGCTGGGACGCACAGCGGTCGGATTGTACCAGCCTACAGATGGACAAATTCACTTTGCAGGGAAAGACATCACAACCTATAGTCGGCAGGAAAAGCGTGAATTCAATCGGAATATGCAAATGATTTTCCAAGACCCATACTCCTCCTTAAATCCGCGTATGCGAGTAGGTGACATTATCGGAGAGGGGCTGGATGCTTATGGCATTGCGAAAGGGGCTAAACGTACAGAGCGTATCTATGAGCTTTTAGAAAAAGTAGGTTTGCGACCAGAACATGCAAAACGATATCCTCATGAGTTTAGCGGAGGACAGAGACAGCGAATCGGGATAGCCCGAGCCTTAGCAGTAGAGCCTACCTTTATTGTGGCAGACGAGCCTATTTCCGCTTTAGATGTCTCGATTCAGGCACAGATTGTCAATTTATTAGAGGATTTACAGCAGGAACGAGGACTAACCTATTTATTCATCGCACATGATTTGGCGATGGTGAAGCATATCAGCGATCGGATCGGCGTCATGTATTTGGGTCAGATGATGGAGGTTGCCGACAGTGAGACATTATTTCAGGAGCCGCTTCATCCATACACACAAGCCTTGTTGTCGGCGATCCCAGTATCATCTACAGCAAAAAAGGCTAAGAAAGAACGTATCGTGTTAACAGGTGAGCTACCAAGTCCATTGCAACCACCAGCCGGATGCCCGTTTTCCACCAGATGTCCCGTTGCAATGCCGATCTGTCGAGAAACTAAACCAGAGTGGAGGGAGGTGAAGCTGGATCATTGGACGGCTTGCCACTTGCACCAGTAAGAAAAGAGAGATAACGAGGAGGAACCATCAGTGAAAAAACTTTTATCGCCAGCGTTGGCCATTCTATTATTCCTAGTACCAACTCTGACTGCTTGTGGAAATCAAACAGGTACAGCAGGTACGCCTGAAGCAGGAGCTAGTGTTAAACAGGAATTGACAGCAAATTTAGCAGGTGAACCATATTCACTTGACCCTGCCATTGCGACGGATACGAAATCCTTTTGGATTATTGATCATCTATATGAGGGGCTATATGCCTTTGATAAGGAAGGTAATGTGGTAGAGGGAGCTGCTAAAAAAGTAGAGATTTCTCCAGACGGAAAAACCTATACCTTCACGATTCGTAACGATGCGAAATGGTCTAATGGTGATGCTCTGACAGCCAAGGACTTTGAATACTCCTGGAAGCGTGTCTTACATAAAGAGACGGGGGCTACTAATGCATTTTATCTGTATTATATAAAAGGTGCAGAGGCCTATAATAAAGGGGAAGGGAAGCTAGAAGATGTGAAAGTAAAGGCAACAGATGACAAAACATTGGTAGTGGAGCTGAATGCACCTACTTCCTATTTCCCAAAAGTAATGATGAATAATGTTTACTTCCCTGTAAATCAAAAGGTTGTGGAAGGAAATAAAAATTGGGTAGCAGAAGCAAATACCCTCGTATCTAATGGAGCTTATCAATTAGCTAGCTGGGAACATGACAGTCAATTAACGCTAACAAAGAGTGAAACCTACTGGAACAAATCGAATATCAGCATGGATACACTACATTTCAAAATGGTGCCAGATGCAACTACTTATTACCAAATGTACAAGACAGGTGAGCTAGATATCATTGATACGTTGCCAATCGATGCTATCGAACAAGAAAAGAACAATGCGGAATATGTAAGTCTACCTAAATTTGGGACTTATCTGTATACTTTTAATGTGACGCAGGAACCATTTACAAATGCTAAAATCCGTCGCGCCTTTGCCTTAGCTGTCGATCGTGATCAATTGACGAAGAATGTGACTAAGGCAGGTGAAACACCAGCATTCGCTTATGTGCCACAGGGTGTTAAAACGGCTGGTTCTGATTTCCGTAAAGAAAAGCCAACTTATTTCACGTTTGATCCAACTGAAGCGAAGAAGCTATTGGCTGAAGGGATGAAGGAAGAGGGCTGGAGTAAACTACCTGCGGTCACATTGAAGTACAATAATGCACAAAACCATAAAAAGGTAGCCGAAGCTCTGCAACAAATGTTTACAAATAATCTTGGCGTCGATGTGAAGCTAGAAAACCAAGAGTGGAAAACCTACATTGATACCTACAAACAAAGTAACTTCCAGATGGCTCGCATGGGCTGGGTTGGTTCTTTCCTTGATCCGGTTGCAATGCTTGATTACTATCTAGGCGAGAGTCCGAATAACCAAGCGAAATGGGTCAATCCACAATTTGACGAGTTAATGGAAAAAGCCAAAGTAGAACAAGATGAAGCAAAGCGTAATCAATACCTACATGAGGCTGAAGATGTTTTCATGCAAGACTTGCCTGTGCTTCCACTCTTCTTCTATTCACAGAACTATTTAAATGCCAAAACCTTAAAGGACGTCACATACAGTGTTTATAAGAATCCAGACTTGCGTTGGGCTAAAAAAGGAGCAGAGTAGCAAGTAGGGCTAGCATTAGAGTAAATGCTTTTATACGTATACCTGACATCTTAGGTCTGCTTCTGCCTCAAGAGGAGCAGACCCTCTTTTTTCATACCAAACACATGCTAAAAGACTAGAGAACAATAGAATAGCAAACATGGTTCAGCCAATACCAGCAAGATAAAGGGTTCACCAGTGAAGGAGATTACTATGGATACAATTATGGATACGCTGTTTCTAACAGGCTTACTCCTAGTGCTGGGAGGAGCGATTATTTATGTATGGATAAGCAATTTTTTTGCCACGTTTATGAAGGGATTTTATCTATTAGGTAGCACTCTATTTAAAAAGTCAAAGGCACTTCAGCAAATTGACGAACAGATGTCTGAGGATACAAATCTGCAAGAATGGAAACGAAAACGAGCAAGGCAACTGATGGCGCTCCTGTTAGTGGCAGGGATGCTTTTGATCATCCTATCGCTGATTTGGGCTGGCATCCAGTTGTCATGACACCATATAGTTAATAAGTAGAGCAAAATACGTAACGAAAAGGGGAGCATACATATGTCAGAAGCAGTAACAATCATTACAAACGCTACAATCATCCTAGGCAATGGGCAACAAATTGATTCAGGCAGTATTTTATTGGCAGAAGGAAAAATTAAGGCGGTAGGGAAAACAGAAGAGATTGCAGAGCAAATCAATCAGCTAAAAAATCAATACAAGGAGTCCGTTACAATCCATGCAGAAGGAAAATATGTTACACCGGGACTTATTGATGTACACACACATCTTGGTGTTCATGAGGAGGGTATCGGAAGAGAAGGACATGATTATAATGAGACGAGCTCACCAGTGACGCCATATGTAAGAGCGTTAGATGGAATTAACCCTTTTGAGCGAGGCTTTCTTGAGGCTCGAAAAGCAGGTGTAACAACTGTTCAATCCATGCCGGGCAGCGCTAATGTGATCGGTGGCGAGATGGTTGTCCTAAAAACGGCAGGGATGATTGTCGATCACATGATTGTTCGCGAGCCCTCTGGAATGAAAGCAGCTTTTGGTGAAAATCCCAAGCGTGTCTTTGGCGCTAAGGACAAGGCACCTATTACACGGATGGGAACTGCTGCATTGTTTCGCCAGGAATTTATAAAGGCGCAAGAATATTTGGAATCTAGAGAAAAAGGAGAGGCCGTGAAACGTGATGTAGGCCTAGAAAATCTAGTAAAGGTGTTGAAGCGAGAGATTCCCTTACGTGCCCATGCTCATCGTGCTGATGATATTGTAACAGCACTTCGCTTAGCAGAGGAATTTCATATTGAAATCACAATCGAGCATTGCACAGAGGGGCATAAAATCGCGGATTTCTTAATAGATAAAGGGGTCAGTGTTTCCGTGGGGCCTACTCTTTCCTCACGCTCCAAAATTGAGCTAGCAGATAAAGGCTTCCATACCCATCTTGCCTTGGCAAAAGCAGGTGTACCTTTTAGCATAACCACAGATCATCCTGTTGTAGGTATCGAATACTTAGTGACCAGTGTAGCGCACGCTGTAAGCGATGGTTTGGATGAAGCGTTAGCTTGGCAAGCTATTACACTGCAAGCTGCTAAGCATCTAGGGGTAGAAGAACGTGTTGGTTCTTTGGAGGTTGGAAAGGATGCTGATGTGGTTATCTGGAGCGGACATCCGTTTCATATACAAAATAAAGTAGAAAAGACATTTATCAATGGTGAACTGGTGTATGAGCGTGTAGAAAACTAAGCAAAATGAAGCAGGTGAATTATGATGAAGGTAGATCAAACACAGGCTGTCCAGATGGGGACGGATCGCACTGAGTCAGAGCTGGAAAATAGAATCATTACCTACGTAGAACAAAACAAGCAGCAATTTATTTCGGTTAGTCATGCGATTCATGAGCATCCAGAGATCGGCAATGAGGAAGTGTATGCACAAGGGGTATTAACAGCATTATTAGAAGAGGCGGGCTTTCAGATTGAAAAAGGGGTGGCTGGTCATCCTACAGCTTTTCTTGCACGTAAAAAGGTAGGGGAGAAAACAGGACCTACGCTAGGATATTTAGCTGAATATGATGCCCTGCCAGGTCTAGGCCATGCGTGTGGCCATAATATTATTGGTACAACAAGTGTGCTTGCAGCTATTGCGTTGGGTGAAACGCTCCAAGAGACCGGTGGAGAGGTGGTAGTGCTAGGAACGCCGGCGGAGGAGGGCGGTCCAAACGGCAGTGCAAAAGGCAGCTTTGTTAAACATAATTTGCTGAAAGGAATCGACGCATGTATGATGGTCCACCCATTTAGTCACAATCGTATTACGGGGACAACCCTCGCTGTCATTCCGCTTGATTTCGAATTTATTGGCAAGGCGGCTCATGCAGCGGCTGCACCAGAAGAAGGGATCAACGCACTGGATGCTGTTATTCATTTGTTCAATGGGATCAATGCTCTGCGTCAGCATGTGACGGCTGATGTCCGTATTCATGGAATTATTACTCATGGGGGAGACGCACCGAATATTGTACCTGAATATGCTAAGGCCAGATTCTATATTCGTGCGGCAACGCGTCACAGTTGCCTGAAAGTGACGGAAAGAATCAAGGAGATTGCCCAAGGAGCGGCTTGTATGACGGGTGCGACTGTCAATATTATTGCTTTTCAAAATGAAGTAGATGATATGGTGCTTAATCGAACGTTTGATGGAGTGTTTCAAGCGCAAATGGAACGGTTTGGTTATTTGGTAGATACGCGTCATCAGGCGGGTCTTGGCTCTACCGATGCAGGAAACATCAGCTACGTGGTCCCAACCATTCATCCCTATATTAAAATTGGCTCAGAAGAGTTGGTCTGTCATACAGATGCGTTTCGTGAAGCAGCCAAATCCCCAGAGGGTGACGCGGCACTGATTGTGGGCGCTAAGGTATTGGCTTTGACAGGTTTTACCCTAATGACGAACGAGGCTGTGCTGACAGAGATTAAACAAGAATTCTTTCAACGAAAACAGGAGCTAGCCCTACAGTTGTAAGCGACTGGGGGTAGCTCCTGCTTTTTTATATGTAACGATCACAGTTTTTTATCAAGCCGTGCTAAAAGTGGAAGAGCATAGCTTATATTTATAAAATTTCGTACTAAGGTTATTTGCTATTCCATCTCGCACAATGCTGGTAAGATTTGATTCTGTTAAAATTCATGCCAATTCAGGTGAAAATTGCGCAAAAATAAATTTCCTCAAAAAATACTAAGAAATGTAATCCTGTTGTGACGGGGATATGTTATAATTTTCCTACTACAATAGCTTCCTATCTCAAAGGTGGTCGGCTCACCCCTAGAAAAGAAATGTCAGAGGGGGGTGAGAACATGGAGGTTTATCAAGCGCTGTCCCTGATGTTTATGTTTGGGATGTTCCTGTTAGCTTTGTTAACCTACCTGAAAAAGAAATGACCTCATGCTGTGCACAAAGCACAGGAGGTCATTTCTTGTCTATAGCTGATGAGCTGATTCATCGAAGAGAATCAACTATTGTAGAAGGCTGTGAGTGCGGCAACACTCACGGCTTTTTCTTTATTACCATATGCAAGTAACTACATTTTAACACAAAAGGGACAAGGTGACTAAGCCTGTCCTGAAAAGACGCTATGCTTAGTTTATTTGATATAGCCTAAGTCACGTAAATGAGCGATGGTCAGTGGATAGACATCGTCTTTTACAAAAGCGCTATATCGCTCATCTGAACGCAACTCCTCGGCTGTTGGAATTTTATCACTGATAAATGCTCCGCCAACCGATCCTTCTATAATAGAAGCGACCTGTCGTTCCGCCTCTGCCACATAAATATCTTTCACAATCGAATCTCCGACCGTATACTGACCGATTTTTTTGATGGCGGATAAGTGATAGCCTGTTTCTTCGTATGTCTCTCGAATGGCAGCGGCAATGCTTGACTCGCCAGGCTCTACTTTGCCACCGGGAAGCTCATATCCTCGTTTGGTATGGATCGTGAATAAAAGCTTGCCTTGATAAAAAGGAAAGACGAGGACGTGCTTAGCCTGCTCCTCTCGAAATTCGGCCGGGTCAAAGCTTAACGTCATGGGTACGCCTGTCGTATCGTAAAAAGTGTCCATGTTAGGCCTCCTTGGCATGCAAAGCAATGTGTTTTGCGGTTTTCATAGCCTGACCGATGGCAAGTGAAAGACTAGCATAATCACTTCCATTTGTAATATCTCCAATGGCATAGATCCATTCATGAGCAGTCCGCAGATGCTCATCAACCGTTAGAAATCCGCCCATTTTATCCACTAATTCTGCCACCGGGCTACTATTTGCAGCGATACCAACACGAGGTAAAATCCAGTCAACCTGCAAGCGATGTATCTTTTGGTTGTGCGTTTGTAAATCAACAGAGCATCTATTGCCCTTTGATTGTGTCGCTTTTACCTCCGTTTCCATCCAAATGGTCACGTTAGGCAGTGAAGTGGCTTTTTGTACCCATTCTTGTCGACCGCGAAATTGATGATTACGGACGGCAAGCCAAATATGATGCGCGTAGGCGGACAGATTACAAACACTTTCTAAGGCACGATCTCCACCGCCAATCACCAGAATATCCTTTTGATCTAATAAATGAGCCCCCGAGGATGTAGAAAACTCTGGACCTAACACATGGGCCGAAACCTCTGCAAGCTGTGGTAAGTGAACAGGACTCACCCCTGTGGCAACAACTACATAATCTGCCTGATACGAGGTTTGATCTGTATGTATCATTTTGGTTTGATAATCAATGCTACGCAGGCATTCTTGATAGCGAATAGGGATTTGCAATACTTGCACACTTTCGCGTAAGTCTGTCAGCAATTCCTCTCCATTTGCATATAGTTTGGGGGGGAGGTCCCAAATGCGATTATGAATATAGTGAATTTGACCGCCAAGCGAATCGCTTTGTTCTATTACGAGGCAAGAAAGCCCAAGCCGTTTGCACCAAATCGCAGTGGAAATACCCGCCATCCCAGCGCCAACGATCAGCACTTGAACATGTTTCAATTTCATTTCCCCCGCTTCTTGCTAAGATGGTTGCTTCTCTTCATTATAACAAATATCACTGCACTGGGGGATACATTAAGCAAGCGTGTCCCTAAAACCACAATGGATTCCTCCTACAATGAGATTGTCTAAGCGGGCAAAACACGGTAAACTAGAAAACAGTTTTTTTACTAGATCAGAAGAATAAAGCTATTGATAAAAGGGAGCCGTTTACATGAAAGTCATTATTGCTGAAAAACCTGATCAGGCCTCAAAGCTCTCCAGCCCATTTGCACATAAAAAACAACAAGGATATATTGAAATCGCTCCACATCGTTTATTTCCACAGGGAGCATTGGTGACTTGGGCTGTCGGACATATTTGCGAATTAGTTCCACCAGAAGATTACAACCCTACTTGGAAAAAGTGGAGCATGGAGACACTGCCCATGATACCGGAACGTTTTCGCTATCAGGTAATGAAATCAAAGGCCAAGCAGTTTACGATCATTAAACAACTGCTAAAACGCTCAGATGTCACAGAAATCATTCATGCGGGTGACGCAGGGCGTGAGGGTGAACTCATTATCCGTACGGCTATCGAGCTTGCTGGTGTAAAAAAGCCAATGAAAAGACTATGGATTTCCTCCTTGACGGATCGTGCAATTGTGGAGGGATTTGAGCATGTATTAGACGAAACACACACTCGTAATCTGTATTATGAGGCCTACAGTCGCTCCTGTGCAGACTGGCTTATTGGTATGAATGCTTCTCGGATTTATACAATTCTCTTTAAGCAAAAGGGTGTTTCGGATGTATTTTCCGCAGGACGTGTACAGACTCCTACTCTAGCGCTTGTTGTCAAAAGGGAAAAGGAGATTGCTAATTTCAAATCAGAGCCATTCTGGGAAGTGATTGCTTCCTTTACCATAGAAGGAAAGAAATATGAGGGGATTTGGCAAAAGGACGGAGAATCCCGCCTGTTTGACGAGCAAATGGCTGCACGCATAGCTCAATTCTGTGAGAAAAAGCCTGCTAGTGTGCAGGAGGTTAAGAAAGAACGCAAGGAATTTTTGCCACCCTTCCTATTTAATCTCTCATCCCTGCAGGCAACCGCTAATAAGATTTTTAAGTTTTCGCCTAAAAAGACGTTGGATGTAGCTCAACAATTATATTTGAAGGGATTTTTATCTTATCCGCGTTCTGATTCCAGCTTTGTTACATCAGGAGAAGCTAAGAGTTTTCCAGAAATTTTGTCCAAGCTGGCTAAAAAGAAGGAATTTCAATCATTCTTTCCTACGCCAATTCATTCAGTAGCAAATAACAAACGCTATGTAAATGAAAAGAAGGTAACGGACCACTACGCTATTATTCCTACCGAGCAGGTGCCTCATTTGGACAAGCTCTCTGCTGATGAACGCCATATTTATGATTTGGTGGCACGTCGTTTGATCGCTGCTCATTATGAGCCGGCGATTTTTGACTATACTACGATTACTACCTTAGTGGATGGGCGAGCAACCTTTATCAGTAAGGGGAAATGTCAGGTGCAAGCAGGTTGGCGAACCGTGTTATTTCAAGGTCAAGACGAGGACGACAAGGATAAAGATGAAGAAAAGCTACTGCCGCCTGTTGAAAAAAATGAAACAGGGAAGGTAAGCCGTGTAAAAGTTAAAGCGGGCAAAACCCAACCGCCGAAACGCTATACAGAGGGTCAATTAATTACGCTAATGAAGACCGCAGGTAAGCATTTAGAGAATAGCGAGTGGGAAAAGGTTTTGTCTAAAACCGAGGGGCTTGGTACAGAGGCTACACGAGCGGGTATTATTACCATGTTAAAGGATCGCAAGTATATCGAGGTGAAGAAAAACCAAGTATTTGCCCTAGAGAAGGGAAGCTTATTAATTGATGCCATTGGAGATAAGATTCTCGCTTCTCCAGAGATGACAGCTCGCTGGGAACAACGGTTGGCAGAAATTGGGCAGGGGCAGGCTTCGGCGCAGGAATTTATGGAGCAAGTCAAAAAATTAGCGTACAAGATTGTTCAGGATGCTACCGAGCAATCTGCTACATGGGACTTTTCCGGTATGGATATCGAGGCAATGCCTAAGCAAGCCTCTACGTTTACTCTAGGGAAAAAGATAGCGGTTTGTGCTGGATGTAAGGGCTCGATTGTAGATAAAGGAAATTTCTATGGCTGTGATCAGTATAACAAGACGGGGTGTAAAATCACTTTACCGAAAAAATTACTCGGCAAATCTTTATCTGCCACCAATGTGAAAAAACTGATGGAGCAAGGAAAAAGCGGATTAATAAAAGGCTTTAAAAAAGGTGACAAGACGTTTGATGCCTATTTGAAATGGGATATAGAGAAAGCGCAATTCCAATTCGAATTTGAAGCAAAAACAGCTTCTTCGGGTGCTAAGGAGTATAAAAAACCAAGCTCAAGAGCACCGAAAGGGAAAAAGATTACAGAAGCGCTATATTCTACTGAGTAGAAAAGAATAAAAGTAGGCAAAGTAACAAACAAGAAAGAAAGGGGGTGTGATGTATGAATCAAGCAAGACCGATTTCCGTTAACGATCGAATAACATCGATTGATACCGTTAGAGGCATTGCGATCCTGGGTATATTTCTGGTGAACTTACCAGCTATGCTAGGAATTCAACCGCTTGACACAAGAGGATATACCAAAGGCGTTGATGCCGTGTTTCGTTTTGGTTATGACTTATTTATCCAGACAAAATTCTACTCCTTGTTTGCCTTTTTATTTGGATTGGGGTTCTATCTATTTATGAGTAGAGCAGAAGCGAAAGGGTCGCGGATGAGGTCCCTTTTTTCGATGCGTCTAGTTGTGCTGTTTCTTCTGGGATGCCTGCATTTTCTGCTTTTGTGGTACGGTGATATTTTACATATGTATGCATTAGTGGGCTTTTTACTTTTATTTTTTTATCGTCAGAAGGCATCAGCCTTGTTTGTGTGGAGCATTTTTTTAATGGCTCTGTTTATGTTGTTTATCTGGTTTGCTTATTCCGGGGATATTGATTTAGATCAGACAGTGCTACTAGAAGCTCCTTGGTTTAATGGACTAGAGGATTATGCACAAAAAGTAAGTCAACGCTATGAAATGCTAAGTGGCATCCAGATTCTCAATGTAATTATCTATATTCCTGAATTACTAGGACTTTTTTTGTTGGGATTGTGTGCAGGAAAGATCAACTTTTTTCAACGTGTGCATGAATGGAAACGTGGATTGCGCATCACTCAGATTGTCAGTCTGGTAGTAACGATTCTATTGTTTATTCCGATGTTTCGTTATTATTTCAGCCATGAAGTCTATGTGTCTGAAGAAATTCAAAAGTACATTCAATTGACGGGGAAAACGTTGTTCGTTTTTTATCTCGTATCGATTGTTCTGCTTCTGGAAAACAAACGTTTTCGAGCAAAAATGCAAGGCTTCACATATGTGGGGCGCATGGCATTAACCAATTACTTATTGCAGACATTGGTCACAGTCCTGTTGTTTTCCCTGTTTATTCCTAATACGGCAGGAATTCCGCTATGGATTGGATTTATCTTTTGTATTACGATTTATCTATTACAGATCATGTTTAGTAAATGGTGGTTATCTCAGTATGCCTTTGGACCAATGGAATGGCTGTGGCGATGTGCAACCTATCTGCAAAAACAGCCACTACGGCTGAAGCAACAAACCCGTGAACGATCATAGATAGAAGGCAAAAAACTAGTTGAAATCTAATGGTTTATCATCTATAATGGCATTATCTTTTTTAATAAAATAATAAAATCCTCATCATATCTGGTGAGGTAGAGGTTGCGGTATTTAAGAGTATGCTGGACGAGACCCAGAGATGTTGTAGACTCCATCAGAAAGGAAAGACCGCCGAAGCTTGTACAAAGACTCTGTGATGTACAGGCTGGGGCTGTTTCCGAAAGGGACAGAACTGTCACGTTTATTTGCCGAATAAGCGTGTTGTGCTATCTTCATGGAAGGTATGATGCGGGTTACGTATAAATCCGTCGACAGATTCTACAATGACGGATTTTTTATATTCCCACTCCTTCCTTGCACGTATCTTTGAAAAGATAAGGAGTGTTTTTTTATGTCTCAAGCAACAACTGGGAATGAAAGTGTAACAAACATATCGACAACTAGGGATGGGGGACAGCCACAGGAATTGAAGCGCGGTCTAAAGGCTCGACACCTGACAATGATTGCTCTTGGCGGTTCTATTGGTACGGGTTTATTCCTAGCAAGTGGTGGAGCTATCTCTCAAGCAGGCCCTGGTGGTGCGATTGTAGCATATGTAGCAATTGGTATTATGGTATATTTCTTAATGACCAGCTTGGGTGAAATGGCAGCTTATATGCCGGAGTCAGGGTCTTTTAGTACCTATGCAACAAAGTTTGTAGATCCTGCTCTAGGCTTTGCATTAGGATGGAACTATTGGTATAACTGGGCTATTACGATTGCAGCCGAGTTATCTGCCGCTACGCTTTTAATGAAATTTTGGTTCCCGAACAGTTCATCTTTATTATGGAGCGGCTTATTTTTAGCCTTTATGTTTGGATTAAACTATCTATCTGTAAAAGGATATGGGGAGTCAGAGTTCTGGTTCTCGATGATTAAAGTAGCAACCGTTATTATTTTCTTGGTAGTTGGTATCTTAATGATTTTTGGCATCATGGGCGGAGAGGCTGTAGGCTTTACGAACTTTACCATTGGCGACGCTCCATTCCATGGCGGCTTTATGGCAGCCCTTGGTGTATTTATGATTGCTGGATTTAGCTTTCAGGGTACAGAATTAATCGGGGTAGCGGCAGGAGAGAGCGACGATCCGCGTAAAAATATCCCAAAAGCCATCAAGCAAGTGTTCTGGCGCATTCTGTTGTTCTATGTTTTTGCCATTTTAGTTATTGGCTTGCTGGTACCCTACACTAGTCCGAATCTGGTAGGTGGAGAAATAGAATCGATTGCTCTAAGCCCGTTTACAATGGTATTTGAAAAAGCAGGCTTGGCATTTTCTGCCTCTGTGATGAACGCTGTTATTTTATCGGCTGTATTATCCGCGGGTAACTCTGGTATGTATGCTTCTACACGTATGCTGTGGGCGATGGCGAAGGATGGGAAAGCACCTAAATTTTTTACAAAACTAAACCGTCGTGGTATTCCGATTTACTGTTTGTTAATGACAGCATCAGTTGGGATGGTTGCTTTCTTCGCTTCTTTTTTTGGCGATGGGGTTGTTTATGCATGGTTGCTTAATGCTTCTGGTATGTCTGGCTTTATTGCTTGGTTGGGCATTGCAATTAGCCACTATCGCTTCCGTCGAGCGTTTGTAGCGCAAGGGCATAGCTTGAGTGAATTGCCTTTTAAAGCAAGATGGTTCCCATTCGGTCCGCTATTTGCTTTTATACTGTGCATCGTTGTGATTATGGGGCAGAATTACGAGGCATTTATTGGAGATAAAATTGATTGGTACGCTATGATGGTATCCTATATCGGCATTCCGATCTTCCTTGCTTTATGGTTGGGATACAAATGGATCAAGAAAACAAAGGTTGTGAAATTGCACGATTGTGATTTTAGCAGTGCACATGTAAGAGACTAGCTTGTAGTCCTTTTATATTGCTCATAGTAATCAATACAGGAAAAACCACTTCTCAAGCAAAAGGAAGAAATTCTGAGGCTTGTGAGTGGTTTTTTCTATGCTTCTTGAACGTTTCCACTCCACGTAAGCTTCTTGTCCATCGATTTTTCTTTTAAAAAAATTTAGTAAATATAAAAAGTTTGTCGAACTAGCATTCTCTATGCCGAACGTTTTAGCTGGTATCGACAAAAGAAGAAAAGTTATGCGTTCAGCGTTCGACATGATTTGAAGGCAAGCTCTTTTATACTTAAAAGCAATGAGTTAAGCAGAAAGGAGCACAACCTTCATGATTACAAGAATCCTACAAATGCGAGCACAATCCCTATCACTGCAAGAAATCGCTACAAGGTGCGAGATGACCATTGGCCAAGTGAGATACCAACTTCACAAATTTGGACTGAAGTCGCAGGCTTACAAGGAGAGCTGCCAAAGCGTAGCAGAGGAGTCCTTTATTAATTTGTTCATGGGAAAGGTTGTTAGCCCACCTTTTTATCCTGCTGTCTACCCATTGGAAACGGACAGAGGGGAGAGCTATACAACTCAGGAGAAAGACTTTTTAGCTGAACAAACCCAAGGGCAAGCTATCTTAGAAGAGAAGCGAGTCCCTTCTATAGCTGTTATTCCAACGGCACCTGACACTGTGTATATCCATTGGTCTATTTCTAAATATCGCCTGAATATGATTGCGGGGTACCTTAAGGAAGAGTGGGCGAAAATTACACAAGGAATTCGTCTTTATGAGGTGGAGGAAGGCATATCCTCTAATAGGGAGGTGGGGTATAAAGACGTGTATATGAATGAAGAAGCAGAAGCAGAAGCCTGCTACGTTGAACATTTGCAAACAGGGAAACAATACGTAGCCGAGTTTGGTCTTTATGCTTCTGGGCAATTTTGTCCTATCATGCGGTCTGAGAAAGTGAGATTGACAGCTTACCGGTACGCCGTTTGGTAAAAAATTAGGAATGGCACTCCTTGAAACGTCTAGTGCAGGAATAAGGATTTTCATGATAGAGATGTAAAGCGGCCAATGGGTCGCTTTTTTATTTGTTTCTGTTCCTAAACCTTCTATCCTACTATTTCCCTTCATACAGTAAAAATGGAGTATTTGACGCGACTACCTTGTCTAGCATGGAGGGAATCAAATGAAAAAACAGATTGTTTTTGGAACAGACGGCTGGAGAGCTGTGATGGCCGATCAGTTTACGATGGAAAATGTACGGACCGTGGCAAAAGCAATTGCCTGTTATACAGAGGAGAATGGGTGGATCAATCGGGGAATCATTGTGGGATATGATACTCGTTTTATGGGACGAATGTTTGCGCAAGAGGTTGTACGTGTGTTAACTGCTCAGGGCATACTTTCTTTCTTGGTAAGTGAGCCGACCCCCACCCCTGTCGTGGCCTTTGGCGTCAAGCATTTTGGGGTAAGCGGCGCGGTGATGCTAACAGCTAGTCACAATCCCGCAGAATACAATGGAATCAAATATATTCCCGAATATGCAGGGCCAGCTTCTCCTGAGATTACCCAGCGCTTAGAGGTGTTGATTCAAGAGATTGTAGCAAGGGATGAACAGGTAGAGACGCGCTGCATGGAGGAGGCTAAAAATTGTAAGTTATATCAGCCCATTCACTTAAAGCCTCACTATGAGGCACATATTCGCAGACTTATTCGCATGGATGCATTACAGCAAGCAAACTTAACCGTTGTCGTAGATGCCATGCATGGAGCAGGGAGCGGATATATGAGTGCTCTATTGCAGGAGGCCGGCGTTGCGGTGAAAAGCATCCGCGAAGAAAGAGATCCGTTATTTGGCGGAGGCCTACCAGAGCCCAATGAACATCATTTAGCGGAATTGTCTCGTCAAGTGTTGGTCGAGCATGCGGATTTAGGAGTAGCCAATGATGGAGATGCGGATCGATTTGGAATCGTGGATCGACAAGGGAGGTATTTACCTCCAAATGAAGTGCTTACGCTACTTACCTACCATATGGTCAAAAACCGAAATGGTCAGGGCAAAGTCATTCGTACAGTAGCCACCACTCATCAGCTAGACCGGATTTGTGAATATTATGGATTGGATATAATCGAGACCCCTGTCGGATTTAAATATATTGGGGCGCAGATGCTCAAGGGTGATGTGCTTATTGGCGGCGAGGAGAGCGGGGGAGCCAGCATTCTGGGACATATTCCTGAAAAGGATGGAATTTTAATAAATTTATTAATTGCAGAAATGTGCGCAATCGAGGGAAAGAGTTTAGACGAAATTAAAACGGATATCCACCGCCAATTTGGTCGCATGTATAGTATCCGACTAGATATTCGCTTGAAAGAAAAGGAAGCTTTTTTACGCCGTTTTAAAGAGAAGCCTCCACATGCGATCGCTGGATATGCTGTTGAATCGATTCATACATCGGATGGGTTTAAACTGATACTAGAAGGTGGGCATTGGGTATTGATACGCCCATCCGGTACGGAGCCCTTGCTACGGATTTATTGTGAGGCAACTGGATCAGAAGAGTTAGAAAGGCTGAAAGAGGCAGTAAGGGATTGGTTTGAGGAAAGCATGTAATTAAACAAGCAAAAGCTTTATCCCAATAAGAAAACGCTGAATGGAAAGGAACCGGCTTCTCGTGAGTTGGTTTTTTTCTCATGTCAGTTAAAAGTATGCAGGTCAAATCAATTGCATGGCGAAAAGTTCTTTCTAGAAAAAATTACACTACTAAAGGAACAATGTTTCTCGCATCTTTCTTTGTTACAATAAAAATAAAGATGTGATAACGAAGAGAGGGTACCGATGAAATTGGAGCAGGAGCTTTTAGAACGTTTTTTAGAAGAAGTAGTATTGGACTCACCTTCTCCCTATGACCCTGTGCAAGTCCTTTATGCTCCTCATCCATGGGAGATTGTTGGAACTGGTAATTATGCAGGTGTATTCTGTCATCCGGATTACCCTGACGTTGTTGTTAAACTGTACGCCCCAGGAAAACCGGGAATTGAAGAAGAGAGTGAGGTATATCGTCGTCTGGGCGAATCAAAATATTATCCGATTTGTTATGAGAAGGGCGAAAATTATCTAGTAATAAAGCGGATGCGAGGAATCTCGTTGTTTGATTGTGTCCGCTATGGAATCCCGATCCCTGAAAATGTAATTAAAGAAGTAGATGAGGCATTGGATGAAGCGAGAGCGAAGGGCTTATATCCTCAAGATGTGCATGGTAAAAATGTTCTTATGTATCAAGGACATGCCTATATCATTGACGTGAGCGATTATATCCATCCAGGAGAAGATCGCAAATGGAAGGATATTAGAAGAGCATACTATCGGATTTATTACCCTTATCTAAAAGAGCGTCGGATCAAGATTCCGTTATGGGTGCTTGATCTGGTGCGCAAAGGGTATCGCTTTTATCGGAAGCTAAAGGGGTTGACCTCCTTGAAACATAAAAAGCAACATAAAAAGAGACATAAAAAGAGCTCGATCTAATAAACAAGCAGGAAGTTATTGAAAAAAATTGCCCAACTGATTTTGCCTGTGGTACAATTTGCGGTGTTACTCTACGCCATTTCTGTAAGGAGGCTGTTATGTATTTCTACTACATAATTGCGCTCGCGGTTATTGCCTTGGATCAATGGACCAAGCATCTCGTGGTGAAGTATATGGAATATGGGGAGTCAATTCCTTTGATTGAAAATGTATTCCACCTTACTTCTCACCGTAATATGGGTGCTGCGTTTGGTATGCTCCAGAACCGTCGTGTGTTTTTTATTATTATTACTACTCTAGTTGTAATTGGGATTATCTATACTCTTTACAAACAAGGAAAAAGCAATCCGCGTATGTCCTTTGCCTTATCGCTTGTATTAGGCGGAGCCATCGGTAACTTTATTGATCGAGTTTCAACGGGACAGGTAGTGGACTTTTTACACGCTGTTATTATCAACTTCCCAATCTTTAATGTAGCTGACATGGCTATTACGTTTGGTGTAGCCGTGATGCTGATTGATATTTTTATGGAATCTCGCAAGCCATCACATTCTTCCAGCAAGTAAGAGCATACTATCATTAGAATGAATATATTTAGGAGCTTATAGATGACAGAGCAAACTTTCGAACGTTATGATTGGACAGTGGAAAAAGAAGAAGCAGGAGAACGCATTGATAAATTTTTGACTATGCAAGAAGGAGAATGGTCTCGTTCTCAAGTACAAGCATGGGTAAAAGAAGGACGAGTTACGGTCAATGATGCTCCGATTAAAAATAATTACAAGGTAGCAATGGATGACGAGATCAGCTTGCGTGTGCCACCTCCAAAAGAGTTGAAGATCGAAGCGCAAGCGATGGATTTAGACATCGTCTATGAAGATTCCGATGTCGTGGTTGTAAACAAGCCACGTGGCTTAGTCGTGCATCCAGCGTTAGGTCATTATACAGGAACATTGGTCAATGGTCTCATGTATCATTGCAAGGATTTATCAGGTATAAATGGTGTGATGCGCCCGGGTATCGTTCATCGTATTGATAAAGACACGTCTGGTTTATTAATGATTGCCAAAAACGATAAGGCCCATGCGAGTCTAGCAGCTCAATTAAAGGAACATACCGTTAATCGTAAATATGTGGCTTTGGTTCATGGAGAAATTCCACATGAGATGGGGACAATCGATGCTCCAATTGGACGCGATCCTAAAAATCGCCAACAGATGGCGGTTGTCTTTGGCAATAGTAAACCTGCTGTCACTCACTTTGTCGTATTAGAGCGGATGAAGGATTTTACCCTTGTGGAATTAAAGCTTGAGACAGGACGCACCCATCAGATTCGTGTTCATATGAAATATATTGGCTATCCGCTAGCAGGTGACCCCAAATACGGCCCACGAAAAACGCTGGATATTAATGGGCAAGCCTTACATGCGAAGACACTAGGATTCATTCATCCGAGTACAGGCGAATACATGGAATTCGAGGCTGATCTCCCACAGGAACTGCAAGCAGAAATTCAGTTCATACGTGAGCAAAAAAGTTAAACGTGTTGACAGATATAAAAAGGTATGACATAATCATTCGTAACAAAAGGTAACCTTTAAATCCAGTCCCGTGAGGCTGGCAAGGGCGACGGTGAATAACGCAGATATAGTTGGGATGGTTATGCCCTTCTTTATGTGCGCACGAAGCTTCTTGTCAGTGAGACAAGAAGCTTTTTTTGTGTCAGACCATCAGGAACAACACAAGCTGGCAGATAGTAGCCTCCCGAGTCTTGTAAAGGTCATCTACTTCTGCTGAAAGGAGCAACTCCAATGAACGAAAAAAGCATTATGATGGATGAAGCAGCGATTAGGCGGGCCTTAACTCGCATTGCTCATGAAATTATTGAACGCAACAAAGGCGTAGAGGACTGTGTGATCATCGGCATTAAAACTCGCGGAATTTATTTGGCAGAACGCTTAGCCAAACGAATCGAGCAGATTGAGAATGTGAAGCTTCCCTTTGGTGAATTAGACATTACGTTATACCGAGATGATTTGACACATAGGTCTTCAGACGCTGTTGTTCATGGAGCAAAACTGCCTGAGATTACAGGGAAAAAGGTCATTCTGGTGGATGATGTGCTGTTTACAGGACGTACGGTTCGAGCTGCTCTGGATGCCTTAGTGGATCAGGGACGCTCGAAGATGATCCAGCTCGCTGTATTAGTGGATCGTGGCCATCGTGAATTACCTATTCGACCTGATTATGTGGGCAAAAACCTTCCTACGTCCCGATCTGAAATTATTGCTGTACAATTGCAGGAAGTAGATGGAACAGATAAGGTTTCACTGATGCAAAAAGAAGAATGAATCGCCAACTATATATCGCCTCTTTAAGGCTAATCCCGTGAGGTTAGCAAGGGGACTCGATCTAACGCTGGAGGTAAGCGTACCTCTGTGCTTGGACCTGCCTCTTTGTGTACCCACGAAGAGGTTTTTTTGTGCAAAAAATTAAGAAAGCAGGGGAGAAAATGAGCAAACAAGATTTTGTAGACGTACATGAAACACCAGCTTTGACTCGTTTATTACCACTTAGTATTCAACACTTATTCGCCATGTTTGGCTCCACAGTACTAGTTCCAATCTTAACAGGTTTAGATATATCTGCCGCACTGATTGCCAGTGGATTAGGCACCCTGATTTTCATGCTGATTACGAAGGGGAAAATTCCCAACTATCTTGGTTCCTCCTTCGCTTTCATCGGCCCCATCATTACCGTGACAGCAACATACGGGCAAGGAGTTGCCTTGCTGGGCTGCTTCCTATCGGGACTGGTTTATGTCCTAGTAGCAGCCATGGTACGAAAATTCGGGGTAGGCTGGCTGGATCGCTTACTCCCACCCGTTGTGATAGCTTCCATCATCGTAGTTATCGGTTTGAGCTTAGCAGGTGTAGCTGTAGACATGGCTACAAAAGTAACGGTAGAAGGAAAATCAGTAATCTCGCTAACTTCCATTGAAATCTCCTTAGTCACATTGCTGGTAACCATTATTGCAGCGGTTATGCTGCGCGGCTTCTTGTCACTGATTCCCATTCTACTTGGAATCATTGGCGGATACGGCTATACAGCTCTACGACATGCGGATTTGATAGATTGGGCTTCCATTACAAAGGCTCCCCTTTTTATCAGCCTGCCAGAAATGTTTTCGCAGCACTTGCATGTTGGCCTGCTGACAACTGCCATGACGGATAAAGGAGCATGGTTATCAGCTCTGATTATTGCACCGATCGCGTTTGTCTCCTTAACCGAACATCTAGGCCATTTATTGGTAACAAGTAAAATTATGAATCGTGACCTAATGAAGGACCCTGGCTTGCATCGAAGCTTGCTAGGTGATGGTGTAGCTACCGCGGTTTCCGCCTTTATCGGTGGACCACCTAGTACGACTTATGGTGAAAACATGGGTGTTCTAGCAATCACAAGAGTTTATAGTCGAGCAGTTATTGCCCTAGCCGCAGTATTCGCGATCTTATTCTCCTTCTGCGGAAAAATCAGCGCGTTTCTCATGACCATCCCAACGCCGGTACTAGGTGGCGTCTCCATCGTACTGTTCGGGATTATCGCATCCCAAGGCTTTAGGATGTATGTTGAAAATAAAGTCGATTTTGCAAATAAACGCAACATGATTATCGCTGCTTCCATACTTGTAACGGGAATCGGCGGGTACAAAATTAGCTTTGAGGGAGTTACCTTCTGGCAAAGCTTCCTAACGAACCTAACGATTGATAATGTAGCATTTTCAACCTTCATCGGAATTTTTCTGCATGCGATCTTGCCTGGAAAGGAATCTGCGATGGGCGAGGCGCACAAGGATCAGGTAGAGTCAGCAGCATAAGCATTATGACAAACCATACGGGCAAAGGAGTGGGGAATAATGAAAAATCTGCTGGGAATCAAACACCTTGGTAAAGATGAGATCGAAGCAATCTTGCGAGAGGCCGAATATTTTGCAGCAAGGCCAAATGAACAGATTAACCTCTTACAGGGACGATTTGTAGCAAACTTATTTTTCGAAGCAAGTACACGTACCCGCTTTTCCTTTGAAGTAGCGGAAAAACGTTTGGGTGCTCATGTACTGAATTTTAGCGATATCAGCTCTTCTACTACCAAAGGTGAGACAATTTATGATACTTTGCGAACGCTTGAATCAATGGGAGTAGAAACGGCCGTTATTCGCACCGGACAAAATGGATTATTTCATGAGCTTGCGAACGAACCAAATTTAAACCTGCACCTTGTAAATGCAGGGGAAGGCACGATGGAGCATCCAACGCAATGCTTGCTGGATTTGCTTACAATGAAGCAGCATCATGGGGGCATTCAAGGGTTAAAGGTAGCTATCATAGGAGATTTACGCCATAGCAGAGTGCTCGGCTCGCATTTAGATGCATTACCGAAGCTCGGGGCCAACCTTATGATTACAGGACCAGATCAGTTGATGCGGGATCAGACAGCCTTGCCAAAAGAGGTACGAGTGGTAGGGATGGAGGAAGCAATAGCAACAGCGGATGTGGTGATGATGCTGCGAGTGCAGCTAGAACGTCATACAGGCCAGCTCTTTTCTTCTAAAGAAACGTATCATCAGGCTTATGGATTAACTAGAGAACGCGCAGCCATGATGAAACCAAATGCCATCATTATGCATCCGGCTCCTTTTAACAGAGGGGTGGAGATTGATGGACAACTGGTGGAGGGTAAGCAATCCGTTATCTTCCCGCAAGTTACAAATGGAGTAGCTGTTCGAATGGCTGTAATCGCGAAATTGATGACAGGAGGAATAAGCACATGGGAATCATCCTTAAAAATGGCAAACTGCTAAACGAACAAGGTGAACTTTCGATCAAGGATCTGTTAATCGTAGAAAATCGTATTGTTAAGATCGGGAGCAACATTGAGGCGGAAGCAGATCATGAAGTGGTGGATTTAAACGGACACTTCGTAGCCCCAGGTCTAGTGGATGTACATGTGCATTTCCGCGAACCAGGATTTGAAGCGAAAGAAACCATCGAAACAGGCGCTCATGCGGCAGTGGCAGGCGGTTACACTACGGTAGCCTGCATGCCGAATACACGCCCAGTGATCGATCGTGTCGAAACAGTAGAATTCGTTCTTCATAAAGCAAAACAAGCTAACCTGGCACGGGTTTTACCCTACGCTGCTATTACCGTACGTCAGCTTGGGGTGGAGCACACAGACTTTGCGGCTCTACAACAAGCTGGAGCCTTTGCACTAACTGATGATGGGGTAGGAGTGCAATCCACGAAAATGATGGTAGAAGCAATGCAAAAAGCGAAAGCGTTAGGAATGTCTGTAGTTGCCCACTGTGAAGATAATGACCTGTTGCCTCCCGGTGCGGCATTACATGATGGAGTGACAGCAGCTAAGCATGGGCTACCAGGTATCCCGTCTGCTTCAGAAGCTGTGCATGTCGGCCGAGATATTCTACTAGCAGAAGCCACGGGGGTTCACTATCATGTATGCCATATAAGCGCAAAAGAATCCGTGCGACTTGTACGCGACGGGAAACGTGCAGGAATCAACGTTACCACGGAGGTAACCCCGCATCACCTATTGTTATGTGACGAGGATATCCCAGACAGCCTAGATCCTAATTGGAAAATGAATCCGCCGCTTCGCTCTCGTGAGGATCGTGACGCATTGATCGCCGGATTAAAGGAAGGAAGCATTGATATCATTGCTACCGATCATGCACCGCATACCTCGGAAGAAAAAGCAAAGGGATTAATGCGGGCTCCATTTGGAATAGTTGGACTAGAAACGGCATTCCCACTCCTTTATACGCATCTTGTAGAAAAAGGAATACTCACCCTTGCCGAGCTGGTAGACAAAATGGCTACTAAACCAGCGGAACTGTTTGGGCTACCCTATGGAAAAGTAGAAGTAGGAGCAATTGCTGACTTGGCAGTGTTTGATCTTACGACTGAGAAAAGCATTAATCCCGATCATTTTAAAAGTAAAGGAAAAAATACACCATTTGCGGGTTGGGTATGTAAGGGATGGACTGTACTCACTATGGTAGATGGAAAAATTGTATACAACAATTAGGGATAAGGGGGATAACGGCATGAAGGCACGTTTGATATTAGAAGACGGAACGATTTGTGTAGGAAAAGCGATGGGGGCCACCAATGAAAGCATTGGTGAGGTGGTATTTAACACAGGATTAACAGGCTATCAAGAGGTATTATCCGATCCCTCTTATTGTGGACAGATCGTCGTCATGACGTATCCCTTGATTGGTAACTACGGGATTAATCGCGATGATTTCGAGGCGGTTCGTCCGTTTATCCATGGCTTTGTTGTACGAGAGCATTGTGATATGCCAAGCAATTGGCGCTCGACACAAACCCTGAACGAGCTCTTACAGGCATATGAGATTCCGGGCATTTCCGGTGTAGATACACGAATGTTAACACGTAAAATACGTCATTTTGGAACCCTGAGAGGATTGATTACAACCAGTGAGCGTCCAGCCGAGGAATTGCTTGCTCAGTTGAAAAGTACGGATGTCATGACCAATCAGGTTGCCCAGGTATCAACAAAAAGCATTTACTCCAGTCCAGGTAACGGTGATCGCGTCGTCTTAGTAGACTTTGGCTGCAAGCATGGCATTATGCGGGAATTATCCAATCGAGGATGCGACATTGTAGTGGTTCCGCATAACGTCACCGCAGATGAAATTCGCCGACTACAACCAGATGGCATCTTGCTGTCTAACGGCCCAGGCGACCCTAAGGATGTACCGCAAGCTATTCAGATGGTGAAAGAAATTCTCGGAGAATACCCATTATTCGGAATATGCTTAGGTCATCAGTTGTTTGCTCTGGCAAGCGGAGCTGACACGGAGAAATTGAAGTTTGGTCACCGTGGCGGGAATCATCCCGTAAAAGAATTGCTAACTGGACGTACATATATCACGTCCCAAAACCACGGCTATGCTGTAAACGAAGCTTCCGTTATTGGAACAGAATTAGAAGTGACCCATGTTGCGCTAAATGACGGGACGATTGAAGGATTACGCAATGCGAAAAAGCAAGCCTTCTCTGTTCAATACCATCCAGAAGCAGCACCTGGACCGTATGATTCAGGCTATTTATTCGACCAATTCCTAGACATGATGAAACAATCCAAGGAGGAGAAATGGTATGCCAAAAATAGATAATCTGAAAAAAATTCTGGTGATTGGCTCTGGTCCTATCGTGATTGGACAGGCGGCAGAGTTTGACTATGCAGGAACGCAGGCTTGCGAAGCATTAAAAGAAGAGGGGATGGAGGTGGTTCTAATCAACTCCAACCCAGCTACGATCATGACAGATACGAATATGGCTGACAAAGTATACATTGAACCAATTACTCCTGAGTTCGTAGCCCGAGTCATTCGTCAGGAAAAACCAGATGGATTGTTACCGACCTTGGGTGGACAAACAGGATTGAATATGGCAGTAGCTTTAGCAGATCTGGGTGTACTGGAAGAAGAGAATGTGAAGCTGCTCGGAACAAATCTGAGCTCGATTAAACAAGCGGAGGATCGCGATTTGTTCCGCTCTCTCATGCAGGAGTTAAACGAACCAGTACCAGACTCTGTAATTGTAAGCTCGGTAGAAGAGGCGCTTGATTTCGCTAATGAGATTGGCTATCCAATCATTGTTCGCCCGGCTTACACGCTCGGCGGAACCGGTGGGGGTATCTGTGAGGACCAAGCCTCGTTAATTGAAATTGTCACAAGTGGTCTAAAATATTCCCCGATTACGCAATGCTTAGTGGAAAGAAGTATTGCAGGAATGAAAGAAGTAGAGTATGAAGTAATGCGTGATGCTAACGACAACTGTATCGTGGTCTGCAACATGGAAAATATTGACCCAGTTGGTGTACACACAGGTGATTCAGTCGTTGTCGCTCCGAGTCAGACGCTATCTGATCGTGAATATCAAATGCTGCGTTCCTCTGCATTAAATATCATCCGCGCCTTAAAAATCGAAGGTGGCTGCAATGTTCAGTACGCGCTTGATCCCGTTAGCTTCCAATATTATGTCATCGAGGTAAATCCTCGCGTCAGCCGTTCCTCAGCCTTAGCGTCCAAGGCCACAGGGTATCCGATCGCTAAGATGGCGGCAAAAATCGCTATTGGCTATACACTAGACGAGCTGAAGAATCCGGTGACTGGTCAAACCTACGCTTGCTTTGAACCAACCTTAGACTATGTGGTTAGCAAAATTCCTCGCTGGCCTTTCGATAAATTTCAATCCGCAAATCGCCGTCTTGGTACACAAATGAAAGCAACGGGCGAGGTAATGGCGATTGGACGTAGCTTTGAAGAATCCATGATGAAAGCGATCCGCTCCTTAGAGATTGGAAGCTACCATTTAGAACTACCAGAGGCGAGAGAGCTTACTGATGAGGAATTGGAGCAACGTTTGGTAATTGCAGATGATGAACGCCTGTTCTTACTAGCAGAAGCAATGCGCCGTGGCTATCATATCTCTCGGATTCATCAATTAACGAAAATCGACCTCTTCTTCCTGCATAAATTCTGGAATATTGTCGCTTATGAAACAACATTAGCCGAATCTGGATTGACACAGGAAGCTTTGCATGAAGCAAAACGCCTTGGCTTTACCGATCGCAAAATCGCAGAATGTACAGGACAAAAGGAAGAAGAGATTTATAACCTGCGTACACAATGGGGAATGAAGCCTGTATATAAAATGGTAGATACGTGCGCTGCCGAATTCGAAGCGCAAACACCGTACTATTACTCGACCTACGAGCAAGAAAACGAATTTATGGATACAGGCAAAAAACGTGTCATCGTACTAGGCTCTGGTCCGATCCGCATTGGCCAAGGAATTGAATTTGACTACTCAACAGTCCATGCGGTCTGGGCTTTGAAGGAGGCTGGGTACGAAGCCATTATTGTCAACAATAACCCTGAAACGGTCTCAACAGATTTTAATACATCTGATCGTCTCTACTTTGAACCGCTGTATATAGAGGATGTTATGCACATCATCGAGCAAGAGCAGCCAGAAGGTGTCATTGTCCAGTTTGGAGGACAAACAGCGATCAATCTTGCTGATAAGCTTACTAGACGCGGTGTCAAAATTCTAGGAACCAGCTTAGAAAATATTGATGCAGCTGAAAACCGTGAGAAGTTTGAGGCCCTCTTGCGAAAGCTGGATATCGCTCAACCGCCGGGCAAAACGGTAACCTCTGTAGAGGAAGCTGTGGTCGCTGCTGACTTATTACGCTTCCCTGTGCTGGTTCGCCCTTCCTATGTCTTGGGCGGACGGGCGATGGAAATTGTTTATAACGAAGAAGAGCTAATCTCTTATATGAAAAAAGCAGTAAAAGTAAATCCAGAGCATCCTGTACTAATTGATCGCTATATGCTAGGGATTGAAGCAGAAGTAGATGCGATTTGTGATGGAGAGAATGTGCTGATTCCAGGTATCATGGAGCACATCGAGCGTGCAGGGGTTCACTCAGGCGACTCTATCGCAGTATATCCGCCGCAATCCTTATCAGAGACAGTGAAAGCAGAGATCATCGACATGACTACGAAGCTAGCACGCGCGCTCTGCATCAAGGGCTTACTCAATATCCAATTTGTCATCTATAAAGGCAAGCCTTACGTCATCGAGGTAAACCCACGCAGCTCCCGTACCGTTCCATTCCTGTCTAAGGTAACCGGAATTCCGATGGCGAACATTGCAACGAAGGCAATTCTTGGCTACAGCATTCTCGATCAAGGGTTTGCTACAGGCTATCATCCTGAGGAAAAGATGGTTTCTGTAAAGGTTCCTGTCTTCTCCTTCACAAAACTACGCCGTGTGGACATCACCTTAGGCCCTGAAATGAAATCCACCGGGGAGGTAATGGGGCGTGAGACTACCCTAGCTAAAGCTCTTTACAAGGGATTGCTAGCGGCTGGCATGAATATTCCAACCAAAGGAAAACTTTTGGTAACGGTAGCTGACAAGGATAAGGAGGAAGCGTTGTCGATCACGAAGCGTTTCCAACAGCTTGGTTTCCACCTACTAGCCACGGATGGAACTGCTGATTATCTAGAGCAGGCAGGCTTGTCCGTCCGTCGTGTACAAAAGCTATCCGAAGGCACACCGAACCTACTGGATGAAATCCGTACAGGTCAAGTAAACCTTGTGCTTAACACCTTAACGAAAGGGAAAACACCACAGCGTGATGGATTCCGCATTCGTCGTGAGGCCGTAGAGAACGGAGCAGTCTGCCTGACATCTCTAGACACAGCGAGCGCCATCCTGCATGTATTAGAGACAATCACATTCTCTACAGAGGCAATGCCCAAGCAACAGGTGGGAAAAGTGCTGGTAACACAGTAAAAAAGAAGAGTTGACTTAGAACGGGGGCGTGCTCATCAGGAGCACTCCCCTCCTATATGTGGACAATGAGGGAAACAACGGAGAGGAGCGTTCACACATGGAATTATCCTTACTACAAGAGCATTCGTTAGATAAAATCGATGAACGGATTATTCTAGCGCTGGATTTTCAAACAAAAGAAGAGGTGTTAAACTGTCTTGCTAGCCTAGAAAATCAAGTGCGCTATGTGAAAGTTGGCATGGAGCTGTTTTATGCAGAAGGATCAGCAATTGTATCGCTGTTAAAAGAACAGGGATTGAACGTGTTTGTTGATTTGAAAATCCATGATATTCCCAATACAGCTAAAGGCTCAATGAAAAGCTTAGCTAGGAATGGCGCCGATATGGTGAATGTGCATGTAGCAGGTGGATTAGCTATGATGGAAGCGGCACGAGAAGGCTTAGAGCAAGGTATTTCTGCCGGTAGTACATCACCATTACTGATCGGGGTAACCATGCTGACGAGTAGCAGTCAGCAGATGATGAATGAGCAGATTCTCATCTCTGGTAGATTGGAAGAGACGGTTGCTCATTATGCATCCTTGGCAAGTCTAGCTGGGCTGGACGGTGTTGTTGCTTCTCCCTTGGAAGTACCAATTATTAAACAAGTCACTCGCACAGATTTTTTGACCGTAACACCAGGCATTCGTACTGTTGGTTCCGCCTTTGGAGATCAAACCCGCGTCACCACACCAGTCAAAGCATTTGAGTTAGGTACAGATTATATCGTAATCGGTAGGTCCATTACCCAGGCCGAAGAACCTGCCAAAGCATGGGCTGACATGATGAAAAGCATACAGGAGGGAAAATAGATGAATACAACGATTGCAAAACAAGTGGCACAGCATCTCTTACAAATTGGAGCTGTACATCTTCGTCCTGACGAACCATTTATCTGGACATCTGGCATTGCTTCACCGATTTATTGCGATAATCGTATCACGATGACGTATCCAGAGGTTCGTAGCTTTTTAGCAGATGCTTTTGTTCAGATCATTCGTGAACGGTTTCCTGAAGTAGAAGTCATTGCTGGAACAGCGACAGCAGGAATTCCTCATGCAGCCTGGATTGCTGATCGTCTGGGATTGCCAATGATCTATGTTCGCGATAAGGCAAAAGGTCATGGCCGCCAAAACCAAATCGAGGGGCGTATTGCTGCCGGTCAGAAGGTGGTCGTTATTGAAGATTTAATTTCCACAGGGGGTAGCTCCATCAAGGCAGCAAGGGCTGTTGAGCTGGAAGGGGCTGAAATACTAGGAGTAGTTGCTATTTTTAGCTACCAATTTAACGATGCAGAACATGCTTTTGCAGAAGCGAATTATCCATTGTACACGTTATCCAACTACACTGCACTCTTAGAGCAAGCAAAAGATAATGGAACAATCAATGCCCAACAAGAAAAAGTTTTATCCCAGTGGAAGGAAAAGCCACACACATTTTATCAGGAGCAGGCTTTAAAACAAGAATAAAATGTTGACGGATGGGGACGACTGTAGCCTAAATGAAAAAACTGACCCCAATTGAAGCGTGGGGTCAGCAAGCGTCCTAACGAACGGACTATTCAGGTTGATTATAAAGCGAGCTTCTGCCCAAATGAGTGGCATGATGGAAAAGCCACTCATCTCAATAAATACGTAGCACGTGATGAGCTAAGTTTTTTCGTATTTTTATCATCAAGCTTTGCTTCAATAAATTCTATCCCTGCTTTTTCTAATCTAATTCGATTGGAATGAAAATGCTGGAAATCAACTAATACAGGCAGCTTGCTCTTTTTCATTTCATGAAGCTGTATGTTTACTTGCACATTGAAGAAGGATTGAGCAATAGCTTGAGTAGCCCCTACTAACAGCAAGTTTATGGAAAGAGTACAAATTAAAAGCCAACTTCCGTACTTCACAAATTGTTTTTCGGATTCGAAGCCTACCATTGCGACGAGTATGGGGACAAACCACAATTGCGGAACGTATCGCGCCCACCAGCTTTCTGGATTGATAAATACGGTCAAGAGAATGATCCCACTTAGTAAAAATACAGGCTTCGCTAGTTGTCTACTGCGAAGAAAGAGAGCAAGTGAGACAACACAGGTTACTAACACAGCTCCTCCAAACAAAGGCCCAAACCCGGCTACACGAGCATCAGCCCCAACAAAAGCTTGAAATTCCTCCAATGCTATAGTAAACGGCCATTTCATAGTGCTTTCATTTGGTCTTGTAATATTTTCCGACTTCGCAAATAAAGATACAAAGAACTTTTCGAATGGATTTTTTCCTTTGAAGTCGGCTGGACTGTTAGCTGTCATAATATCGACAGCATGCTCACCAGCTAACGGATAAAATGGATGCCCCTTCGCTAAGAAATTAGTAACGTAAGGATTGTAACCAACGATTGTTACCGCTACGAGACCACACGCTACAAGCGAAAGCAAAAGCTTTTTCCAATGCCTATGCTTATCGTACAGGAAAAATAGAACGAGCAATCCACCGCATAAAAGAACGGCATATACAAGGGCGGTAAATTTAATAGCCGTTAGCAGGATGATGGCCGAGCATAGCCCTACGACAATCCATACGTTAAATCGCTTAAATAAGAGATAGCCCAAGGAACAAATGATAAGTACAAGCGATGCCAATTGACCATCAATATAAAAGGTGACAAGCTGTGCTATCACGACTGGATTGCAGGCCAAGAGTAGGGAGAAGAAGACGGCTCGCCTTTTTTTCTCTGGATAGGCATCAAGAATTGCCGCTAAACAAAGAAAAAAGGAAGCAAACAAAAGAATAAAGTTAAACATCTTACTGCCTTCTATGTTATCCGTCAATTTGTACATGACGGCATCAAGTATCCACGGGCCTTTTGTGTAATGATTAATCCAAAGATAAAAGGGAGTTCGTAGACTTTCCTCGCTTGGATTATCGATCTTTTGGGTATCTGTGATGTTAAGCAAAGGTTGGTCATGAACAGGATTCCAGCCATTCTTTAATAAAATGATCGCTTCTTGATGGTACGTTTGCCCGTCCCATGATAGATCATATGTAGCGGTACTAACATACCAGCTTACTCCAAAAACCAATCCCAATCCCATTAACAAAGACAAAAACATGGTTGTCCTGCGTGTGGTGAAAAATGTATATGTCATAGCCAGGAGGCAGACAATACTTGCACATACAGCCACCCAGAAGCTAGCTGTTGAGATGGACACACCAAGTAAAAATAAAATCGAGGCAGAAAGTACGATTCCGATTAAGAATAGGAGTAAAACAATTCCTATCACAAGAGAGACGTTCGGTGTTCGGCTCTTCATATGTTTGCTAGTTCCTCCTTGGCTAAAGTAGTCCTGAAATGATTGGTGATAGCAGATACAACAGCAGTCCTACTAGCACACCTAGAACAATACCGCCGAGGATTTCCCATTTTGTATGTCCCATGCTTTCACGCAGGATTTCTTTTTCTTCAGTAGTTGCATGCTCTTTTACCATAAGGTTAATAGCAGTAGCATGCTTGCCGACAGCTCTTCGCAATCCGGTCGCATCAATAATAATGATAAAGGTAACAGCCACTCCTAGACCAAAAATAGGGGTGGCAAAGCCTTCATGAAGACCAATGAAGCTGATCGTGCTTACCATTACGGTTGTGTGTGTACTAGGAAAGCCGCCATTTCCGATTTTATTTCTTGCTTCTTTCCCATATCGTAAATAATTAATCATAAATTTCATCGTACCGGATACTAACCAGCCGATAAATGGTGCTAAAGCGTATAGCATAAACATTTCCTCCGAATAGTTACTAAGAACGTGAAATGACAATGACGCCAACAACAATAATAGCTAGACCAAGCAAGCGGACACCTGAGAGGGGCTCCTGAAAAATCCACATAGAAAGCAGGGCTACCAGAACATAACCCAATGCGGCCATAGGATAAGCATAGGAGAGCTGCACCTTTTCAATGGCTGCAATCCAAACAAACGCAGAAATTCCATAAAGGCCAAGCCCCACCATAATTGGAATATTGGTTAGATATTGCAGTATTTTCATCAAAAACACATCGCTTTTTCCTGAGAGACCAGAGGCTCCCATTTTCATAGCGACCTGCCCGCATGCACTAAGAATGACTGATATAAGGATAAGAACTTGCGATGGCATAAATATTTACACAACCTTTTATATTGTTTATTCAAAAATAAGGATAATACTAGCTACAGCAATCACATATAGTAGAACCGTAATCAGAATCGGTTTGTCCTCTACTAGCACTTTTTCAGGGGTTCCTCCTTTATTGCCCATCATAATCAAGTAAAGATAGCGGAAAATACCAAAGATCACAAACGGAATTGTCCACATAAGCTGAATGGTTCGTCCTGAAGTAAAGGTAAACAAGGAGTAGCTGATAATCGTTGCTGAGGTTACAATCGTATTTAATTGATTTAATAGCTCTATCGAATAATTTTCCAATACTTTACGATGACTTCCTTTTTCTTCCTGTAGCAAATAAAGCTCATGGCGACGTTTACTAATCGCCAAGAATAGAGAAAGCAACATTGTACACAGCAAAAACCACGGAGTAAAAGGAGTGCCGATCATTAGGCTGCCACCGATTGCCCTGAGTACAAAACCAGCAGAAATAATCATAACATCCAGAATAACCACATGCTTTAATGTAAAGGAATAGGCAACATTGATCAAAAAATAAAATAATAAAACACTACCAAACCACAAATCGAAGTGAAAAGCAGAAAACAAGGAAGCAATCAGCAGCCCACACCCGAATGCTAGTCCCAGAAAGGGATTTAATGCTCCTGAAGCCATCGGACGATATCGCTTTTCGGGATGATTGCGATCGTTTTTGATATCAGCAAAATCATTTATGATATAGACACAGCCTGAAACCATGCAAAATAGAAAAAAGGCGATCAGTGATTTGCCAAGCAGGTGAATACTGACTTTATGTAGAGAAAATAAGAGGGCAGCAAACACAAGCAAATTTTTTGTCCATTGGTGAGGACGTAACTGGAGAAGGAGTAAAAGGAAAATATTTTGTTTTGAAGCTATTCTTTCTTTTAGTTTAATTGAATTAGATAACACGTATAAATCCCCTGTCTTCTAGTAATATACCTCTTATAATTGACGAAAATTGTCAAAAATCGGTTACATGATTTGGAATTCGCAATCGTCAGAGTCAGAGTAAAGGTGCAAGTATTTCTTATCGTGCATGTTGTAGATATTTTCTGTTTATGTGGATTTTTACAAAAGCTTACTTTCCGATTTTTCTAGGTCATAGACGGAAAGGCCAAGCAGTTGTGGCTGTTGCGATTCAAAAAGGTAAGTGGGGCGTAGAGGTCGATTTTCATTTTATATCCAAATTATGAGTAGCCGTACATCTCTCTATTAAACCACATTCTGCCTCAAAAACCACGCATAATGAAGATAAAAAACGTATTTTTTTACCAAAATTACATCAATAAATAAAATAAAAAAGCGAGCTACCAAGCAAAGAAACATGCTTTGGATAGCTCGCTTTTGTGTAATTCCAAATTGGAAAGCATGGGTTATTTAATTAGTCTTTTATACATATAGAGCATGGCAACTCGCCACGGGAGAATCATGCCGTAAGCAAGGACAAAGAATAAACCTGCTGTCTGCATCGGAGTAAATGTATCACCGACCCAGATTTTAATCCCAAGTCGAATGACTAGCAGAACAAACAAAATCACGATAAACGCATTGGAACGACGCAAAAAGACATGATTCCCTACTTGTTCAAAGCGGGAAGACAAAATGAGTGGAATAGAGAACAAACATCCAATAAAGAAAGCGATAAAATCATAGCTGATAGGTGTTGGTACGCCCGGATAATGAAACATAGCAAACCCTGTAGACATAGCTACGGGTGGGATAATAATCTTACGTGTAGATATAGGCTTTTTTGCTGAACGCAACCGAACAAGAATAACAGTGGTCGCCATGAATAGACCAATCAGTATGCTAACGACTGTAGGGGAGATGCCAAGAATTGTATTCATCGTTTTCGTACGGCTCCCTTCTCGATTCACCCTAAATATTTACCTTTTACCTTATGTCTATACTACAAAAAAAGAAGAGGTGGTGTAAATACACCCCTCCTCCTGCGTTCTGGAAAGCACAAAATATAGAGTAGATATGGCTATGCCATTTTAACAGGTGGTGCTTCTGTAACCTGTCTGACATCTAGAGCATGTCGCTTTCCATAGTAATAGGACAGAGCACCGACAACAAGGGAAGCAAAGCCCATTAGGAAAAGGTATGCGTGAATGCCCATGAGATCAAGGCACAATCCCGTACCAGCCAATGCTAGTAGGAACCAGGTCCGATCCAGCATGGTTTTAAAGGAGAAGAAGCGGCCACGTGATTCAGCAGGTAATTGCTTTTGAAACAGGGTGGCAGTAAGAGGCACAACCGTCCCAAAACAGAACCCGAATAGCGTATAAGATAAAAGCAATGGAACCAAACCATACGACAGAGCCATCCCGATTTGAGACAGAGCCAGTAAAAATAGAAAAAGCGTTGATGACATGACTAGATTGGTTTTTCCGAAAAAGCGTTTGACCAATATGCCTGCAATGAGTGCTGTGAGTCCTTCAGTCGTATAAATCCAGCCCATCAACCCTGGTACTGCAAGCATTTCACTGAAATTAATAACTAAGAGATTGGAGCCGCCTACAAAATACGAGACAACCAGTGCATTTGTAAGACCCAGACTTAATGTTCGATCTGATTTAAGCAGGGAAAAAACTTCTCGAAAGGGCATTTTAATAACCCTTCCAGCCGTTTTTAATGAGTTGATTACAGGAATATGAACAGGAAGAATAAAAAGAATAAGAACAAAATAGCAAGCTAGTGTAATGCTATAAAGCGTCCAGAGCTGCATAAAACCAATTAGGATTCCACCGATCGCCGTTCCACCAATCCTTGCGAGTGTGGAAGCATTTACATAAAATCCGTTGGCACGAAGTAATTCTTCTGAGGGCACGATTAACGGAATAGATGCTTGAGCGGCTGGTTGATAAAAAGTGGCGGCCAACTGGATAAAGATCGATGAAGCGATCATCCAGCCTACAGAATCGTAATGAATCGCAAATAGCATACAAATGGGAGCTAAACATCGTATCAAAGTCGCATAAAACAATACGTTCTTTTTGGAAAAGCGATCAATCCATTCTCCTGCTTTAGGAGAAAAGAACAGACTGACAAAAAGCCCCACCATCAATAATAACCCCTTCAAAAAATCGGAATCGAATAAATGTTGCAAAAATTTTAGGTTCCCGATGATTCCAATCCACATCCCTGTACCAGCTATAACCTCACCTATAACTAAGCATAAGTAAGATTTATTCCGTGATAAAATAATGACCACCCCTTACCTTGAATGTAGTTAAAATGTTCAGTGTTATTATTATACCAATATTTACATAAATAGGCATATCTTATTTATGGCTTTTTTCTTATCTATGCGCATTAGTTATTTTTCATTCATTACAAATAGAAAGAGAATAAACATCACAAACTAGAGTAGAAATCTGGGGGGAGTGAGTATGTTGCATACAAACAAAGCTGACAAACGAAGAAGACAGCCTTTATTAATGCTGATATGCTATAGCTGCTTTGCCACCCTCACCATATTTTATGGATTAGTTGAAAGGCACAGCTTATTTATTACCTTTATTGGCTTTCATCTTGTAACCTGTCTAATCATCCCTATTTTTCATGCCTATTGGGAGGGGAATCTGGCGATAAAGTGGCGAGAAGCATGGGGCTTGCATAGACATCAGGAAAGAAAGCTAAAAGGTATTTGGTGGGGCATTATCTCGGGTGTTTTATTGTTTATCCTGATTTGGCTTGGATTTTATATATTGCTATGGACAGGTGTATCCACAGAGTGGATGAGAAATAAGCTATTTTCTTGGGGGTTAACCGAAGAAACGAAGTGGTGGTTTGCCCTATATATGACCATTGGCAACTCTCTTTTTGAAGAAATGCTGTGGAGGGGCTTTCTGCTCGAACGCCTACTTTATAAGATGCAGCTATTTAAAGCCGCTTTACTTAGCAGTTTTTTTTATTCGCTGTATCATTGTATCATTGGAGTAACTTTGTTCGGTATAAAGGCTGGGCTGGTCGCTACGTTTCTGGTTTTTATGACTGGTGTGTTTTGGGCATGGTTAAGGAGAAGGTATCAAAGTATTTATCCGACATGGATCAGTCATTTATTTGCTGATTGGGCCTTGATGTACACGATGCTACGAAATGTCCTGTAAAAAGAATTCCCCTAGCCAGATGTGTAAAAACTTTCTAGCTAGGGGAACGATATTTTAATGTAGTAATTTTCACGAATCGTTCTGGTTTTTCTTTTGAGTGAGGCTAAGATGGCGCTCCATGATAACCTCGTTACGGTCACGTAGGGTATGCTTGTGTACAAGATATTCATCAGCAGGGGTATCGATATTGCCGAAGGTTAACCCACTATGATTAGCTAGCTTTTGACACTGCTTCAGAAGGCTTTTGTCAGCTAAGGGAAGATTCAAGCTGACATATGGTTCCTTCGCTAATACAGATTGTAGTCGTTCTTGTAGAAGCTGTGTAAACAAATCCACGTTTATGCCTAAATGAAGTAGCTCAGCCTTATTTGAAATCGCTAAGGAGGAGGCATTTTGCAGTAATTTAATTGCGCCATTAAAATTGCCACGGCGATGATGATAGAGGGCAACGGCTACCTGAATGAGACATACCCAGGTAGAGGTACGTTTGTCTGGAGGAAGTGATTTCCAATATTCCTCTAAAATCTCATGACATTCAAAATAATCTCGATCAGTATGAAAATGCAGTAGAAATGCTACATAAGCAGAAGGATACATTTGATTCGCTCCTGTTAATCCATGTTTTTCTTTATTATAATAGATGAACTCCCCTAATGTAGAGCGGGAATACAATTCGTGTAGATAAAGGTGGATAAAAAATGACTCAACAAGAAATAGTAGATGCACTAAAAGAAAGACGCATGACGGAAATTCTGGAGCTTATTGAGGATGCAAAATCAGGAGATCTAGAGGAATTAGAGCTAGTGGAAAGCCTGGGGCTATTGGCAGATGAAACGTTAAATAAAGAAGTGATCCGTTTGTTAGAGGAGCTTGGGGTAACCATCATCTATTTAAGCGGTGATGAAGAAGACGAGGAAGAGGACGAGGACGACGAGGGCTAAATTAAAAGTGTGAAAAAAGAAGAAAATGAAAAAGGCACATGCCGGTATCAGGCTGTGTCTTTTTCATTTTTATACAAAAAGATAGGCTTACTTTTGTGTCCACACACGATTTTTATTTCGGGTAGAAGGGAATTTCTCCCCCTTTTTTAGGGAAATAATCATGGGGTCCTCTACACCTGACCCTGTTTCTCCAATTTCGATATAGACTTGATTTTTCGGTGATTTTTCTCCTTCACGAAACCGGCTATGTTCGCCCATGCTTCCGTCACTCCTTCTTCATATGTTATCACTAGTATCCCCTCATAAAAATGGGCTCATGTACATCAAAAAACGCCAAAAAATAGACGATTGTCTCCGGTATATTAGCTGATTTTGATTGAACTAGACACCTGTACCAATCACAAACATTGATTTGTACATAATTTGGTAACGTATCAGACAACGAAAGGATGATGAGTTTATGGGTTGTGGTTGCAGAAGAAGAAGAAGATTCCATGGTTGTGATCGTTGTGGAGGGCATCGTGATCACGATGGCTTTGGCGGCTTCGGCGGTTTCGGCGGCTCCGGAAATTGTTTCACGACGAAGCATTGGAGAAAAGTTTGTAAATGTGTACCATTCCACAAAATAGTATGTGAAGCACCTGCTTTTGATGGGTTTGACGAGGGGTTTGACGACGGTTTCTGCGGACACCGCCGCCATCGCCATCATCACTGTCATAAAAAATGCTAGTTAATGCTTAAGGAGAGAGGCGCTGTAAGGCGCTTCTCTTGCTTTTTCGGTGGAAATCATGGCAGAGATACCCTCATAAAATAAACCCTCTGTCTCCCACCTAATACATAGCTGAGTTACCGGTAACAGAAGCCTTGTCCTGTATAAACAAAAGTGATATGATATACCTACAGAATCCTTTAGTAACATTTGTATAAAAAGTTGATTCCAATCGGTATTTGTGATAGGATTTCAAATACATATGATGTGTAGCATATTCCTGCGATGTGCGTTGAGCTAATATGTTTTTAACCTTAAGTGTTTCTAGGGAGACAGAACGCTGTTACCTAATGTCAAGCCCACCTCCTTTATGGGACGATGGGAAGGCAGAAGGGCGGCTGAGTCACCCACCTGGTCTTTCAGGTTAAAAGAAACATGTATAGCAAGACGGCAGAGCGGGGCGTTATACATAAGAAACAAAAAACCTGAAGCAATTGCTTCAGGTTTTTTGTGTAAGTAAGAGCTATTTTCATTGATATTGCTGTTTGTTTTTGTCCTTTTGGTTGTTCTTTTGATCTTTGGACGAGCCCTTTTTTGATTTATCCTGTTGTTGCTGCTGTTGCTGTTGATTTCCTTGCTGGTTTTGCTGACCATTTGGATTTTCAATACTTACGATTGTGAGCTGCTGCTCTAAATCTGCTTGTTTCTGAGCATCTGTTACGATCTGATACATCTGCAAAAATGTCGCCTTTTGCCCCTCAGGAATTCCCTTGATTCGGACAACCATCTCTTGTGGCTCCTGTTGTTGCTGTGATTTATCTCTTGAATTGCCAGTTTCCTGTAAAATATCCCCGCCAAGAAAACTGAGAAAAGTACTGTCGTCATCGTGATGATCCTGATCCTGATGACTCTGATCGTCTCCATTTTGCTTTCCCTGTTGGTCTTGCTTCTGCTTTTTATCCGGTTCGAATAGAATGCTGAATTCATTCAGGTCTGTTTGGACAATTCCAATTACTTCCACATTTTCACCCTCGTTCACTACAATAATCTACCGCTTATCTCATATATGTAGTATGAAACGGATGCGGTATAGATATGCAGTCTATGTATGAACAAAGGTGATTACGTGGACCTAGCGTTATTTTTGTTCTGCTGCGGAATTATTTCGTAACGCAGCGACTAAGGTAGCATCCGGAGTAACAAATAGCGTTTTTTGCTGGTCATAGGTTACATAGCCAGGTTTAGCACCACTTGGTTTTTTTACATGTCGAATTAAGGTGTAATCGACTGGCACTTTACTGCCTTGTTGAGCTTTGCTGAAATAGGCGGCAAGCATGGCTGCTTCAAATAAGGTTTGATCGCTTACTGTGCGTGATCTAATGACCACATGGGAACCAGGGATGTCTTTGGTATGCAACCATGTCTCAAAGCTGGCCGCTAATTTATTAGTTAAATATTCATTTTGTTTATTATTTTTTCCGACTAACAGCGTGACGCCATCTGAGGAATAGTAAGTATCAAGCTCAGGCGCAGTCTCTTTTTTCTTTTTAGAACCGCGTTTGTTTCGATTGCGCAGATAACCTTGCTCCACTAACTCTTCCCGAATCTCTTCCGCTTCTGCTAAACTAGCGTGAGCCAATTGTACAAGAATGCCATCCAGATAGATGACTTCCTGTTCAGCCAAGCTAATTTGCTCTGCTATAAATGCCAGACTTGCTTTTGCTTTGTTATATTTTTTATAGTAAGCTTGCATGTTCTCCGACGGTGTTTTTAACGGATCTAGCGGTATGACAATTGTCTCCGCATTTTCACTATACCAGTTGGTTGCAGTAAGCTCAGTATCTCCTTTTTTGACCTGATGCATATGAGAAAGAATCAGTTCACCGTAGAGGCGATAACGTTCGGCCTCGTGGGCATCCTCGATAGAATGGTGTAGCTTTTCGATTTTTTTCTCGTTTTTGTGCTTTTCATTCGTTACCAATCGCAATAAATCCTGTACCTTTTGCTTAACCACGTCTCGCATAGCTTTATGCTCATAAAATCGTTGTAAGCATTCGCTGATTGACGTGAAGGTCTCGCTTTCCCTGACACCTAGATGTGAGAGAGAGGTTATGGAGAAGGCTGCTTTGTCATTGGTTGTCTCAATCACCGGCTCATAACGGTGAAGATTCATTTGTTCCATAAAGCTGGAGAACTCATGCCAAATTGCATCACGTGTAGGCAGTGTTGCTCTAGAAACAAGCTCTCTCGCTATCAAGGGACTAAGACCGCTGAAGCGCTCGACAAGCTGTTTGTCCAGCTTTCCTTCGTTCCATTGGAGTGCCATCACAAAATCCTGCTTGCTTGCCGTTAATGGATTCAGCTTATTTTGGGCAGGAGGAGCTACATAAGCTCGACCTGGCAATACCTGACGATACTGGCTGATGCCATGAGAAACATGATGGATGCCATCCAGAATCATGTCAGTTTTCACATCTAGCAAAATAATATTACTATGACGGCCCATGATCTCTACTACAATTCGTTTTCTGGTTGTATCTCCTAGCTCATCACGAGACTTTAGATCAATGTAAATTACACGTTCCATTCCATCCTGCGTGATGGCCTCAATTACCCCATTTTCGCAATGCTTCCGCAATAACATACAAAACATCGGAGCTTCCTTTGGATTCATAAATTCCTCTGTTGTCAAATGAATACGGGGATAGGTTGGATTTGCTGAAATTACTAATTTTAACGTGCCTTGGTTTGAGCGCACCTGCATAACGATATCGCTTGGATGCGGTTGATGTATACGAGTAATACGGGCTCCTACGAGCATGGATAGCTCATGAACGACCGCTCTAGTTACTAATCCGTCAAAAGCCACATTCTTCACCTCTTGCTTCCTCTACCTAGCAGTAGCTATTTCCTCAGTGTAGCATACAGGGAAGCTCAACCCAAGTAGGAACAGTAATTTTGTAATGGGGAGTCAAGTTGACACTAGACTGTATTCTCTCCTATAATAAATTAACGATTTTATGTCTGTGGGTGGAACCAGATGATTTCTATGACAGGCTACGGCCGAAAAGAAATAGAACGTGGATCTATGCGTTTAACAGTGGAAATGCGCTCGGTTAATCATCGTTTTTGTGAGATTATTGTTCGGTTGCCAAAAATCTGGACCATGCATGAGGAACGAGTGAAAAAGCGGATTGCAACGAAAGTGCGCCGTGGGCGAGTGGATGTCACCGTCTCGCTAGAAGCCGTTCGGGACGAGTCTTCCGAGGTTCAGGTTGATTGGAATACAGCGCAATTTTATGTTACGGCGGCCAATCAGCTAGTGGAGCGTTTTGGTTTGCCTGAGACCCTTCATGTGAAAGATCTGATGCGTATGCCTGGCGTATTAATGGAAGCCAGTGTACCTGAGCTTTCTGATGAAGAGGTAGAACAACTATTAGATGAGGCTACAGATGCTGCGTTAGCAGAGCTCTATGTTATGAAGAGTACTGAAGGGAATCTCCTGCAGCTTGATCTGATCCGACGCCTCGAATACATTAAGTCAACGACCCACACTTTGCAGGATATTGCTCCTGAAGTAAGAGAGCAGTATCGCAATCGCTTGAAAAATCGCCTTGATGAAATTATGGAAGATCATATGCTAGATGAATCTAAAATCTTTCAAGAGGTGGCATTGTTTGCTGAAAAGGCTGATATCTCCGAAGAAATTACGCGTTTGTTAAGCCATTGTGAGCAATTTTTGGAACAGATACATAGCTCGGAGATTATTGGACGCAAATTGGACTTTCTTTTGCAGGAAATGAACAGAGAGGCTAATACAATCGCGTCAAAAGCGAATCATTTACAGATTCAGCGCTTGGCAGTTGAAGTGAAGACCGAACTGGAAAAAATGAGAGAACAAGTGCAGAACGTTGAGTGAGGAAGGGTGCCAATCTCTATGGGGATTAAGTTGATAAATATCGGGTTTGGAAATATCGTGAATGCAAGTCGCATTATTTCGATTGTAAGTCCTGAATCCGCACCAATTAAACGAATTATTCAAGAAGCAAGGGATCGCAACATGCTTGTTGATGCTACGTACGGACGTAGAACGCGTGCTGTGATTATCACAGATAGTGATCATGTCATTTTATCAGCGGTACAACCAGAAACGGTTGCCCAACGTCTAACCAATAAAGATGACGAGTCTGATGAATAAGGTAGGAGTTGAAACAAAGATTATGGATAAGGACCACGGCCTTCTGTTAGTTTTGTCGGGGCCATCTGGAGTGGGTAAAGGAACGGTTTGTAAAGCACTTCGAGAATACATGCCGGACCTTATCTACTCTGTATCTGCGACAACCAGACAACCGCGTGTGAACGAAGTGGATGGGGTAAACTATTTCTTTAAAGAAAAAGAAGAGTTTAAGCGTATGATGAAAGAAGATGAGCTTCTCGAATGGGCAGAGTATGTTGGTAACTACTATGGAACGCCTAGACGTTTTGTAGAAGATACACTCGCTACTGGACGAGATGTCATCCTGGAAATTGAAGTGCAAGGAGCCATGCAGGTAAAAGAAAAATTCCCGCAAGGCATTTTCTTATTCTTAGCACCTCCTGATCTGGAAGAGTTACAAAACCGCATTGTTGGACGTGGTACGGAAACGGAAGAATCCATTAAGAATCGGATGGCAATGGCACGTACTGAGATTGAGATGATGGATCATTATGATTATGTTGTCGTTAATGATGAAATCTCACATGCATGTGAAAAGATCAAATCCATTGTAACAGCCGAGCATTTGAAAAAAGATCGTCAGGTTCATAAATTTTTGAAATGGCTTAAGGAGGTATAATACATGTTATATCCATCGATTGATAAACTTGTAGACAAAGTAGGTAGTAAATACACATTGGTGACACTCGCTTCCAAGCGTGCACGTCAGCTTCGTGAAGACAATGATATGCAAGTAGAAAAACCTTTCTCGAAAAAATTTGTTGGGCAATCGTTAGAGGAAATCATCTCAGACAAATTACTGTACGAGACGCCAGCAGTAAAATAACCCGAAGCAAAAGCAATAGGCGTAGGCTAGCTTTAGACCGACAAGCTCCCTTTATGTTCGTTACATAAAGGGAGCTTTTTGCTTTTTTACGACTTGTGACCATTAAAAGTTGGTGAGTATGAAAAAAACGTTATCAAGTGAATGATAACGTTAAAAAATGTATGTTTAGACTGTAGGTATAAAAAAGCCTATCGCATCAAGCTCACTAGCAGATCTTCCGAAGAAGCCGCTTATATGTGCGGCGTCAATCTCAAAGGGGTTGCCCCCATCCCCGCCGTAAGGACCATACGTACGCTTATTTGTCGTAAAGGTAAGTTGATCTACTCGTCTATCGGTACGCCCGGTAATTTGGATGATATACTCATCATTTTCAAAGAAAACAATGTTATGAGAGCCTCCGTATCCCCCATGGAAGCCTTGTGGGGTTCTTCTCCCGTCTGAATACTCATAAATCCCCTGAATAGCATCGATTCTACTGCCGTGACGGATATAGAAGCCTGCTAATCTTTTTACGTTAGTGAGATCATCACTAAAGGGGCTACCGCCGTCGCCGCCAAATTGTGTAGATTTTCTCCACGACATACCTGATCACTCCTTTGGGAAATCAACTTTGAATCAATGTAAATATATTCCAATAAATGTAATTTATACGTAAATTTCAACGTTATGAATTACGGATTTATTGTTATTTTTACAAGCAAACTGTAACCTTTTTACTTTTTCTGTGACTAATGTAGGATACAAAAATTCGCAACAGAAATCAGGAGGGTACAAAATGAATACATTTCATAGGCTTACAGCCACGGCAGCAATAATCAGCCTGTTATCAGCAATACCGCTAGAGGCTGTCGATGCAAAGGGAAATGTCGTCACGCAGAAGGTGGAGATGGATAAGTACACAAAGGTCGCAAGTCAATGGCAGGAAAAAATAGCACTTATGTTTCCAAAGGTTAAGGACTATCACAAGGTGAACCTGGAAAATTATGAGTGGAGTGACTTGGTAAAGGTGACGCTGAGTAAAAATGGTCCGGGTACGCCTTCTCTCTCGATAGAAATCAATAAGGAAACGAATCAACTGTATAGATTCTGGCTTATGGAACCAGCTGGAGTGGATAGGGAAGGAGATTATCGATATAAAACATCTACTGGAGACAAAAAGGCTATTACAGATGAGCAAGCAAAAGAGAAAGCAACTACATTGCTACATAATTTGTACGGAGCGAAAGCGAAAAACTATCAGATCATTTCAATTTGGCGCGAACCTGATCGCGATGCTCCGGGTAAAACGCGTCCACCTATTGTTAATGTGAAATCTCCTATCGAGGGTAATGGGAAAATGGCTACATACGCGTCTATTACCTTTGCGGACGATGGAGGTATCGGCGTATATCGGATTGAAACGAAACCAACAACCTTTGATAAGTGGTACGGTGCAGACTTGAATACACGTGAAATGCAGGATGATATCCTTTCTCAGCCTGCCCAGGTTACCTATGATAAAGTAATAGCTACTTTGTCTCATTTTAAAACATTCCCACTTAAGAATGTTACGTATGAATATCATAATCAAACATTTAACGTGACTCTAAAACATACACCAGATCAAGGCTGGGGGTCACTTAACGTTGCTACCATCGCTATCAAAAAGAATGGCCAATTGAAATTGTTAGATTATCCGACGTTATCCGATAAAATCCCTGCTCCAGATATCGCTAAGCAAAAAGCGACTCAATTTCTCCAAAGTTTTGACAAAGAGAAGGCGCAAGCGTATAAAATTCAAGAGGTTATGGACTGGACCTATGGCGGTATGAATTACGATAATCAAAAAGGGAGTATGATTCAATTTTCTCTTCCAGATAAGCAAGATGCGCTAAAAATAGGGGTTAATGGTAATGGTGATATTTTTACAATTTATGTGAATGATGGTTCTAAATAGTATAGATAAACAAATGAAAAGCCTTTGCGGTTATGCAGGGGCTTTTTGTGATTATTCTTGGAGGAGCAGGTTAATGATAGGGGAAGAAATGGCTTCATGATGGTGAAGAAGGGATTGTACAAATGGGGCAAATTTAAGACCAAAATAGGCAAAAGAGGTTACAAAAGGCTATAAAAAATATATACTCGAAAGCAGAGAAAGCCAATATAACAATAAAATTTATACGATAACTGTAATGAATGCAAAACGCTCAACCACTTTTTGAAGGTTGTTTTTTTGCGTAGGTTGGCGTGAAAGGAGCTGTACCATGAGTATCTTACAACATAAAGAGATTGTTCTGGGTGTGTCCGGTGGAATTGCCGCCTATAAAGCAGCAGCCTTAACAAGTAAATTGACACAGGCAGGAGCCAAGGTAAGCGTCGTGATGACGGCTAATGCTTGTAAGTTTGTACAACCGATTACGTTTGAAGCATTATCGCATCGACCTGTTTATACAGACACGTTCAAAGAACCGGTTCCAGGAGTAATCTCTCATATAGATGTAGCAGATCGAGCTGACTTGGTTATACTCGCCCCTGCCACAGCTAATATTATCGGGAAATATGCAAACGGAATAGCTGACGATATGTTATCTACCATGTTATTAGCTACGACTGCTCCTGTCATGGTAGCACCGGCTATGAATGTAAATATGTATAATCATCCTGCTGTACAAGCCAACATGCAGCGTTTACTCACCTATGGAGTGACGATGGTAGAGCCAAATGAGGGCATGCTGGCTTGTGGATGGGTTGGCAGAGGACGCCTAGCCGAGCCTGAAGAAATTGTAGAAGCGGCTATACGCTTTTTTGAACAGAAAGAGACCACTACGAAATCATTACATTCAGCACCTCAACAGGACCTGCAAGGTAAAAAAATCGTTGTGACAGCAGGACCTACCCGTGAAAAAATTGATCCAGTACGTTATATTTCAAATTATTCGAGCGGAAAGATGGGCTATGCGATTGCAGAAGCAGCACGTGATCGTGGAGCGGATGTTACGTTAATTAGCGGACCTACAGCGCTTTTTATCCCTGCTGGAGTTACTTTTGTCCCAGTCGAGTCTGTCCAAGAGATGTTGGATGCAGTTCTACAGGTTTATCCACAGGCCGATGTTGTGATTAAGTCAGCCGCTGTATCTGATTATCGCCCAGAACAGGTGTATACGCATAAGGTCAAGAAAACAGAGAGTGAGGACTTTTCGCTTTCGTTAGTAAAAGCCCCAGATATTCTTCGGACGTTAGGGGAACAGAAAACCCATCAGATGCTAGTCGGCTTTGCAGCGGAAACGCAGGAGGTTGAGAAGCACGCACTAGATAAAATGCGCCGTAAAAATTTGGACATGATTGTAGCAAATGATGTGTTGCAGGAAGGTGCGGGTATGGGTGTTGATACGAATATTGTGACCATCTATCAACAGGATCAAGCACCGATTCGTCTCGATAAAATGAGTAAACGGGACGTTGCAGAGCGACTTATAGATGTAATAAAGCAGAATCTGCAAGTAGCGGTTCAAGAGGCGTGATGCCGAATGAATAATCATCAAATCAGAGCAAAAGTCATTGTAGATGTCCCAGCAACTCGGACCAATCGACCGTATGACTATGCTGTTCCCCTGTGGTTACAGCCGTTGGTAGCGGTAGGAAGTCGTGTTGTTGTACCGTTTGGACCCAGGAAGGTTCAAGGGTATGTCATCGGATTGATACAAGGACAAGAGGCAGATCATGACCCCGATGGCCCTGGCATGATCAAAATAAAAGAAATGGAAAAGGTATTAGACGATGTTCCTCCACTCTCTCTTGAATTAATTCAATTGGCGGAATGGATGAGCCATCGTTATTTATGCCCACTTACTATGTCCATTGCAGCGATGTTGCCTGCTGTTTTAAAAGGGAAAACAGAAAAATGGTACATGCTTGCAGATGAAGTCGATGAAGAACTGGCAGAAAAACATCCTATGTTACGCTATTTACTTCATCAAGGAAGCCTGCTGCAAACAGAAGCAGACAAGCAATTCCCTGTGGATAGTAAACAAATACCGAAATGGATTAAAAACGGATTAATTGTTAGTGAATATCAGGTGAAAAATCGGCTAACCCATAAAAAGCTAGCACATGTACAGCTTGCAATAGATGAGGTACGAGCATGGGAGCTTATGGAGAACATCCCCAAGCGTTCCTATCGTATGCGAGATGTACTTGAATTTTTGTTGAATCAGCAGAAGGAACAAGGACAGCAGGCATCATACCCAGTCAAGGATGTAATCGAAAAGCTATCTATTACTCGTTCCACACTTACAACGATGCAACAAAAAGGCTGGATAGCGATAGAGCAGAAAGAAGTAGGGAGGGATCCTTACGCCAATCGTACTTTTTCACCTCCGCCAAAGCATATATTGACACGGGAGCAACAACATAATTTAGCGGCCATTTTGCGTTCCGTTGAGCAAGAAGAATATCATTCCTTCCTGCTACATGGGGTCACGGGTAGCGGTAAGACTGAAGTGTATATGGAAGCAATCGAACATACGTTAGCAAAGGGCCGAGAAGCCATCTTTTTAGTGCCTGAAATTTCCCTGACACCTCAGATGGTAGAGAGGATTAAGGGGCGTTTTGGTGATAATGTAGCTGTATTACATAGTGCGTTGTCACAAGGTGAGCGCTATGATGAGTGGCGCAAAATTTTGCGGCAGCAGGTACAGGTGGTAGTCGGCGCCCGTTCGGCTATCTTTGCTCCGTTTCGTAATCTGGGCTTGATCATCATGGATGAGGAGCATGAGGGCTCTTATAAACAGGAGGAGACCCCAAGATATCATGCTAGGGATGTGGCGTTATGGCGAGCACAGATGAATAAAGCTGTATTTATCATGGGTAGTGCCACACCCGCTTTGGAAACCTATGCGTTGGCAACGCGTGGACGTTATGATTTGTTATCGATGAAGTCGCGGGTAGGGAACAGACCGCTTCCTAAAGTGCATGTGGTGGATATGCGGGAAGAGATGCGGGAGCAAAATCGATCCATGTTTAGCAGGAGCCTACATCAAATGATTGCGGATCGGCTTCAAAAACAGGAGCAGATTGTCATTTTTTTGAATCGTAGAGGCTTCTCTACTTTTGTCATGTGCCGGTCCTGTGGCTATACATTGGCCTGCCCGCATTGCGATATCTCACTTACTTATCATCGAACAAATCATACGGCCCGCTGTCATTATTGTGGTTATACCATTTCCCAGCCAAAGCATTGTCCTGAATGTCAAAGTGATCACATTCGTTTTTTTGGCACAGGCACACAGAAGGTCGAGGAAGAATTGGCTAAATTATTTCCCGGTGTTCGCGTTATTCGAATGGATGTGGATACTACCTCCAAAAAAGGAGCGCACGAGGCGCTTTTGACGAAATTTCGCACTGGTCAAGGTGATATTTTATTAGGCACACAAATGATAGCGAAGGGTCTTGATTTTCCGCGTGTAACGCTCGTAGGAGTAATTGCTGCCGATACATCCTTACATCTGCCGGATTTTCGGTCGGCAGAAAAAACGTTTCAGCTTCTAACCCAGGTAGGGGGGCGAGCCGGTCGGCATGAGCTTTCTGGTGATGTAGTCGTACAAACCTATACACCTGAGCATTACAGCATCCAGCATGCAACTCATCACGATTATGAAGCCTTTTATCAAGCTGAGATGGTCCACCGTAAGAAGAAGGGTTATCCCCCATTCTATCGGCTAGTATTGATCACATTTTCCCATGAGGATGTTCCTATGGTGATTCGGGCTGCGGAACACTATGCTGCTTATTTACGGCCGCGGCTGGCGCAGACAACCGTAGTTCTAGGGCCTGTGGCCTCACCGATTGCCCGGATCAAAGATAGATTTAGGTTTCAGATCATGTTAAAATATCGTGATGAACCGAAAATATTTGATCTGTTGGCGCAAACTACGCTACATTTTGATGATTGGATGAAACAAAACAAAGTGTTGTCCACGATAGATGTCGACCCACAGATGCTACTTTAATCAGATCAAATGCAATTTATGCTGGATATAGATAAAGGAGGCCTTTTTTATGGCAATTCGCAACATCGTAAACCATCCTGATCCTATTTTAAGAGAAAAAGCAATACAGGTAACCAAATTTAACAGTAACCTGCACAAATTGCTTGATGATATGAAAGATACAATGTATGCAGCAAACGGGGTAGGGATTGCGGCTCCGCAGGTAGGTATTTCGAAACGCGTATTCGTGATGGATTGCGGCGATTTCTATGTAGAAGCGATCAACCCTGAAATCATTGAGTTTAGTGGCGAGCAATTTGAGAATTATCCAGAAGGGTGCCTAAGTATTCCAGGCTTACATGGTGATGTTCGTCGTCATATGGTGGTCAAAATGCGTGCACAAGACCGTGACGGTAATTTCTATGAGCTAGAAGTAGACGACTTAGAAGCTCGTTGCATTCAGCATGAACTAGATCATTTGAACGGTGTATTATTCATCGATATCGCTGAAAAAGTATATCCTGCAACAGAGGGCAAGGAAGGGGTTTAGCGTCTTGAAAGATACTCGTATTCTTTTTATGGGAACCCCTGATTTTGCTACACAAAGCTTGGAAGCCCTGATCACGAATGGTTATCAGGTTGTAGGTGTTGTGACACAACCAGATCGTCCGGTCGGCCGCAAACGCGTGCTGACCCCTCCTCCGGTGAAAGAGCTAGCACTTCGTCACGGGTTGCCTGTTTATCAGCCGGAAAAAATTAGGGAGAGCGAATCCGTTCAAAGTGTGTTGGATGCAACTCGTCCCGATTTGATTGTAACAGCAGCTTATGGTCAAATTTTACCTATCTCTTTATTGGAAGCTCCTAAACATGGATGCATTAATATACATGCCTCCTTGTTGCCAAAATATCGTGGCGGCGCTCCCATTCACGCCAGCATTATTAATGGCGAGAAGGAGACAGGAGTTACCATTATGTATATGGTACAAGCGTTGGATGCAGGTGACATGATCTCGAAGGTGATTGTACCGATTGAAGAACGCGATACGGCAGCTAGCATGTTTGAAAAGTTAGCGACAGCCGGAGCAGACTTATTGATCGAAACGTTGCCTAAACTATTGAAGGGCGAGATCACACCAGAGCCTCAAAACCACGAGGAAGCTACCTTTGCGCCTAATATTAAACGTGAGAATGAGCGACTAGATTGGAATAAATCAGCGCGGGAAATATATAATCAGGTGCGTGGTATGAACTCATGGCCTGTTGCCTTTACGACTTTTGAAGGCAAGGTGTGGAAAGTTTGGTGGGCCGAAGTAGTGGAGCTAGCTGGCCAACTGGCTACACCGGGAACCATCATCGGCCGAACCGAGGATGGTCTCATCATTGCTTGTGGAGCAGGAAGTATTATCTTGAAAGAAATCCAACCAGAGGGCAAAAAGCGTATGAGCGTGTACGATTTCCTACGCGGTGCAGGCGCTTCAATTGCTTCAGGTTCGAAAGTAGGAGAATAGATTCGTGTCAAAAACGAGAAGTACAACAGCGCGGGAAGTAGCCCTAGATGTTCTAGTGCGAGTAGAAGAGAATCAATCCTATAGTAACCTAGAATTGAAATACGCTTTAGGTGAAGCAGGCCTTTCCAAAGCAGATGTAGGATTGGTAACGGAGCTTGTTTATGGAACAATTCAACGCCGAATGACGTTAGATGAAGTGATTGGTCAATTTGTAAAAGGTGGTACAAAAAAACTTCAGGGCTGGGTCCTGCAATTATTACGGATGAGCCTGTATCAGGTTCGTTTTTTGGATCGTGTTCCCGATCGAGCAGCCGTACATGAAGCGGTTGAGATTGCCAAAAAGCGTGGACACAAGGGGATTTCCTCATTAGTCAACGGGGTTTTGCGCAATATTCTTCGCCAACCAGAGTCATGGGAAAAACTACCTAAAGGCATAACAAAACAAATTGCGGTCACCGAGTCACATCCAGAGTGGCTGGTCAAGCGCTGGGTTAAGCAATATGGTGAGGAAACCACCAGAGCGATCTGTCACAGTAATAATCAGTCGCCTATGCCAAGCATTCGAGTAAATCGTTTGCGAACAACTGCTGATGCGTTGTTACAAGAAATGAAGGAAGCATTCCCTGAGGCTGCAAAATCTGAGCTAACGCCAGATGCTCTTTTGCTACAAAGTGGACATGCAGCAGGGTCTTCTTGGTTTCAAGAAGGATTTTGCACCATTCAGGACGAAAGCTCTATGCTAGTGGCCCCTGCCCTGCACCTTACTCCAAACCTACGAGTTCTGGATGCTTGTGCGGCACCAGGTGGGAAAACAACGCATATAGCAGAGTTGATGGGCAATCAGGGGGAGATTCTTGCTTGCGATGTCCATCCTCATAAACGCGAGCTAATTGAACAAAATGCGAAACGTCTAGGAATTACGATTATCACAACAATGGTAGCGGATGCGGCTGATTTATTAGACCGTAACGTGGGTGAATTTGATCGGATTTTACTAGATGCTCCTTGCAGCGGATTTGGTGTCATTCGCCGTAAGCCTGACCTGAAATGGAATAAAACAGCAGAGGATATAAAAGCGATCTCTGAGATTCAATATGATTTGCTGGAGCGCGTTGCTCCTTTACTAAAGCCGGATGGTTACCTCGTTTATAGTACATGCACAATCGATTCTCAGGAAAATCAAGATGTTGTGGAGCGTTTTATTGCCGGGCACCCAGAGTATGAGCTGGATAAATCATTGGCAGAAGACTTGCCTACAGGCTTAACTGAAAAGATTGATGCTTCGAAGGGCTATGTGCAGATTTTGCCACACCACTTTTCTAGCGATGGATTCTTTATTGCCAGAATAAAGCGGGTTTGTAAATAAATAACGAACTGGTTTACCAGGCTGTATCAGGTGGCAGAAATCAGGTCTCTTTGTGAAAAAAGTCAAGTGGAAATCTGCAATTGCGGCTTTCCACTTTTCCTTTTCCGTCACAAAGGGTACAATGAGTGAATGGGGTTTGTTTCTTATCCCCAAATACAATGTAGTTACAACTAGTAAAAAGGTGAATCTTACAATGAACATTACGTCATTTACAGACAATAAACCCTTAATCTATAGCTTGCGTCTTGAAGAAATGAAACAATGGCTGGAAGAGAACGGGGAAAAAGCATTTCGAGCTGCACAAATTTTTGACTGGTTATATGTGAAACGAGTAACAGCATTTGAAGAGATGAGCAACCTGTCGAAGGCCTTGCGTGATAAATTAAATGAGGAGTTTCGCATCAATGCGCTAACCGAAATTACACATCAGGAATCAGCGGATGGAACAATCAAGTTCTTATTCCAACTGATAGATGGGCATGCCATTGAAACAGTAATCATGCGCCACAATTACGGAAATAGCGTATGTGTAACAACACAGGTAGGGTGTCGCATTGGCTGTACGTTCTGTGCATCGACACTGGGTGGCTTAAAGCGAAATCTGGATGCCGGTGAAATTGTGGCACAGGTATTGCAAGCCCAACGTGCCCTAGATGCAGATGAAGGGCGTGTAAGTCATGTAGTTGTAATGGGGATTGGCGAACCATTTGAGAATTTTGAACCACTATTATCCTTCTTGAACATCATTAATGACAACCGTGGATTAAATATTGGTCAACGGCATATTACGGTTTCCACCAGCGGAATCGTGCCTAAGATTTATGAATTTGCTGAGCGTGGAGGGCAGGTGAACCTAGCTATTTCCCTTCATGCCCCTAACACAGAGCTAAGAACCAAGCTAATGCCGATCAATCGCGGCTTCCCGTTGGAAAAATTAATGGAAGCTTGTCATCATTATATAGCTAAAACGGGGCGTCGTATCTCCTTTGAGTACGGTTTGTTTGGTGGTCAGAACGACCAGCCGCATCATGCGGAAGAGTTGGCCGAGTTAATCGGCGATATGCTTTGCCACGTTAACCTAATACCTGTGAACTACGTGCCAGAACGCGATTATGTTCGCACGGCTAAAAATGATATTTTCACCTTTAAACGCATTTTAGACGATCGCGGTATAAACGTTACAATTCGACGGGAGCACGGCAGTGATATTGCGGCTGCTTGCGGTCAATTGCGTGCGCAACACGCGAAAGAAACGGCAGGGTGATAAAGTATGGAAATAGCGATGAAATCGCATGTGGGGTGCGTCCGACAAGTTAATGAGGATTTTTATGCCTGTGCAGTTGACCTGGCTGGACGCGTACTTGCAGTTGTCGCAGATGGCATGGGCGGTCATCAAGCTGGCGATGTTGCGAGCAAAATGGCGGTTGAACGCATTTTAAAAGAAATGAAAAAAGTTGAACATAGCATGGCTCCTTTAGAAGAGCGAGAATTATTGATGGATGCTTTACTTCTTGCTAATCAAGAGGTATATGAGTATGCCGAGGCACATCCGGAGTGTAATGGGATGGGAACCACAGTCGTTGCTACACTAATAGGAAATGATGCGGGTGTCACCGCACACATTGGTGATAGTCGTTTGTATATTTATAAGGAAAATGAGCTGATTCAACATACAGAGGATCATTCGCTTGTACAGGAATTGTTAAAAAGCGGGCAAATCAATCAAATGGAGGCGTCCCTGCATCCGCAGCGCAATGTCCTGATGAGAGCTCTAGGTACGGAGGATCATGTTCGAATTGATCTGGGACAGTTTGAGTGGTCGGATGGCGAGATTGTGCTGCTTTGCTCAGACGGATTATCCAATAAAGTTCCAGAAGAGATCATAGAGGAATGGTTAGCTAAACCAATACCTTTGCAGCAAAGCGTGGACGCACTCGTTCAATATGCACTTGATGCAGGGGGAGAAGATAATATTACTTGTGTGGCCATACGTAATAAAAAGAAGCCTTCGCAAGTCTGTGAGAAAGAGGGGGGAGGAGAATGCAAGGTCAACGACTAGGTGGGCGCTATCAACTTGAGGAAGTGATTGGTGGCGGCGGAATGGCTATTGTTTACAAAGCCAGAGATCTTGTATTAAATCGAATCGTTGCCGTCAAATTGCTAAGACCCCAATTTGGCACGGACGAAGACTTTGTAGAGAGATTTCGCAGAGAAGCGCAAGCGGTAGCAAGTCTTTCGCATCATAATATCGTCAATGTTTATGATGTTGGGCAAGACGATGATATTCATTATATGGTGATGGAATATATCGAAGGCTCAACCTTAAAGGAAATTATCACCGCTCAAGGCGGCATGCTGATGAGTGAGGCGGTTCGAATCGCGATGCAGGTGTGTGACGCACTAGATCACGCCCATCAAAACCAGATCATTCATCGCGATATTAAACCGCACAATATCATGATTGGAACGAATGGTCGTGTGAAGGTAACGGATTTTGGGATTGCCCGTGCGGTTACGTCACAGACGATTACACAGACGGGTTCGGTACTTGGCTCAGTCCATTATTTTTCTCCTGAACAAGCTCGTGGAGGAATCACGGCAGAGAAATCCGACATTTATTCTCTCGGAATTGTACTGTATGAAATGGTTACCGGTACGTTGCCATTTTCAGGAGATTCGCCCATTACTGTAGCGCTTAAGCATTTACAAGACCCATTGCCTGAACCACGTAAATTAAATCCAGCTATTCCACAAAGCTTGGAAAATGTTATTATTCGTGCTTTGGCTAAGGACCCATTTCAGCGCTACAAGTCTGCACGGGAAATGTATGAGGACTTGGAAACGTGCTTGTCAACAGAAAGACGTCATGAATCAAAGCTTACGTTTGCAAGTGATATAGATGATGAAGAAACAAGGGTCATTTCAGCAATCACGCCAGATATGCTGGAGAAAAGTAAACAAGATAGCTATCAACCGAGAACCTATCCTACCCGCACTCCTCAAAAGGTGGCAAGCACAGAGGAGCAATATAGAGACGAGGAGGAAGAGGAGGAGGAGAACTTGGCTAACAAGAAAAAGGGGATCTGGTGGAAGCGAAGCCTTCTTTGGTCTGGTATCGCTGTTCTATTCGTTGTTTTGGCTATTTTTGGTTTTAACCTTGCAATGAAGATACTCACTGTTCCAGAAACAGATGTACCTAATGTGATTGGAATGACGAGAGAGCAAGCAGATACGGCCCTGAAAAATGCTGGATTAAGTGCTACGTTTGAAGAGGCCTTTAATGCCGAAGACAAGGGTAAGGTTTTTGAGCAAGATCCAGCGGCAACAAGGCGCGTTAAAGAAAATAGCACGGTAATTGTAATGATCAGTAAAGGAAAACAATTGCTACCGACTCCTGATTACGTCGGTATGTCACAACAGGAAGCGGAACAAAAAGCGCGTTTAGCTAACTTTAAGGAAGTAAAGATTGTTATGAAAGAAAGCAATGATGTTCCAGCGGGACAGGTCATGACTCAAGATCCAATGCCAAATGTTAATCTTGCTTTCGTAGATACTGTCATGACCTTAACGGTTAGTGAAGGGAAAAAACGGACAAAAGTACCAAACGATTTAGTTGGTAAGCATTGGGAGATGGCGAAAGCTTCTCTTAACAATGTAAATCTAAAGGAGGGAGAATTATCAGAGCAGGGTTCTTATGAACACCGGGAAAGAGGTATTGTCCTTTCCACAAATCCTCCTGCTAACACTGTAGTCGAAGAAGGTACAAAGGTTAACATGGTAATAAGCAATGGACAATGGCCTTCTGATGCCAAGATTGTAAGTGTTCCTGTTCATGTTGAGCACGATCCGGTCGAAGTACCTTCTGCAACCATTGAAATCGTTGTAAATGATGCTCGCAAAACGGAACTAAAGCCTATTCATCAATCTATATCAGAAAGCGCTGATTTCAGCGTTGAAGTAATCTTATCGCCAGAGACGAATGGAAAAATCGAGGTTAGAAAGAATGGCGAAACAATCAATACCATAGATGTTGATTATCAATCGTATCCGTAAAACGCTGGAGGTACATGCATGCCAGAAGGGCGAATTGTAAAAGCATTAAGTGGATTTTATTACGTGGCCGATCAAGCGAATCCCGAGCGAATCGTCCAATGTCGAGCGCGTGGCTTGTTTAAAAAGAAAGGGGCAAAGATTACCCCTTTAGTTGGCGATTGGGTTGTATTTGAGGCCCCAAATGATCGAGATGGGTATGTGATGGAGATAGAAGAGCGAACAAGTGAGCTGGTTCGTCCTTCTATTGCCAATGTTGATTTAGCTGTCCTAGTATTCTCTGCTAAGGAGCCTGATATGAGTCCGTTGCTGTTGGATAAATTCCTTGTGCATACGGAGCATGCTGGCATTGATGCGATTATTGTTATTACGAAGGCAGATTTATTGGAAGAGCAAGATTGCAGCAGGCTTGTAGCGGAATATGAAAAGGTGGGATATCGAGTGATTCCCACCTCCATTCTTGATCGGCGTGGTGTAGAACAAGTCCGTGAAGAGCTGATTGGAAAGCTAGCGGTGTTTGCTGGACAATCAGGAGTAGGGAAATCATCTTTGCTAAATGCTATTTTTCCAGGAATAAGCCTACAAACGGGAGAAATCAGCCAAAAGCTAGGACGCGGTCGACACACTACTCGCCACGTAGAGCTGCTTCCATTAAAGGAAGGTGGCTATGTTGCGGACACACCTGGATTTAGTTCATTGGATTTTATCAATATGACCGAGCTAGATTTGGCGCAAGCATTTCGTGATTTTGAGCAACGAAGCGATGAGTGTAAGTTCCGGGGATGTTTGCATATAACGGAACCAAGCTGTGCAGTCCAAGCGGCTTTGCAGGCTGGTGAAATCGTTGAACATCGTTATAAACATTATCTACAGTTCATGGAAGAGTTGAGAGAATACCTGAGGAGGAACAAACAATGGTAAAAATCGCACCATCTATTCTATCAGCTGATTTTGCTCGCTTAGGAGAAGAAATTAAAGATGTAGAACGTGGAGGCGCTGACTGGATTCATGTAGATGTAATGGATGGTCATTTTGTCCCTAATATTACGATAGGTCCCTTGATCGTCGACGCGATTCGTCCAGTCACACAACTTCCTTTAGACGTACATCTGATGATTGAAGAACCGGATCGCTATATCGCTCAATTTGCTAAAAGTGGAGCAGATTACATCACTGTTCATCAGGAAGCTTGCCGCCATTTACATCGAACTATTCACCACATTAAAGAACAAGGTGTAAAGGCAGGGGTTGTTTTAAATCCAGCTACTCCAATTAGCACGATCGAGCATGTGCTAGAGGATTTGGATCTGGTGTTATTGATGACGGTAAACCCAGGCTTTGGCGGTCAAAAATTTATACATAGCGTATTACCAAAAATACGTGATCTACGTCATTTATTAAATGAACGTGGTTTATCTCATGTTGATATTGAAATTGATGGTGGGGTAAATGCTCAAACGGCACGCTTGTGTGAGGATGCTGGAGCAACTGTACTTGTCGCAGGTTCTGCTGTTTATAATCAACCAGATCGAGCAAAGGCGATCGCTGAGATCCGCGGCTAACAAAAAAGGATGACTCTCTCATTTTTATACGGAGGGAGCATCCTTTTTTTTATGACCATCTCTGTGAGCTTTTGGATTCGTTTAAGACTATAGGTAAAAAAGAATGAAAAGACTATGTAAATATTACAGTGTGAATCCATAATAGGAATGCGTACCTTAAAGATTAAAGGTGCGCATTTTATTTTTACATGTATATTTGTCTTTGGCGACCTAATAAAGAACATATATTTATGCATAAAAAATGCATAAAAGCCGGAAAAATGTATAAATACTGATTTTAAGCAGGTTATAAAGGCGAATATATGTGAATAGATGATTAGTTTTGATCGCACACTATACGGAGATTTTATTTGAAGTAAGCTGATAGGACAAGAATTATGGTTAGATACGCACTGTTTATTTATGAAATTTTAAAAAATATTATTAAATTTTACTTTCTTATTTTTATACATATGGTATTATAAATATAAGTTTTCAGTGTTTCGTAAATAATTGGATTACACACATCGTAGATCATCGGTGTTTCATACAGGAGGGTATTATTATGAGAAAATCTACAAAATCATTTGCAGCAATTGCCTTATCTACTTTATTATCTGTTTCCTTATTAACAGGCTGTGGTTCTGCTAGTCAGGACAGTGGAAATGCAGCTAACAAAAACACAGATCAAGCAGCGGCTAAAACCTTAACGATGTTCACGTCAGCGGATTACTATCCGTATGAATTCCATGAAACAAAGGATGGCAATGACCAAATTGTAGGGATGGACATCGATATTGCTACTTATATTGCAAAGGAACTTGGTTATGAATTAAAAGTAGTGGATACAGATTTTAATGGTCTGGTTCCTGCTCTTCAATCAAAACGAGCAGACTTCGTAATGGCGGGGATGTCCACTTCACCTGAGCGTAAGAAGAATGTAGATTTCTCCAATAATTATTATGAAGCAAAAAATACATTAGTGAGTAAAAAAGACTCGCCTATTATCAAGCCAGAACAGCTATCAGGTAAACGGCTAGCCGCTCAAATTGGCTCTATGCAAGAAAAGGCCGCTCAAGTGATTGCGAAAGAGGTTACTGGGGTTGAGGTGGTTTCCTTAAATAAAATGGGAGAAATCATTCAAGAGGTGGTTACGGGTCGATCTGCGGCGGCAGTTGTAGAAAATACCATCGCCCAAGGCTTCCTGGAGAAAAACCCTGGTTTGCAATCAACGGTTATGACAACAAATAATACAGAAGGTTACGCAATTGCTTTCCCAAAAGGATCAGAACATGTGGAAAAGTTTAATGAAATCTTGAAAAAGATGGAAGAAAACGGTGAAATGGACAAACTGATTAAAAAGTGGCTGGGACAATAATCCCAGTCTGCTTTTTTTACAGGGCAAGATGATGAAGCAGAGGTGAACATAAAACATGAATACAAGCATACCAATAGATTTTTCAGTGCTTACACCACATATACCCTACATGCTAGAGGGTATGGGAATTACCTTACAATTTACGGTTTTATCGGTTTTTTTCGGATTTATTCTGGGCACAATCCTAACCCTATGCAAAATATCCAATAGCAAATTTTTACAGGTATTTGCTGCTTTTTATACAAGTATTTTTCGTGGTACACCATTGCTGGTTCAGCTCTTATTGATTTATTATGCCATTCCGCAATTAACGGATTATCAGATTCCAGCTTTATTTGCTGGGGTTCTCGCTTTTAGCTTGAATTCCGCAGCCTATTTGTCAGAGACCATGCGCGCTGGAATTTTGGCTGTAGACAAGGGGCAGTGGGAAGCGGCTAAGGCATTAGGGGTTCCTTACTCTCGCATGATGAAGGATATTATTTTTCCTCAGGCGATTCGTAACATTTTACCTGCCATTATGAATGAATTTATTACCTTACTTAAGGACTCATCCTTAGTATCCGTTATTGGAGTGGCGGAAATCTTGCGTCGTGCAGATGTCGTCAAGGGTCAATTGTATATTTATTTTGAGCCTTTAGTGTTTGCAGGCTTACAGTACTATATTTTGGTTATGATTTTAACGCTACTGTCTACATGGCTAGAACGGAGGCTGCGTCGTAATGGTTAAAATTGAAAGTTTGCATAAAGCATACGGGAAACTGGAGGTTCTGAAAGGAATCAGTACCAGCATTAAAAAAGGGGATGTAGTTGCTATTATTGGGCCATCTGGTTCGGGCAAATCTACATTCTTACGTTGCATGAATATGCTAGAGGAGCCTACAAAGGGACAAGTAATGATCAACGGGATGGATATTACCAACTCGAAGGGAAACATCCAAGAGATTCGGCAGAAAGTGGGAATGGTGTTTCAGCACTTTCATTTGTTCCCACATATGACGGTCCTGCAAAACCTGACCTACGCACCAATCAAGGTAAAAAAATTAACAAAGGCGGTTGCGGAGAAAAAGGGAATGGAGCTTTTGGAACGCGTTGGGCTGGCTGATAAGGCAGGTGTCTATCCAAGTAGCTTATCAGGTGGGCAAAAGCAACGCGTTGCGATTGCGCGAGCTTTAGCAATGGAACCAGAGATTATGCTCTTTGATGAGCCCACGTCTGCTCTTGATCCAGAAATGGTCAAAGAGGTCTTAGAAGTTATGAAAAGCCTGGCGAACTCTGGTATGACAATGGCAATTGTTACACATGAGATGGGCTTTGCTCGTGAAGTGGCAGATCGTGTACTGTTTTTGGATGGCGGGTTGCTAATTGAGGATGCCTCCCCGCAGGAGTTTTTCACAAATCCAACAAGTGAACGTGCCCGTCAGTTTTTGGAAAAAGTATTATAAAAAGCCGAAATAAAAAGCAGTGTAAAAGGCAGGTGTTGTCCCTATTGGACAGCACCTTTTTTCGTGTCGAAACTCAATTTTATTCATGTTTATGCATTGGTAATGTAGTATTCAAAGTAGTGATTTTTGATGGGACATTTTTGGTATTCCGATATATTGTCCGTATGCGTATGATTAGAAAACAAATAGAATGAAGGGGGAATATATAGTATATATAGATGGAATTCTTCTGTATAAAGGAGGAAACATAGAGGGCTCTTATTTTAGCATGTCGAGGACAAAGAGTACGAAATTGGAGTGTTTGAGATTCTACATAAATTCAATGGTTTTATACTAGGCTTACGTTTACTTCCCCTAGGAGCGACCGTACAATATAGAGTAGCTTCCTAAATGAGCTAAAACAATTTGATATGAAAAAACTACTAAGAGGCACGTACTGGAGAAAGGAATGTAAGCATAATGATTGATTTTACTATACATATTTGCACAGGTGGAGACCTCGATATGCTGCCGCAGTTGGAGAGAGAGGATTTATTAATCGGAGTGGACGGGGGAGCGATTGCTTTACTAGAAGGAGGGATGATCCCGCATATTGCCGTGGGGGATTTTGATACCATTCAGGAAGAGGGGCTTAGACTGCTTCAGGAGGCAGGTATTGCTATTAAAAAGTTCTCCGCCATGAAGAATGCCACTGACACGGAAATTGCCGTAGAGATCGCTATGGAGGCGGCACGAGAGCATTTGCGTGATTTAGGTGCTACACTAGATAGCGAGGATGGTGTCGTGCATTTATATCCAGATCATCGCTTCAAGATCATAATGTATGGGGCGGTAGGTAGTAGATTGGATCATTCGCTTGCCAATTTATCACTGTTAAAAAAAGCGCATCGTGAAGGTGTCTGGATGGAGATTGTTAATCGACAAAATCGTGTCATGCTGTTATCCGATCATTTTCCAAACGTCAATCTTCGCGGACACTCCGGTGAATTTCTGTCCTTAGTGCCAGCTTCGCAGGAGGTGACCGGCATTTATTTAACAGGCTTTGCTTATCCATTGACCGATGCGACTATTGCATTTGGCTCCTCTATTGGGATTAGTAATGAATGGGCAAGTGAATATGGCAAAATAGAACGTGCATCAGGGGATTTATTTGTGATCGCAGCCCGAGATTGTTAAATCTTTACACAGGCTTTGGATTCTTACCTGCTGCTATTGATTTTTCTAGAAAAACTAGCAACAAATGAACTTTGGACGCATATACATATCAGGTAGGCAGGTACTGTTCTTACGTGATGAAGTTTTTCTATTTTTCCCCGGCATACTGGACATATGTTTGACCCTCTTCGGAATATGTATGTAATAGCTTTATTACGGAATAAGCCTAAGGGGGGTGCGACCTGGTATGAGTTTTCGCTCGTTTCACGTGAAGCAGGGGATGGCAATCAAGCGCGTTCTCGGAGTCATTTTTGGAGTGGGTGGACTTATCCTCATTTTGAATACGATGCCCCTCTGGGTGTGGTATGCCATCTTGGGAACAGCACTCATAGCAACAGGCTGGTTTTTATTTCATCACAAGTAATTCCGGAGTAAGGAGGGGTCAAGATGCGTTTCTATACGATCAAGTTGCCGAAAATTCTAGGTGGTATGGTTCGCGCCATGATTGAAGCTTTCAATAAGAAAGCCAAGTAAACGCTGAGGATGTGGCTCAGATGAGAGGCGACATTCGATTGCCCATCAGCATTTTAAACAGGCATTCACCCTGTATTTTTTGGTAGGTGGATGCCTTGGTATTTATGATGATTCCCATCTTAGGGGATAATAATAGTAAATAAAAAAAGCACCCATGAAAGGTGCTTTTTTTACATGTTACATGTAAGTGCAACGTTGTCGTATCTAGTCAAAGACCGGACAGACCCATTCTATGACGAATCAAACAAATTGATTCGCTTCTAGCTCAGCCTTTGCTGAGTTATACGCGAGTTACAAGACCAGATTTCAAAGCTCTAGTGCTTACATAAACGCGTTTTGGTTTCCCGTTAACAAGGATGCGCACTTTTTGAACGTTAACACCCCAAGTACGGCGGCTAGCACGCATAGAGTGAGAACGCGCATTACCAGCTTTCGCTGTTTTTCCAGTAACAAAACATTTACGTGACATTTACATCCACCTCCCTTGAAGCTATTAAACAAGCCCAATACGGGCATAAGAACAGCTTGATCCATAGTATCATAGCAAGCTGTCAATTGCAATACTTGACAGGAAATTCCCTGTGGCTATTTCGACAAATGAAAAAACCTTCAAATCGCACTTTACTTATAGTAGAATGGGGTGAAGTACAAGATATACCATTATACGGATTGGTCTTTTGTAAAAGGAGGAACCTGAAATGCCAGTTGAAATGAATACACCTCTTGGAAAAATTGATGTTAGTGAGGAAGTAATCGCTCGAATTGCTGGCGGGGCCGCCATGGAAGTATTTGGATTGGTGGGTATGGCTTCCCGTAAAGCATTAAAGGACGGAATTGCAGAACTTCTAAAAAAGGATAATTTGAGTAAAGGCGTTGTTGTTCGCAATGAGAATAACGATGTTAGCTTAGATTTGCATATTATTGTGAGCTATGGTACAAAGATTTCTGAAGTGGCTGGCAATGTGCAGAGCCGTGTGCGATATACACTCGAACAAACGCTAGGAGTCGAGGTATCGGCGATTAATATATATGTCCAAGGGGTCAGAACAGACCGTGAACTGTAAGGAGGAAAAGTAGTGGTACACAAGCGTCTTGATGGCGTGCAATTTAGTCAGATGGTTTATCTAGGCGCCAATAACCTGCATACGAACTACAGAATAGTAGATGCTTTAAACGTGTTCCCTGTTCCAGATGGCGATACTGGTACAAATATGAATCTTACGTTTACAGCTGGTGTAGAAGAGCTTTCCCGTAAAGAGTCTGCACACATCGGTAATTCAGCTCAGGCGTTGGCAAAAGGACTTTTAATGGGGGCCCGCGGAAACTCAGGTGTTATTTTGTCTCAATTATTCCGTGGATTTAGCAAGGTGGTGGCAGGTAAGGAAACCATCGATGCTCGCACGTTTGCAGATGCATTAAAAATGGGCGTGGATACAGCATATCAGGCGGTAATGAAACCAGTAGAGGGTACTGTTCTTACGGTAGCACGTGAAGCTGCTGAAATGGCTGTTAAAATCTCTCGGACGACGGATGACATCCTTACTGTGATGGACAAAACCTTTGAACAGGCAAAGCTTACTCTAAGCCAAACCCCTGAATATCTGCCTGTCTTAAAAGAGGTAGGCGTTGTTGACTCCGGTGGGCAAGGATTGGTTTACATCTACGAGGGCTTTGTTCGTGCCTTGCATGGTGAGAAGGCTGTTGAGCAAAAACAGATGCCTGGCACAGCTACTACGTTACAGAATATGAATGATCTGGTTGAAGAGAAGCATAGCGCTCAATCTCAATTAAAAACAGAAGACATTCTGTATGGATATTGCACGGAGTTCATGGTGTATTTGACCGGAAGTACAGAAGCGAATAAAAAGCCTTTTGCGGAAGCCACGTTCCGTGCGCAATTAGATACAATGGGAGATTCATTGCTGGTTGTATCTGATGAGGATGTCATAAAAGTACATATTCACGCTGAACACCCAGGAAATGTGCTTAACTATGCACAGCAATTCGGTTCACTACATCGAATTAAAATTGATAATATGCGTGAACAGCATTCTAATATCCTGCGTGAAGAAACAGCTCACGTGACTTCTGAAGAAGTACAGGCTGAATCAGCATCTATAGCAATCAAAGATGAGCAAGAGCTCCCAGTACCTTATGGAATTATTGCGGTAGCAGCAGGAGACGGAATCGCGGAGATTTTCCAAAGCTTAGGAGTACAAGTAGTGGTTCAAGGTGGACAAACCATGAATCCAAGTACCGAAGACTTGGTAAAGGCTATTGAAGAGCTTCACGCTGAAAAAATGATTATCCTACCAAATAATAAAAACATCATCATGGCTGCACAACAGGCGGCTGTATTGGCAAGTGTACCTGTTGCTGTTGTTCCGACGAAGAGTGTGCCACAAGGGATGGCAGCGTTGGTAGCATTTAATGGCGGAGAAGAATTAGAGAGCAATAAAGAAATGATGACAAAAGCGCTGGAGCAGGTAAAAACAGGGCTGGTTACGCATGCGGTTCGAGATACCAAAATGGGGGATGTCGAAATTGCAGAGGGTGACTTTATTGGAATCAACGAAGGAACCATCATTACAGCACAAGCAGACATGATGGACAGTGCTATGGAGCTTTTGAAAAACATGGTAGATGAAGAGACAGGGCTGGTTACAATTATCTATGGTGAAGGTGCTTCCGAAGAGCAGGGGGCCCTACTAGAGGAAATGCTAGCGGATTTATTTGAGGATGTGGAAGTTGAGATCCTTTCTGGTAGACAACCACTTTATCCTTTCATTTTTGCTGTCGAGTAGGAGAGGAGTAATGTTACGTTGTCACCTATTGTAATTGTTACGGATAGTGCGTCAGATATTGATCCAGCTCTGATTACAGAGCTAGGTATTGAGATCGTTCCTTTGAAGGTGAGCTTTGGTGCTGAAACCTTTTTGGATGGAATCACTATACGCTCTGCTGAGTTTTTTGAGCGTTTACGTTCGTCCGACGTATTTCCAAGAACATCTCAGCCATCACCAGTAGAGTTCTCTCAAAAATTCCAAGAAATTAGTGAGAAGCATGGTGCGGATGTTTGCATTATTGCTATTTTGTTGTCCAGTCAGTTATCGGGTACGTATCAATCCGCTGTTATTGGCAAGGGAATGCTCGAACAAGACCTAGACTTGACGATTATTGACTCGAAGAAGGGTGCTATGTTTGAGGGACTCCTTGTTGTTGAAGCAGCTAAAATGGCGCGTGCAGGATGCTCTAAACAACAAATTCTGGATGAAGTGGACCGGATGATTCAGCAAATGCAGAATTTCTTTATCATCGACACTTTGGAGTTTTTACAAAAAGGCGGTCGAATCGGTCGCGCTTCCGCATTTATTGGTTCGCTTTTAAACATTAAGCCGATCCTGTCGCTAGATGCAAATGGTGCTGTGTACGCCTTTGACAAGGTACGCGGCAATAAAAAAGCAGTGGCTAGGATGCTGAATGAACTAAAATCCTATGCTGCCGATGCAAGAGTAAAGGTAGCCATTCTGCATGCAAATGCGTTAGAAGAAGCAAAGGCGTTAAAAGAGCGGGTCGCTCAGGAATTCCAGGTAATTGAAACCTATATATCCGAAATTGGTCCTGTTATCGGAGCACATATTGGACCAGGCGGAATTGCCTGCGCAATGGTAAAAGAGTAGGAATAACACAACATTTTATTGTGAATAAAGGTTCACGAAAAACCAAGAGAATAAGGGACACCTTGCTTGAATCGTGCAAATAGCGATTAGGTAAGGTGTTTTTGTTTTGCATTCGTACAAATAAGAGAGTGGGGTTGATATCCAGCAGATGAGCATATGATGAATTCATTATAAACGAAACATTTTGGCACACGTCCTATAATTATTCATAAGATAAAGATAAAAAATAGTTAGACTCCAAATGGAATGGAGGTCCTTATGAAAAAAACAACACGATTAAAGCAGCTCATTCGTTCTGAAGAAATTGAATTTTTAATGGAAGCTCATAACGGATTATCAGGCAAAATTGCAGAGAATTGTGGCTTTAAAGGAATTTGGGCTAGTGGTTTGACCATTTCGGCTTCACTGGGTGTGAGGGACAACAATGAGGCGTCCTGGACCCAAGTGCTAGATGTATTAGAGTTTATGAGTGATGCTACTTCTGTACCAATTTTGCTAGATGGCGATACGGGTTATGGAAACTTCAATAATGCAAGGAGATTGGTAAAAAAATTAGAGCAAAGGAGCATAGCGGGTGTATGCATTGAAGATAAGCTTTTTCCAAAAACCAATTCGTTTATCAAAAGTGAAATGCAACCGCTTGCCAATATTGATGAGTTCTGTGGAAAGATTAAAGCGATGAAGGATAGTCAAACAGATGAGGATTTTGTTGTTGTGGCAAGAGTAGAGGCATTCATTGCAGGGTGGGGGCTAGAAGAATCCTTACAAAGAGCTGAAGCTTATCGACAAGCGGGAGCGGATGCTATTCTGATCCACAGTAAAAGATCCGATGTCACAGAAATTGATGCTTTCATGAAAGAATGGGCGTTTAGACATCCTATTGTGATCGTACCGACTAAATATTACAAAACACCGGTGGACAAATTTGAAGAATTGGGTGTGAGTATGGTCATCTGGGCGAATCACAATCTGAGATCTTCAATTGTTGCTATGCAGCAAACCTCGAAGCAAATCTTTGAACAGAAAAGCCTCATTCAGGTGGAAGAGAATTTGGCAACGTTAGACGATGTGTTCCATCTACAGAATGCGGATGAATTAAAGGAAGCGGAAAAGAAATATCTCCCTGGAAACGGACTTAAATCCTAGATGTAAAAAAAGGATGATTAATGGTGCTAAATACGAATCTGTTTGTTAATGAATTGAGAAAGCGGGGATTCCAATTTTACTGTGGAGTTCCTTGTTCGTTTCTAAAGGATTTTATCAACTATGTCAAAAATGAATGTACGTATGTGGGGGCTACCAATGAAGGCGAAGCTATAGCTATCTCATCTGGAGTAGCGTTAGGAGGAGAAAAGGCAGTTGTTTTTATGCAAAATTCCGGTCTGACCAATGCTGTTTCCCCTTTAGTATCACTCAATTATCCTTTTCGTCTTCCAGTTCTTGGATTTGTCAGTTTGAGAGGAGAAGAAGGGATTCAAGATGAGCCACAGCATGAATTAATGGGCAAAATAACGACACAGCTTCTGGATTTAATGCAAGTAAAATGGGAATTTTTATCGGTCGATATAGAAGAAGCGAAGGAGCAGATTAACCGAGCTAATGAATATGTGGAAGCGAATCAGTCTTTTTTCTTTGTTGTCAGAAAGAAAACCTTTGAAAAGGTTAAGCTGTTCAATCAAGAGCCTTCTGGGAAAGGCAATCTATATAAAAAGCAAAAAGATAAACAGGATGCTGTTCCAAAACGTTCAGAAGCGCTGGAGGTTATTAACGCACTAAAAGATAGTCAAACAATTCAGCTTGCCACAACTGGAAAAACGGGACGGGAACTGTATGAAATTGAAGATGCTAACAATAATTTATACATGGTTGGCTCTATGGGATGCATTAGCTCTCTAGGACTCGGTCTAGCCCTAACCAAAAAGGATAAAGAGATTATTGTTATTGACGGGGACGGTTCCATGCTGATGCGTATGGGGAGTCTGGCTACAAACGGGTACTATGCTCCAGACAATATGCTCCACATTCTACTCGACAATCATGCCCACGATTCTACGGGTGGACAAAGCACCGTATCGCATACGATTGATTTTGTAGAAATTGCTTCCGCCTGCGGGTATCTGACATCCACCTACATTCACAGCTTGAAGGAATTGGAAGCCTCCATTCGAGAATGGAAACAAACGAAAGGACTTACTTTTCTCTATTTGAGAATTGCCAAAGGTTCCATGGAGCAGCTTGGTCGCCCTAAAATAAAGCCTTATGAAGTAAAAGAGAGGCTACAGGCGTTTGCAAGTAGCAATGTATCCCGTTTTGGAAAGGGGGATATCTGATGCAGATCGTGAAGAGAAATATTTTATTGAATCCCGGTCCCGCCACAACAACGGATAGTGTGAAATACGCTCAAGTAGTTCCTGATATTTGTCCTCGCGAAACAGAATTTGGTGACCTATTGGAATTTGTATCTACAGAGCTTACCCAGTTGGTTGCTGATACGAAGGATTACACGACGGTCTTGTTTGGCGGGTCCGGTACAGCAGCTGTTGAAGCTATTATTAGTTCTGTTGTGCGCGATGATGCTGTACTTGTCATTAACAATGGTGCGTACGGAAAGCGCATATGTGAAATTGCCAAAGCCTACAATCTGCCCCTCCTCGAATTCACTAGTCCTCACGATGATGGAATCGATTTAGTTGCACTAGAAAACACGATCAAAAATTCCTGCCAAAAAATCTCCCACCTAGCCGTAGTTCACAACGAAACGTCTACTGGTCTTTTAAACAATCTTGAAGCGATTGGAGCCATTTGCGAAAAATATCATATTGATATGATTGTGGATGCAATGAGCTCATATGCGGCCGTTCCCATTCAAATGGACAAAATGAATATCAGTTTTTTGGCTGCAAGCTCTAATAAAAATCTACAGGGTTTTGCAGGTGTCGCATTTGTCGTTGCCAATCGAAAGAAATTGGAACGTATCCGGGACAATAAGCCCAAAAATTATTACCTACGTCTCTATGAACAATATCAGTTTTTTTGTGAGTCCCGTCAAATGCGTTTTACTCCTCCTGTCCAGACCTTCTATGCACTAAAGCAAGCGATCGACGAATTGAAAGAAGAGGGGGTAGAGAGAAGATACCAAAGATATGTGAAATCGTGGGAAACATTAATCAAAGGCATGGATAGGCTTCATTTGAATTATATTATTCCAAAGGAGCATCATTCCAAAATCATTACTTCCATCGTTGAGCCTGATTGTAGCGGATACCATTTCAATGAAATGCACGATTATTTATACGATCAAGGCTTTACCATTTATCCTGGGAAATTTGCAGATTCAAAAACATTTCGGGTGGCAAATATTGGGGATATTACCTATAAGGATATTGAGGATTTTTTGAGTATCCTAGAAAGTTATTTACAAGCCATTGGTTATCCTTTTGCAAAGGAAGATGCCTAATGAGAGCAAGAAATAAATGGTCAAAATATTTATTTTTAAAACGATCAAAAAGTTTAGCACCGTACTTGCCGGAAACACAACGGATGTCAAAAAGCGCCTTTTGGGATTTGATTAATCGGTATGGAAAGGTGATTCTAAAGCCTGTCAGGGGAAGGGGAGGGGCGGGCGTCATTCAAGTATCTTCACTAGGGGATCGTAAATTTAATATACACAGTGAAAATAAAAGGAAGACCATCAAAGGGAAAAAACGGACTTATCGCTACATCAAAAAAAAGATAAGATCGACTGCTTATATGATTCAACGGCGAATTTCCCTTGCTACAATCCGTAAACGTCCTTTTGATATGCGGATCATTGTACAGCGCAGAAGATATTCTGATTCGTGGAAAGTTACTGCCAAAGCAGCTAAAGTAGCTGGCAAAGGTTATTTCGTCACCAATAATACTAGGAGTAAAGGAAAGATGCTGCACGTTCAAAGGGCACTTCAAAAATCATCACTTAAAAATCATTCGAATCAACTTCTCCTCTCTAATGTTAAACAGGTGGCTTTAATGTCCGCAAAAAGGCTAAGAGTAGCATTTCCATCGCATCGTACCTATGGAATGGATATGGGATTGGATAAGAAGGGGAAGGTATGGATTATTGAAACAAATCATTATCCGGCTATTTCTCACTTCCGCAAGCTGGGTGATAAAGCTATGGTGTATCGAATTTTGGCATATCAAAAGGGTAGATAAGTAGGGACTTTGGAAGTAAAGGATCGGTTTTTCAATGGATCATATTAGAATAGTAAGGTTCTTGTAACGTAAACGTGGCAATCTTTTATGAATGAATGGTTGTCACGTTGGTTACCTATTTTGCTGGGATATTAAAGTATGCTAAGACAAGCTGATGTAGCAGGTGCGCCCATGGAATCCTATTCATTTTTAATGTTCGGGATATTTCGGTATTGTTTTTTCCCTTTATATGAGAATCTCTATTCCCTTTTTGGCAAACCATACATATACAGGCTACAACAGCAAACTGGAACGCAGAGGTTCACATTGAATAAAAAGGTGAGGTCATGTCATTCTTCCAACGATATTGGACAACCAGACAGGGACAGAAGGCAGGAGGAAGCCAGACTTCAGATTCTGCCTGTATTGACTCTTCGATGTATAGCAATTTGAATCAATTAGAGAAGAAATTCTCTGGAATTCCGGATTTGACTATGCGTGAGCTTCCTTTAAAAACAGGAGAGAAGGCACTATTGGTTTATTTAGATGGTTTGATTGACAAAACCATTGTGAATCGAGATATTGTTCATCCCTTGTTGGTTGCTGAAACCGTATATCCTGAACAAATGGAATCTGTATTATTTGTAGGCAAAATCAAACAAATTAATTTATGGGCTGAGATTGAGGAGTCCTTGTTTCATGGTTGCTGCATTATATTTATGGATGGGTTTCCTCAGGCTTTTCTTATAGAGGCTCAAGGCTGGCCCCAGCGTGCTATTCAGGAGCCGCAGATTGAATCAGCGATTAAAAGTGCTCACCAGGGATTTATCGAGACAGCGAATGCCAATATTTCTATGATTCGGCGCTACATTCCTAGCAGGGAGCTGAAGGTTAAGGAACATACCATTGGAGAACGCGGTGGAGCAAAAGTATCACTCTTGTATTTGGAGGATGTGACGAATCCTCAGATTTTGGACGAGCTTGAAAAAAGATTAGAGTCGCTTACAGTCGATATTATTTTAAATACAGGAGAACTAGAAGGATATTTGGAGGATCGAGCATTTACTCCTTTTCCTCAATTCTCTATGACAGAGCGTCCAGATACAGCAGCCTCCCATATTCTGCAAGGTAGAGTCGTCATCATCATGGATCGGTCACCAGGAGTGTTAGTGGCTCCCATGACCTTTTTTTCATATTTTCAAACCGTAGATGATTATAGTGTTCGATGGTTTGCTGCTTCTTTTATTCGCCTGTTGCGTTTTGTTGCTTTTTTTATCGCAATTTTGGCTCCTGCGATCTATATTGCTTCTGTATCGTTTCATTATGAATTGATACCGCTTCCCTTGCTTTTGACGATTGGAGAATCGCGTGAAAGAGTGCCGCTCCCGCCAATTCTTGAGGCATTTATTATGGAAATGGTATTGGAAATGCTCCGTGAAGCCGGATTACGATTGCCAGCTCCTATTGGACAAACCATTGGTATTGTAGGCGGTATCGTTATAGGGCAAGCGGCAGTATCAGCTGGTTTGGTCAGTAATATCATGGTGATTGTAGTTGCTTTGACAGCGATTGCTTCCTTTATCATTCCGAATTTGGAGATGTCGGCTGGAGTTCGTATGATTCGGTTTCCTATGATGGTGGCTGCTTCTTTATTTGGGATGGTGGGTATCATTTGGGGGCTTATGCTCGTTATTCTGCATCTGCTCTCATTGGAATCGTTAGGTACACCATATGGTGCTTCCTTTTCACCCTTGCATTTTTCCGAACTAAAAGATACCTTCATTCGTTTACCAGTGTGGATGATGAAGAAACGGCCAATCGAGCTTAAACCAAAGCAGGTTGATCGACAGGGAGACAATGGCAGAGGGAATGGTGAACATCATGAGAAAATTGAGTGATCGGAAAATTTCTCTCCTGCAATTTATTTTAACGATCAGCGGAATTGAGCTAGGTACTAGCATCTTGAATCTACCAGCAGATTTGTCTCGTGTAGCTGGCACTGATGGGTGGATTTCTATTATTATCGGATACTTGTGTACGATTATTATCAGTCTTTGTATCATCGGGATTATGTCTAAGCATCCAAATAAAACGATGCTCGATGTGTTGATTTACTATGTAGGCTCCTTTTTGGGGAAATCAATCATGGTGGTCTGGATTCTATATTCCTTGCTTGGGGCTATCACGATCTTTTATACGAGCATCTATATTATAAAAGAATGGGTATTACCTAATACAATGACATTTCTGATAGTTGCTCTCTTTCTCTTTTGTACTTACATTGGTCTAAGAGGAGGCATTCGCCTAATTTGCCGATATCAGGTGTTCGTATTTTTCTTTACTTTGTGGATGCCTCTAATTTTGCTGTTCTCATTAAAGAATGGTCATCTTACTTTCTTGCTGCCAGTGTTTAAAGAGGGCTGGATGCCTATCTTACATGGAGTGAAAACAACGATATTAGCGTTCTTAGGCTTTGAATGGATCTTTTTGTTTTATCCTTATTTGGAGAATAAAAAGCAAGCAGTCAAAGGGGTCATCATTGCAAATACAATTACGCTGCTCGTCTATTTGCAAATTACGTTTAGCTGCTTTACCTTTTTTAGCCCAGATGAAATTACAAAATTTATTTGGCCTACGCTCACCTTGGTCAAGCCGGTTCGGTTTTCTTTTCTCGAGCGTTTTGAGATCGTTTATCTTTCCTTTTATATCTTTATTTTTTCCACGTCTGTCATCCCTTACTTCTTTTTCGCGATGGAGAATATTTCGCAACTGTTTCATAAAACGGATTGGCAGATGCCTTACACTATCTTACTTATCTATGCGCTTAGCTACCTGTTTTATCAGCCATCGTATACAGGTATTACGTTTTGGAAGAATTCGTGGGAATGGATGGGCTATTACACGGTATTTGCGTTTCCAGTACTCTTTTTATTGTATACCATGCTGGTTAGCCGATGGAGGGGGCGACAGTTAAATGAAAAAGCGGGGTAAAAGTAAAGTGTCACAGCTACTGAGCTGCATGGGTGCATGTGCCTGTTTGTTCGGCTTAAGCGGCTGTGGAGATCAGGTTCTTGTGGAGGATATTAATTTAGCGCTGATTTATGCCATGGATCGGACCCCTGACAACCAAATACTAGTCTATGAAATGAGTCCGATCTTTGATAAAGATGCAAAAAAGAAATATGCTGTCTATGGAGCAAAAGCACACACTGTTCGACAAGCGAAGGACGTGTTCAACAGTGTGGCTCAAGGACAGGTAGTTGTAGGAAAAGTACAGGTTCTACTGTTCGGGGAGGCAATGTTAAAGGAGGGAATTGTTCCTGATCTGGATGTATCCTTTCGTGATTCTAAAAATGTGGCGAATATGGTGATGGTAGGAGTTAAAGGCTCCATGTCTGATCTTGTAAATAGTAATTTCCCGGATAAATCCATCCTGCCTCGCTATATTACAGATTCTCTTCAAAATAGTGCCAAGCTTAATCAAGGGATAGAAACTACTCTTCAAAAATTTCATACATTGCTATATGACAAGGGAATCACACCGGCTATCGCGGAGGTAAAAAAAGATAAGAATGGGATCGTCGTATTGGGAGCGGCTCTCTTAGACAAAGAAGGAAGACAGCATTTGTCCTTGAATCGTCGAGAGAATTTGTATCTGCTAATGCTACAGCGGAAAGCCAAAATTCCGATCTCTTATACCATAGCAGTTCCAACAGCTTCGTTTTCGCAAGGTCAGTCATCAGGTAAAGCGAAAAAGGAAGGCTTTGTGACAGTGAATATTCAACGATTAAAACCAAAGATAGAAACCTCCTATCAGGATAATCAATTTGTTTTTACGGTTCATCTGGAAATGGACGTCCGAGTTATTGAACGAACCTTACCGATTGATTTGGAAAAAGAAAAGGATAAGCTGGCACATTTCATAGAAAATAAAATGAAAACTGAAATGGAGACGCTCATAAAAAAGGTACAACAAAAAAAATTGGACCCATTCGGGTTTGGATGGTATGCAAGAGCGTATCAGTATCCGCATTGGAAAAAAATCCAAGATCAGTGGCCTGCTCAATTTTCAAAAGCACGGGTGAATATCCTGCCGACTATCAATATAGAAAGCCGAGGAGTAATCGAATAGATTGAGTAACATGTGTTTTTAGAAGTAGCCGATTTCCCTAACCTACGATACAATAAGGTGTACGAGACTTTTGGGAGAGCGAGGGCTGCTCAAATGAAATTTAAAAGCGTTTTCGATATTATTGGACCCGTGATGGTTGGGCCATCCAGTTCACATACAGCAGGAGCGGCTCGAATTGGACGCGTTGCTCGCACTTTATTTGGGAGGCAACCAAAGAAGGCGGAAATCACGTTCTATGGTTCTTTTGCAAAAACCTATCAGGGTCATGGTTCAGATGTAGCGACTGTGGCAGGAATCCTTGATTTTGATACAAGTGACTTACGATTAAAAGATTCCATCCAAATAGCCAAAGACTTTGGAATTGAAGTGATCCTAACTACCTCAGAGCTACAGACGGAGCATCCGAATACGTCTCGGATTAAGCTCTCAGATGAGCAGGATAGTGTAGAGATTGTTGGAATTTCCATTGGCGGGGGCAAAATGCTGATTACTGAAATCAATGGGTTTCAATTAACATTGTCAGCAAGCGCTCCTACATTATTGGTTTTCCATGAGGATCGTTTCGGTATGATTGCTAAGGTGTCCGAGGTTTTGGCTGAGCATCGTGTCAATATTGGCTTTATGGAGGTATCACGACGGGAGCGAGGCAGTTTAGCTCTCATGATCATTGAGCTAGATACGCTGGTTGATCAGGCTACAATACAGGAGATGGAAAAACTGTCGTCCATTGAGCAGGTATTGTTGCTACCTACTGTGTAGCTTGGAGCTGCTTTTAATTGGATATTGTCGTGAAAAATAAAGCCCTTTATGGAATAGAGATAGAGCTGGAAGGTAAGTGCAAAAGGAGTTGAGGTCCATGTTTCGCAATGTAGCAGAATTAGTGGAACTGGCGGAATCACAAGGGAAACCCATTTCTCAAATCATGATTGAGGCAGAAATGAACTTTTCTGAGCGATCTCGTGAGTCTATTATGGAAGAGATGTATCGCAATCTGGATGTGATGGAAAAAGCGGTGCAACGGGGATTGACCGAGGACATTCGTTCATATAGTGGTTTGACTGGTGGAGATGCTAAAAGGCTGCAACAATATATGAAAGAAAAGCCGTTTTTATCTGGCAAGACGCTACTTAACGCGGTAAGCATGTCTGTGGCTGTTAATGAAGTAAATGCAGCGATGGGGACGATTGTTGCCACACCAACAGCAGGTGCCTGTGGGATTGTTCCTGGAACCTTGTTTGCTGTATCAGAAAAACTAAATCCAACACGCGAGCAAATGGTGAATTACCTTTTTACAGCGGGAGCGATTGGATATTGCATTGCTAACAATGCTTTCATCTCAGGAGCAGCCGGTGGGTGTCAAGCGGAGGTAGGCTCTGCTACAGCGATGGCAGCGGCAGCGATCGTTGAAATGGCTGGAGGTACACCAGAGGAATCAGCACAAGCGGTAGCTATCGCTTTGAAGAATATGCTTGGCTTAGTATGCGATCCGGTGGCAGGATTGGTTGAGGTTCCTTGTGTGAAGCGTAATGCAATGGGGGCCGCTATCGCAACCGTAGCTGCCGATATGGCAATGGCGGGCATTAAGAGTGTGATCCCTACTGATGAGGTAATTTTAGCGATGTATCGTATCGGATGTAGCATGCCAAATACCCTGAAGGAAACGGCACAAGGCGGGTTGGCGGATACGAAGACAGGCCGTGCAATTGAGGCGAAAATCTTTGGTGTGCCGGTGAAACAGCATGATTGATTTATTAGCTGGTCCTGTTAGCAATCTCTATGGCATTGGAGCCGAGCGGGCTAAAGATTTAGAGGCACTTGGCATATACAGCATCAAGGATTTAGTAGAGTATTTTCCATCGCGTTATGAGGATTATCGTATTCGCGATCTAACTGAAGTGAAGCATGAGGAGAGGGTTACTCTTGTAGGCACAGTCTACGGCGAGCCCTCTGTTCGCTTTTTTGGCAAAAAGAAATCGCGGATCAGCGTCAAGCTTGTCATGGATCGTGTAGTTGTCACGGCTGTTTGGTTTAACCAAATGTATGTTAAAACACAGCTATCTACTGGTAAAGAGATCGTAGTTACAGGTAAATGGGACAAGCATAAACTACAAATTACCGTGAGTGAAATGACACAAAAGGATTCACCGCGGGCCAAGAAACGTAATGATCTCGTCCCGGTTTATCCGTTAAGTGCGGGAGTTAATCTTTTATTTTTACGCAAAACGATTCAGCATGCCCTTGAAAAATACGGCAAGCTAATTCCTGAGATTCTGCCTCCGGAACTAGTAGAACGTTATCGTTTATTGCCGCGTCATGAAGCAATTGAGCTGATCCATTTTCCAGGCAATGCACAAGAAGGTCATCAAGCGCGCCGCCGTATTATGTTTGAGGAGCTTTTTTTATTTCAAGTAAAAATGCAGGCATTTCGACGGATAACACGTCAGCAAACAGAGGGGATTGCCCAAGCCATTCCGCTGGAGCTGGTGCGAGAATTCGTACGTTCCCTACCGTTTCCGTTAACAGGAGCTCAAAAGCGTGTGGTAAAAGAGGTGCTTGATGATATGCAGGCTCCCTATGCAATGAATCGTTTATTGCAAGGGGATGTAGGCTCCGGTAAAACAGTGGTAGCAGCTATTGCTTTGTATGCTACAGTAAAAGCTGGTTTTCAAGGGGCTTTAATGGTGCCCACCGAAATTTTGGCCGAGCAGCATTTGCACTCATTAACAGGCTTATTGGAGCCATTGGGACTACGGATTGCGCTGTTATCAGGCTCTGTTACAGGCAAAAAACGACGTGAGCTGCTTGAAACTTTGCAATCAGGAAGCTTGGATGTAGTAGTTGGTACGCATGCACTTATTCAGGACGATGTATTTTTCTCTAAGCTGGGACTGGTGATAACAGACGAGCAGCATCGTTTTGGGGTCGAACAACGTCGTGTCCTTCGCAACAAGGGGCTTTGTCCAGATGTCTTATTCATGACAGCTACACCGATCCCACGTACGTTGGCAATCACGGCTTTTGGCGATATGGATGTCTCTGTAATTGATGAGATGCCGGCTGGACGTAAACCAGTAGAGACCTCATGGGCTAAGCACGAGCAGTTTCATCAAGTGCTAGAACGCATGCGAGCAGAATTATCACAAGGTCGCCAAGCGTATGTAATCTGTCCTTTAATCGAAGAATCCGACAAGCTGGACGTTCAAAATGCGATTGATGTACATGCGCAATTAAGCATGTATTTCCAGGAGTATCAGGTAGGCTTGATGCATGGGCGTTTGCCATCGAAAGAGAAGGATGAGGTCATGCAATCGTTTGCTCGTGCAAAGACTCAAATTCTTGTTTCTACAACCGTAGTAGAGGTTGGGGTAAACGTGCCGAATGCAACCTTTATGGTCATCTATGATGCTGAGCGGTTTGGTCTTGCTCAGTTGCATCAGTTGCGTGGACGTGTCGGTCGTGGGGCTGATCAATCATATTGTGTACTTATTGCCGATCCAAAATCAGAGGTTGGAAAAGAACGGATGCGTGTCATGTGCGAAACCAATGACGGTTTTGAACTGTCTCAACGCGATTTGGAGCTACGTGGTCCAGGTGATTTCTTTGGTACTAAGCAAAGCGGGGTTCCTGACTTTAAGGTAGCAGATTTACTAAGCGACTATAAAGCGTTAGAGGTAGCTCGTCAGGAAGCAGCGGTTATGGTCAATAAGGATGAGTTCTGGACAGAGCCTGCGTATGAATATTTACGCTCCTATTTGCGAGAGCAGGGAATTCTGGATGGTACCGTTTTAGATTAGACTAGTATAAATGGCTATGCTTGCTCCTTTTGATATGGATGCAAATGATTTTGATTTTTTTACTTTGCTAGGATGATAAAAAGATTTCGAATAAGAATACACGTTTGTTTAGGACGATGTAAGAAGCCCCCTCACTCTTCTTAATGTTAGAAGGGTGAGGGGGCTTTCATTTGGAAAACGGCGGAAATACGGATCGTTTTGATGTACGTATGTTCAAGGAACACATTCTTGTTTAGAAAAACTAGTGTGGTAATAGGTGGTCAAGGCACGTTCTAATCGATGGAATCTAATAAAATAACGTCACCATTTATTCCTAGCACTCCATAGTGGCAATCTAGCTTTCCACACAATACATAATGGGTTCTTTCTGGATGCAACACATACGTGGGCGTCAGAGTAAGATGCTGTTTAAGCCGTTCGAAGGCAAGTTCTTTGTCAATGGTGACGGGCTCAGCTTGCGTTAGATTTCCATGTACCTCTTTCCAAAAGAGCTGATTATCAAAATACGAGACGATTTGCAGTTGTTTCGGGTCTAAGAATATTGTGATTTTAGGTGAGATCAATTTAGTGGGACTAGAAACAGGCCGGAGTACAGCCTGAATGTAGCTGTTTTGCCGATATAGATGGGTTAGCTTCCACTGTCCTGACTCTGTTGGGTACATAGAACGCAAAAAGTCGGAGATTGCATGAATAGCCTGCTGCTGCTCTTCCCGTGTAATAGGTAGCATATCTGGGTGTGGTTCATTAGCAAATGCTTGCTTGGCAGACACCTCCGGCTGATTCTGAAATAGGAAAGGATTTTGTTCCTCATACGTTAGCGTTAATGGTGTGACCCAATGAAAAACATGGTCAACCTTCAAGCAAAAACGATTATCTATCATAAATTCAAAAGGATAAGTTGCTGATAAATCATGGGCTATATAAATTTCCTCAAGTGCATAAGCCAAAATCCATTTGTTTTGCTCTGTTGAAGGAAATTCGATTAAGCTAACCTGTTCCTTTGCGATCTGTATGACATCTGTATCTAGGGCCAATGCATAAGGCTCCTCTTTTATCATTTCTTTTATAGGAAACACGCCACCTACTGTAAACGAAAGAAGCTGTCCTTTATCATTATGCTCTACTGTTATCATTCCACCTGGGGCAAGAGGAATCCCATTATGGCAGGCTTTAAAATGATGGATGGTGGAGGAGTGTGTCCGATCGCTTGGAATGAACTGTTCGGCATGGCGTAGGCCTGTTTCTGCTTCTATCCACTCTATTATTTCGGAATGGGTTGAAAAGCGTGTAGAGCTTGTAGAAAAAGTTTTTCCACCGACAAAAATAACACTTTTATAGCGTTTGGAGCTAATATCATATTCAATTACGGCCGTACCGGGTGGATTTACATCATCCTCCGTACGTTCTGTTACTCCGTTTACAAACCATTCCATGTTCAATTGATAGGTTGTGCCACGAATCAAATCCACGGTTGTCGATAAACGGCTCGTATGTAAGTGATACGTTTGAAGGCCAAATTTTTCACTTGTAGCCGTAATAATCTCCTGTATGCGCTTGTCCACTCTTAATCACCTCTATAGTAAGTACGTTATTTTGCTTGGAAGGTTTCACGGGAAACGTATACCGATCAACCTCGGCTCGAATTTTTTCTAGGCAAAAGCTAACCTGATTCTGCTGATCTGGTTTACTCCATTTACATGTAGCAGCATCTCCAATTGTTCCGTTTATTTTCTCATGCTGAAGTGCTTCATTCCTGTATAAAATTACCTCCTGGTTCATAGTATAAATAGGAACAAGTGTTTGGTATACTATTCGACAGGAATGTATGTTCGATAGGGGTGTTTGAGGTGAACAAGAAGCGGGTGATTTTTCTAATTGACATGCAAAGCTTTTATGCAAGCGTTGAGAAAGCGGCTAATCCAGAACTGCGTGATCAACCTGTCGTGGTGGCTGGTGATCCGAAGAGACGGAGCGGTGTGGTACTAGCTGCTTGTTCGTTAGCGAAAGCATATGGTGTGACTACAGCAGAGCCCTTGTGGAAAGCCGAACAAAAGTGCCGCCAGCTTGTGGTAGTACGCCCCCGCATGCAGCGTTATTTAGAGGTAGCGGGGCACATTACGGCTATTTTTGAGTCCTTTACCGATTTAGTGGAGCCTTTCTCGATTGACGAACAGTTCCTTGATATTACGGGGAGCCTGCGATTATTTGGGAATGATCCAGAAGCGATTGCGACTAGGATTAGACAGCGTGTTCTCATGGAGACAGGAGTAGTCTGCCGAGTAGGAATTGGCGAAAATAAGGTGCTGGCTAAAATGGCTTGCGATATGGCTAAAAAGCAGGAAGGGGGGATTTTTTGGCTAAAAAAAGAGGAGCTGGCTGAAACGCTGTGGCAGTTACCGATCGACAAGCTGTTTGGTGTGGGTTCACGGATGAAGCGGCATCTTCATCGGATGGGAATGTACAAAATTGGTCAGTTAGCAGAAGCATCGCTTGATGTCATGATGAAACGTTTTGGAGTAAATGGAGAGGTGCTGTGGCGGACTGCACATGGCATTGATGAGTCACCTGTATCGGTTCAGGCGCATGATGTTCAGAAGGGGATCGGTCATCATATGACATTGCCACGTGACTATCATACAGCGGAAGAGATTAAGGTGGTTTTGTTGGAGTTATGTGAAGAAGTGTGTAGAAGGGCTAGAAGCAAGCAACTAATGGGCTGGGTCGTAGCTGTAGGATGCAGAGGGGCGGATTTTGACGTACCAACAGGTTTTTCTCGACAGATGAAAATGCTGGAGCCAACCAATGATGTGATGACGATTTATGCTGTTGTCTTAGAATTGTTTGAGCGTCATTGGGAGCAGTCTCCAGTACGTAGCGTGGGCGTTCAGATTGGCCAATTGACCCCGGATGATGTTTGTCAGCTTAGCTTATTTGAAGACAAAATGAAAAAGCGTTCTCTTGCCTACACCATGGATGGAATTCGATCTCGCTTTGGCAATGATGCGATTATGCGCGCAGTATCGATACTCTCGGCTGGTCAAGTGAAGGAGAGGGCACACAAGATTGGAGGACATTATAAATGAGCCAGTCAACCGTGCCACCCGAGTGGCAGGAGCATGTGCGTGAATCTATTTTATTTGGCTTGTTATTTAAAGTAGCGATGGTGGATCAGCAGACTTTGCGACAGATTCCATTGTCTCTGTCCTATATCCATTTATTAGAGCATCTGTCACGTTGGGCAGAGCGTAGACATCATGATCTGCGCAGAGCCCTACTAGACAGAGGATGCGAGGTGATTGGCGCACAGACCAAAGAAGGCTTATATCGCGTACAGGTTCGGTTGAACGGCTATGTACACGAATTCCTCTATTCCCCCGAATTATTGCGGGCAGAATGTCAGGAGCGCGTCCAACAATGGCTGACGGGAGAGACGCAACAAGGTGATGCAGGAAACGGTCGCTAGTGAATGATACCAGCGTTGTATGCACTACCATCTGGCGTGCATGATCCTACTCGCTACGGTTACATTTTTACGTTCTCAGCGTGCTTGGCTAGCTCTCTTTTCATACGTTTTCCACGTGTCATTAAGAAGAATAAATAAATGAGCAAATAGGTCACCATGGCTAAAGCAGAGATGCGATACATGATTGCATAATTGGCACTAGCTGCTACTACGCCGAGCAACATAGAACCGATGGCAACTCCTAAGTCAATCGAGTTGAGAAAGGCAGCATTAGCCATTCCTCGCTTATCTGGACTTACTTCCTTAATGATCCACGCTTGCATGGAAGGCTGGAGAGTTCCATAACCGAGTCCATACAACACAGCCGAACCAATTAGACCGATCATACCAGTCGTAAAGGAAAGAGAAAGCAGACCAGCGATTACCAATAAAGCACCTGGAATCAAAACAGCTACATGCCCTTTTTGATCAAAAATCTTGCCAGAAAGCGGACGAATACACAGAATCGCTAGTGCATTAAACAAAAAGAAGTTACCTACATTGTCAATTTGCATTTCTTTTCCAAATAAGGCCAAAAAGCTCAGTAAGCCGCCATAGGTAACTGATAGCAACAGATTTAACAGGCAAGGAAGCAAGACGTTCTTATCCAAAAAGGAAGAGCTACTATTGGATGATATGGTTTTGTACGTGGATTGCGTAGTGAACGTCTTAGGGTCCGTTTGTCTAATAGACTCAGCATTTTCCGTTGCTATTGATTGTTGCTTGGGTAAAACGAGGTACAGCAAAGGGAAGATCAATAAAATCAATAGGGTAGAAGAGGCAGTTAATGTACCAAAGCCATACGTTGCTAATACCCATAATCCAATCATTGGTGCGATAGACATAGCTAGGCTGGTAGATAAACCGAAGTAACCCATGCCTTCTCCCATACGGCGAATGGGAATGACATGAGAAACCATTGTGGGAAAGGTGGTACTAGACATCCCAAAGCCAATCCCGTAACAAACGCGCATAACAAGCAAGACAGCAATAGTTCCGCACCAATAATAGCCGGCTGTAGAGAGAGCAGCAATTGCTAAGCCCGTGAATAATAGGAAAGTGATCTTTCCCCGCTTTAACAACTCACCTGCGAATAGCCGTGTCACAATAGCAGACAAGGCAAAAAGACTTGTTACTAGACTAATCGTAAAATCATTAGCATAGAAGGTTTCTTTCACATAGGCCGGAAAAGCGGGAAGGATCATTTGTAAATTAAGAAATAACAGCAGATTACAAATTGTTAACAATATAAATTGTTTAGACCAAAGTTTCTCTTGTTCTCCTATCAAAACGTACCACTCCTAAGACTCTATCTGTTTTTGAGCATTCTCACTCATTTGTTGTAAAAGCTGTTTCATAAACGCTAGATCAGCATCCGAGATGTTCTGGAGTGCTTCCTGAATCGTTTGTTGCTCGATGGGGAGTGTCTGTTTGACCATTTCTTTGCCAGCATCGGTTAAGAAAAGCAAAAAAGCGCGGCGATCATTTTCAGACGTTTTTTTGTGAATCAAGCCTTTTTTATACAGTGCATCTAAAATTCGGGTTGTTGTTGGTTGATCTTTAGATGTACGGTGTGCTAGTTCTTTTTGATTGATCCCGTCTTGTTTATCCAATTGATACAGAAGGGAAAATTGCTCCGTCGTAATGTCAAAATCCTTTAAGCGTGAAGAGAGCAGATAAACGATTTTGCGGTAGGTCTGCCCCAGCATAAAGCCGATAGAGTCCTCCGAAACAATTTGTTTGGTCAAAGGGGCTCCTCCTTTCTTCAAAAATACTTGCTACAACAATTATATGTAAGACAACTATTCTTGTAAATATCTGTACTTTTTGTATAAGTAAAAAATGGAAAAAGAAAGCAGTGACGATCATGAAAAATAAGCCTGTTTCCAAGAAGGAAAATCTTTTTGCGACTAGCCGATTTATTTTGCCAGAGCATCGGGAGCTATATCTGCGAATGAAAGCAGAGCAAGAGAGATACTGTCCGCCTGATCTAGATGAAGAGGAGCGTGCCAGCATTAGCGTCACATTATTTCAAGGCTTACAACAAAAGCGTTTGCTGACATTGCGCTATTACGATGATACGGGGGAGCAATGCATGATCGGGCATGCTCTGCATGTTGATCCTGTGTCACAACGACTTAAGTTGCAGACAAAGCACGGGGTGTCCTGGATTAGCTGCCAGACGATTCTGGCGGCTGAAGTGGAGGATAGCTGGTAAAAGTTTGTAGGGGTCTGGAAAATAATTTGAGGAAAAAAATAAAATAAACCTAAGTAAATATCATGGAAATAGAGAGAAAATGAGTAGTAACGCAAAAAATCATGATTGGCCAAGATTGAACGATCTATTTTACGTTTCTAATTGAATTTATGGATTTTTCGCTGGAATTTTGCGTGAAAATGCATTTTGCGTTGGAAAGCGTTTTGGCTGTATTGTATGTAACGTGAGATTTTTACGAAAACACGTGAGCACAAAAGGGGATTATAAATGTTAGCACAAGAGATGGGCATGGTTTTAACCAAGCACGCGGAAGTAATGGATGCGAAGCGTTGGGCGAATCTGATTGAACAGATGGAAAAGAAGGGCTTGTACGTCGTGATCGAGACTGATACCAACTGCCGCATGCTCAGTCCACTAGGTGGATTGATGCCGATGCCTTCAAAGAATCAACAGCTGACGGTTTTGACAGAAGAAGAATTGCTAGCAAAAGGCTTAGATATTGGCCACCATATTGTTAAAAAGCAAGTAGATGTCGCTAGCGGATCATAGGTCAAACGAAAAAGAAAATAATCATAAACTAAACTTATTAAAATGAAACCAATTACACACGAATGCAACTGCTACATGGCTCTCTTTCATTGGGAAAGAGAGCTTTTTATTTACTTTCTTTCTTTCTTCCTTCCATAGTTCTTATTTCAAAAGTCAATCATTTGGGTCATAGAGTGATTGAATTATGATTAACCCGTTAATTATAAAAAAGGAATTGAATCTAAAATATAGTTAGATAAATTGGAAGAAATGTAAAAATTAATTATTTTGGCAGGAATAAGAGTGGTAAAGATTGAAGTTGAGTTTCTAAAATCCTTTAAAGGAGGAATACTGGTTGAAAAAAATATTTTGTTTGGTGTTGCCCCTATTGTTATTTGTTTTATCTGGATGTCAAGGAAATCAAACGGTGGAAGAAAGTAAAAACATGCTAAATATTGGGGTTGTAGGATCTAAGCCATCGGTTAACGAAGAGAATGTCCAATTTATAGAACTAACATTGGATAGATTAATAAAGGAACAGAATATAACGTTAGACGCTTTGTTTATTATGCCTGATATGTTACAAGAAGCTTCCAAAAAGCCTTATAAGCCAATCTATAAAACTGGGAAATATTCCATTTATTTTGTAGATAGCGCAAGCTCATACCTTCCTTTTACCGAAGACGATATGACCTATGAAAGTGCACCGAAAATAAAAGATGGAATGTATATCATGGGAATTTTAAAAGGAACAAATAAGGAGGTCATCAAAATCAAAGGCTACGGATTGAAAGATGATAAAAAAACGGATAAAAATATAAAAGAAGTATATAGTACGGTATTTTTAGATATTGCAGCTGAACAGGCAGTTAGATGAACAAAACGAGGAGGAAGCGGTCACTTAAGTAGAGTAAGTATACCGCATCCCAACAAATCTGAGTAATGATGAAGATAAAGCATCCAAATCAATAAGAAAACCACGCTACTGTTGCTGGCAATGGGAAGTTATAGCTCAGGGAAATGAAGCTTATTTGTACTAAAAATATAAGTTGAAAATAAGTAAAGGTTTTTAAAATATGTAAAATGCAATAAAGTAAAAAGTCCTTGCTGAGTAAAATAGTCATATTTTCATTCGTACATAAAGTAAATAAATGGTTGGCAATAAAAATTTCTAGATAACTATCAGGAATAAAGCTTAAACTTTCATTTCCACATTTCTTCCGTGAATCAAGGTTCTTGGAGAAAACATGTAAGAAGCTAATCCCACTCCCTCGACAGCTGTTTTTGCAATTGACTAAGCAGGCGCTTCGTTTCGGGAGTAAGAGAAGGTCTCTTCAGAGCTGACCTTTGTTTTTGCTGATATACCATCATACTCCATTCTTGTTCCTGTGCTAGCCAGATTCGGCGCTTGATCTGCTCCCAGCGGCGGGAAGCCAATGAGATGGGGACCCGAAAAGCTAGAGCTAGCTGGTGTAACCAATCCCGTTCGTATTTAGGCATGGGTAAGGTTTGAAGCAAATAAAAAGGCATAGCTGCATACAACTGAAAGTGTCCGGCTTGCATTTCCTGTAAGTCGCGTAAAGCAGGTGGCAATGACAACTGATTGCCAGAATGGCGCAACGGGTGACATAATTCATGAAAAAATTCGGCTCGTCGATCTACCTCTGAGAGATGCTGCTGTAAAAAAATCAGAAAGTCTCCACTATTCTCGCACCATCTTACGTGGGATGGTAATCTTGTAAAAGCAATTTCTCCTCCAAATAACTCTGCAATCTCTTCCAGGTGTAATTCCTCAGGAGCTAGAAATCCATGTCGTTGATACCTAGCTGTAATCCATTCCTCTAAGGGTGTCATTTGATATAATTCGAGATTCATGAAAACCTCCTCCCTCTAAATTATACCCTAAAAACAGGAATATTTGTTCGTGTTCTAAGGAATATCTGCTTAATTTTATATGATGGTCGTATATAAGAAAAAAAAGGATAATTGCAAGCGTACGGGACGCGTCCAATTATCCTTTTTCTTTTGTACGGGGAGAACAGCTATGCCTTAGCTCCGGCAACTACTTTAAATTCTTTCCCATTTAAGATTTCTTTACGCAATCGCAGCATTTTTTGATCCAAGCTATTTGCTGCCTCAGCGGCCTCAGTCAATTCATGTAAGACATAAGGCGGCACCTGCTTGTCGTACTTATAGTACAAAATATGCTCAAGGCTCGCCCAGAAATCCATAGCTAAGGTCCGTAGTTGAATTTCTGCATTTACCCATTGTGTTCCTTCATTTAGAACGAGAGGGACCTGAACGATGAGATGCAGGCTTTGATAGCCATTTGGCTTTGGAGAGGCTATGTAATCCTTAATCTCAACAAGGCGCAAATCCTCTCGCTGTTTAAAATGATCCGCAATGCGATAAATGTCTTCAACAAAGGCACAAACGATTCGAACACCAGCTACATCAAACAGCTTGTCTCGCACGCTTTCTAAAGTCTTTGGCAAACGTTTACGCTCTAGCTTTTTCATGATACTAGCCGGTTCTTTTAAACGCGTTTTAATATGTTCAATAGGGGAATATCCATCTTGCAGCTTCCATTCTGTATTCACGATCATGATCTTCGTTTCCAACTCGCGTAAAGCAAATTGATAATGAAAGGCCATGTTTTTCCAGACATCCATATTTTCTAGCATAGGTACGCTCCTTGTATTTCTGTGACTTGTATGCAAGCCTAAATCCAATTCATAGGCACGGTGAGCAAAATTCATTTATTGTACGTGATGATTGTACCTGATGGTTGTGGGAGAAATGTGTAAGCGGCGAAAAAGGACGTTGCTGATTGAAACAGCAACGTCAGATCAGGGAAATATGACATCATTTCAAACAAACAGGCGCTCGTCTTTTTGCAATCAACAGTCTAGACCATTTAACCAATATTTTTACCAAGAAACAATAACAGCTTCATGTATGATCAATGTAAAATGGAGTATTAAGCCGAAGTAGTTTGACGCTGAAAGCCTTTAAAACGTGTTCCTTGATAAGAAACGATACCATGGTCTCCCTCAGCTAGCAGTCCGTATTGAGATCCAGACAATTGAAATTCTTTGCGTTCACCACTCACTAATTCAAAGGTTACATAATATGAAGTGTGGGAAGCATGATTTCCAGAACCGCCAGACACTTGAACCCGCTTTGAAACAATGTGAGCTTGTTTATTTTCGACGGGAGAATGATTATTAGTTGTCCAGGTAAATAGAGCACGACCAATCACAAAAATAAAGCAACCAATTACAATCACAGGAATCACGTTAGCCATAAAAGAGAACGTAAAATCAAACATGGGTGAACCAAGCTCAAGTGGATTAGAAAAAAACAAAGTGGAATCCTCCTAATTACAAAAATAGGGAATATTCACTTGTATTATAGCATAAGTAGCAGCGGTTTACAGTTTATACCACCTTGTGAATCAGAATGGGTGTCACATAGCCTTCAATAAGTGCTGCGAGCAAGACAAGCGGTAAAATAACCAAAATATAGGTTTTAAGTGACTGGAGGATCGCATTTTTAACAGAATACTGATGTCGATTGCGCGAAAATAGGCGGCGAAACACAGTAAGACTAAGAAAAATGCCAACACTTCCACTTAAGAAAATAGCAATCATCTCAATAATGCCATGAGGGAGGATTCCGTAAACTAAGATATCTATCCAAGGCTGGTTCTGAATCGCAACAGAAGCAAGTAAAATACTAATCGTGCTAATGGTGATAATACCTGAAAAGGCAGGTAAAACAATTAGCGGAATGATTCCGATTACCACGGACAGAAGGGTCGCTTGCGTATTATTTTTAAAAATGGACCAGAAAAAATTGGTGGGTGTTCCGCCCGACTTGATCCCTTTTGCCTCAAAGGCTTGAGTAAGTGTAGTCAACAGCTCTTTAACCGTTTGCGGATTTTTTACAATGAGCATATAAAAAACAACAGCGGTGACTAAAGCCACGAATGTAACAATCCAAAAACCTTTCTTGTAATCTTTGCGGAAATGTTCCCATTCTTGGGCATACAAATCACGAAGCATAGCATTTCTCTCCTTATCAGTTAAAAATAATGGTTTGTCTACTTAGTTATGTACACCTAAAAATCATGATTGCAACAATAATACGCATGTAATGCGGTTTGGTATTCACCTCAGTTCTTTAAAGCTTGAAATGATTCAGGGGTGCTTACACTTGCTTTCCTTTACTAAAGACCTATAACCATATTATTTATATTACCATCCAAGTAAATTTAAGAACATGTTGAGCATGAATTCCTTGTGGTACAAAACAGCATGAACTAAAAATTCTTTTCAATGAAAAAGAAAGCAGAAGTTGATGTTGCAATCGGGAAAACAATGGTAAAATAAAGAAAACGAAGCCTTCCCCATCTAGAATGTGCGCTGATAACGTCCCAATTGTAAGCCGACAGTCTGAGCCAAGAGAAAGGAGTGTTTCTTTGATCCCTAAAAAACATCAAAAACTACGCTGGGCGGCTTGGATTAGTTTAGCTTTGTTGCTCCTTCTGAAAGCCTCCTTTCCACATAATACCACGATATTATACCGACTTTTACAGCAGATAGGCATTCCTACCAGAATAGAGTCATTCCACGTAGATGGTATATTCCTTCTCTTATTATTTATCTCTGTGCTTGTCCTTTTCCTGAAAGAATACGGAGCAGGTAAAACAATTGTGACACTATGGATTGCCGTGCCAGTTGCAACGTATCTTCTTTTAAGCGGGTTTCAATCTTTTATTGCCAATGGTGTCTATGCCCTTGATTATGAGAAAAAAAGAAGCTTCTGCCACTATCAAAGTGACACAGATGGGCTAATGAAAGGAAGCTGTCAATTTCGTATTAAAAATTACGGTGGGCAAGAAGTCCATTTTTCCATAGATATGCCCTTTCATCTATTCGATGATAACACTACTGAGCCAGAACCCTTGCGAGCCGAGTATGTAATTCAACCACGTGCAGAAGAGATTTTTGAAATGCCGTTTCAGATTCGTCTGGCCCAAACAAATCAAACCGACGAATCGGAAAGAAGAGTGAGCGGTAGCATTACAAGTCCAGAAATTATGGTGCAGGCAGAGGGGCATGAACGGAAACTATAGAAGGAAGGCTAAATATGTTTATGAAAAAGTATGCTTATGTAAAGTGGTGATTTGCTTATTATCTGGTGAAATATGAACATCATACATTTCAGGAGTTCCGAGTACCTCATTGACTGGTAGATAGCTAGCCAGCGTTTTTCCCTGTAAATCGGTAGCAAATAACGAGAGCTTATCTTGGCTAAAGTCGCGATTATCAGAAGTATTGGTAAATTTGGTGAAGAATAGCTTCTGTCCATCCGATGATATTGACAGGTCTGACATCTGATATTCTTTAGCGTGTGTAATTTGCCGCTTATTCTTCCCCTGTACATCAATAGAAAAAAGATCATAATCATGGGGGCGCTTAGAAGCAATACGATGTATGTAAACTTAGCCATAATGAAAACAGCCCTGTCTTGGAGTGGAGTAATGCCATCCAGTCATAGGGCTGTTTTTAGAATGTACATTCAGCTTGATTGCTCATTGTCATGCTGTTGATTCGCTCCCTCTAGCTAAGTCTTTGAAGTAACTGGTTGTTCAAAGGCAAAGGCTCAATTTGTATCAACCGATCTTGTTATGTTGGACTTAAAATCCGTTAACTGCTTTGTATGCATTTACGCGACCATTTTGGTAGCTAGTGCCTGTAGCAGATGTTTGATCGGCTGTAGATAATACACGATCGACGATTTGTTGGTTTGTAGCATTCGGTTGTTTACCCCAAGTTAATGCTAGAACAGATACAGCAACTGGAGTAGCCATGGACGTACCAGACATATTGGTGTAGCCACTGTTTTTGTAAGTGGAGTATACTGATACACCAGGAGCAGCAATGTCAACCCATTTTCCATAGTTGGAGAAATAAGCTAGTCCATCGTTAGAATCAGTAGCAGCTACAGCAAGTACGTTGTTGTAGGCAGCAGGATAGGTAAGAGAGGAAGATCCGTTGTTACCTGCGGCAGCTACGATGATTTTGTTTTTGCCCCAAGCATAGTTAATAGCATCTTGGAAGGATTGTTGGAAAGCACCGCCTCCAAGTGACATAGAGATAATGTCAGCGCCATTATCAGCAGCCCAAGTTACTCCCTTGATGATGTCAGAGGTGTAGCCTGAACCTTGAGCATTTAGAACTTTTACCGGGATAATTTTAGCTGAACCGTCAACTCCGCTTACCCCAATACCATTGTCACCGATAGCTGCAGCTAGACCTGCGCAATGCGTACCATGGCCATGGTCATCATTGGGAGAGGTTACACCAGGGACAAAGCTCGTTCCAGGCAACAGGCTATCCTTTAGATCAGGATGGTCTAATTGAACACCTGTGTCTAAAATAGCTATTTTCTTTGTGGACCCTTTAATAACATCCCATGCCTCATATGAATTGATTTTTTTGTGGTGCCATTGGCTGCTGATCAGAGGATCGTTTGGTGTGTAATCTACATGATACAGCATGTTGTACTCAACAGATTCTACATTGGGATCCGATAAATATTTTTGTTTGAATTCCTCAGCTTGTCCATCTGGAACTTTTACTAATTGCCATTCTGAAGTTCCGTTACCCAACTCTTCTACTTCTTCACCACCTAGGGTAGAATGAATTTGTTCTGTGTCAATAGGCGCTAAAGATTGTTTGAATTTAACCAATATTTCGTCATCTTTAAATTCACCTTTTGCGGGAGCATCAGCGGATTGTACATGATGCTCAACTTTTTCAGTCATCGAAGCGAAAACATTGATAGGCAAGAGAGTGGCTAACGCGGTGCAAAGAGAAAGGACTTTTAGTGATTTTTTCATTTTTAACAACATCTCCTTATAAAATATTTTGTTACTGTCTAAATTATACGAAAATTACGAAAAAACACAATATATAACTTATCGACAAAAAATGTCTAAATTTATCATTTTATGTCAGAATGTTAATTTTAAAATAACAATTTTTGTCATTATTTTTTGTAGGAATCAATTGGTTTTTGTAAAAAAATCGGAGATAATATATAAAAATTAGATAAATAAAGAATAAATCAGGAGAATCTATATATAAAAGTAATCTGGAATTCTAGAAACATTTTCGTAACATGTTAGAGAAATGGAGAAAAAAAGACTAAATTTTTCGGGATAAATTTATGGAATTATCAAAAAATATCAGATCAAATAGTTGTATCGAGGTTGCTAAAAACATTATTTGTAAGTTTAGGGAAAATTAAGTTATTATTTTATTTCAGTCTCCTTGACTAATTTGCCTGTAATGGAGGCTAAAGCTTGTATAGATTCCTTCATTTGTATAGGAGAGGAAAGAGGTTTTGTGGTGAAGTGAGGAATTTTACAGCTAATAAACTGAAAAACGAGTAAAAGAGCAGGAAGCAAAAAACGACGGAATGTGAACAATCTGAACAACTACCCACAAACCTCACACTGTGTTGCAAGCTAAAAGGAGGGGGAAGTGTTAATAAGGACTTAATTTTACAGGGTTATAAATCGGGAACGCTTCAACTGAACAGAAATAAATCGTATTGAATTAGCAGGAAAAGAATGCATTTGCACAAAAAGTAAAAAAGAGCAGAAGGGAATAGATGTATGACAAATCACATCAAGGAGAGGATAAAATGCTGATTGTAAGGCAACAGGAAGTGAAACAGTTGCTTAGTATGAAAGAAGCTATTGAAGCCGTGTCGCATTCTTTGATTGAATTTTCGAACAAAAGAACAGTTAGTCCCATTCGATTGTCTGTACCTGTAAAACAAGGCAACGGTACAGCTTTGTTTATGCCAGCTCTTGTTCCAGCTATGGAGAGCCTTGGCATGAAATATGTTTCCTTTTTTCCAGATAATAAGACAAAGGGGAAGTCTAGTATTACAGGGCTCATGATTCTGTGTGATATGCAGACGGGGGAACCCCTTCTGTTATTAGATGCGTCTTATTTGACGATCATACGTACGGGCGCAGTATCTGGTTTAGCTACCCAGCATTTGGCTCGTCAGGATGCCAGCATTCTTGGAGTGATTGGTACAGGGGCACAAGCGCAAGGATTAATCTTAGCAATGCTAGCGGTTCGACCACTTAAGGAGATCCGGCTATATAATCGCACGCAACAAAAGGCGGAGCAACTTAAAATAGAGCTACAGCAATCCCAACAAGGGAGAGATTTGCTGATACACGTCGTACCAGAGGCAAATCAAGCTGTTATGGGGGCAGATATTGTAATTACAGCAACCAATGCAACAAACCCCGTTTTTTCAGCAGACGCAATATCTGCGGGAGTTCACATCAATGCGATAGGATCATTTCAGCCTCATATGCAGGAGATTCCTACAGATGTACTTACAAAGGCCGATAAAGTGATTGTAGAGGGGAAGGAAGCGGCTTTAGCAGAGTCGGGAGATTTGCTACTTCCTATACAGGAGGGGGGTTTTTCCAGCCAACAGGTGTACGCTGAGCTAGGGGAGATTGCGGACGGTCAAAAGCCAGGAAGAGAAACTACGAATGAGGTAACATTATTTAAATCAGTAGGTCTAGCTGTAATGGATGTAGGAGTGGCTTGGGCAATCTATAAAAAGGCGAGACAAGCGGGGATAGGTCAAGAAATTGAGCTTGTGTAGACAAGATGTGTATTAAACAGCTATTTTTTTCGCTAAAAGAGAGTCCGTGGCAGTCGGAACAGGGCTAAATAAATCAGGCCCGAGATATTTCTGCTAGACCCAAGAGTACGTATTATGCAAACGAAATTTCCCCATGAGCTATTTATTTGTAAAATGACATTGTTTTGCAAAAGGAAACGAAGATAGACCTCCGTTGGTGGCATAAGTCAGGGAGGTCTATTTGTTATGTTACCTTCTGTTTCTTAAGAACTTTTACCATTACGGCTAATCGAGTAAAACCCCTTTAAAACAAGCATGCTATAACTACTGGGGGTGTTAGCATGAAGCAAATATATACGGCTATGATATGGAGCTTAGCAATGGTACTGAGTCTATCTCTAGTGGGGTGTGCTACCCGTTCTCCAGGTGGCACGAATACGCAAATTGGCATTCAGGATTACAAAAGTGATCGTCGCAATAACCATGAATTTGTAGAACCTGGACCAGTGAAAATGATGTACCAAGGAAAAAATACAAATAGCTATCAGTTAACCGCCGTGGAGGAACGGGCTAAGAAGGTGCCTGGCGTACTCGATGCAAAAGCGATTATTTATGGAGATACCATGTTGATCGGTGTAATCACAGATGGAACTCCTAACGGAAAATATGAACGAAAACCGATTCAACGTGATCCAACGAGTGAACTACGACCAAAGCTAAGCTTAAAATTAAATGTTGATGGACACGATAATCGGATTATTCGGGGCATACGAGACACATTAATTCGTCAGGATAAGGCACGTCTCGTCTTTATTACGCCTGATTATAAAATGTATAAACGAATTCTATCTGTCCATGACAGATTGTTGGCAGGTGAGTATGTGGACGACAGTGAATTCAGACGTTTAATTAATGATGTAGGTGCATATACAGAGGGCTTTGGTGCTTACTAGAGATTATAGGTATGCAGGTACTTTAAAGTACCTGCCGCCTTTTTATTTTCAAATAAATATACATAATCATATTACACTTCGCAAAATGAGATAAATAACGGTACAAAAATGTAGCAGTTCTACGCAAGGGAGTGTAGCGAGAATGATTAACTCGTGATCAAGTCTAGGGCAGGGGTTGCTACAGAATGATTAGGTTGCTCAAATAGGGATTACATGTACGATTGGATATGTATTACAGGTAACAAAAATAACAATTTTATCGTCATATATGTAATAGCCAATACCAAACATATAAAACCAATGAAGACAAATCCCTATTAGAAGCAAGCAGCACTTTAAGTATGGTACCGCTCTCTACTTCCTACAATCGGTTACCAGCTTTTATATATGATCGTTGCTTTGAACTGATGGGGGAGCGGATGGAAGTGGATGTGACATGTTGCCATGAGTATAAATAAAAATCAAAAACAGTTATATGAGGCACGTAAGTTATTTTTGAGAGGATTAACAAATCAACTAAAACGTATGGAGCAGTATCTGGAGCAATATGTTTATGAACAAAATCGGCAGTCAGCTCAAGCCATTTACCACATTGCTCAGACTTGGAAGGAGAATGTCTCTATCTATGGTTTAGCGGCAATTGGCAACGTAGCTGATTTATTACTAAAGGAATTGGAATGGACACAAACGGATTATGAAAAAAGACGGGCTCCTCAACAGCTTCAGAAAGTTCATATGCTAATTAGTCAATTAAAAATGGAACTGAGCTTGAGTCACATGGAAACGGTACAGGAAGAGAAACAAATGCAGGAGGATCGGCTAGTAAATAAAAAAGCATATCGATTGCTTTTAATTGATGACGATGATGTTTCGCGAGCCTATTTACTCAAACGCCTTTCTCAAGAGGGATATCTTGTGGAAGAGGCTAATAGTGCGGAAGAGGCGAAGCGTTTATTATGGGAACGAACCTTTGATTTAATCATGCTCGACCTAACGATGCAAACTCAGTCTGGGTATGAGATTTTTGAATATGTAAGAAATGATCTCGTCTTAAAGTGGATTCCACTTGTCGTATTATCTGGAAAGAAGGATAGGAAGGATAAGATTAGGTGTTATCGGATGGGAGCGGATCATTATGTAACCAAACCCTTCCATTTTGAGGAACTGGAGGCCTGTATCTACCGTCTGCTTACGAGAACTCAGTACTATGAGCATATGGCTTTTCGTGACCCATTAACAGGAGTGAACAATCGACGTTCTTTTGATCACCAGTTGCAGGTAGAACTGGCTCAAACCCGCAGGAAACAGGAGCCCATTTCTATAGCTTTTCTTGATATCGATTATTTTAAAAAAATTAATGATAGTTATGGACATCATATTGGTGATTTAGTATTACAAGGGGTGGGACATAAAATACAACAAAGCTTACGTGAAACAGATATATTAGCGCGTTATGGAGGAGAGGAATTTGTAATTGCCTTCCCTGGGACGTCTGCTGAGCAGGCTACAATGGTTTTAGAGAGAATCCGAGATCAGCTACAGCAATCTCCTGTATTACAAATAGATGGGCGAGATTTTCATATTACGTTCTCGGCAGGAGTTGCTGATTGGGACCATATAATGCCGCAGCACAAATGGCTGGAGCTAGCTGATCGGGCTATGTACAAGGCGAAGCGCCAAGGGCGTAACCAAATTGTTAGAGCTAAGCTGGAACGGGACAAGCCTCGAAATGAGCCGGAAGCAAAAAAGAAAAAATGCTTACTTATAGCTGATGATGATCCAATGATTCGCTCAATCCTAAGAACAAAGCTTGCACATTTAGAAGTGGATATCGTAGAAGCCACAGATGGGAAAGAGGCGCTGGAAGCTATGAGGAAAAGGCGACCACAGCTTTGTATTTTAGGTGGAATTATGCCCGAACTGGATGGATTTTCCTTATTACAGATAGTTCGACAAGATCAAGCATTACGTAAGATGAGAATCATTATGCTTTTAGCAAGAAATAATCAAAAAGATATCATTCAAGGATTGTCGTTAGGAGCAGACGATTATATGTCAAAACCGTTTTCAATGCTTGAATTGGAATTGCGTGTAAAGAGGCTGTTGTATGCCGAGTAATGACAAACCTATATGTGTATCAACAGAGTAAGAGGCTTACGATCAAGCGATCTTACTCTTTTTTCTGTCATAAAAAGCGTCATAAAAAGCTTCATAAAAAATACAGGCATCATTTCCGTGGAAATAATGCCTATAATCGACAATAAGCGGCATGAAACCGAATGCTTACAAGTCGCCTACACCTTTGCGTAATTTAACTAACAACTGTAATAATTGCTGTTGCTCATCTTTTGATAGAGGGGCAAAAAAACTAGTTTGATAATGCTCTCGGATTTTCATTAATGATTCTTCTACCATACTTTGATACTGATCTACTAGCTTAACCACATAACTACGGGAATCTTGAGGATGTGCTTCCTTATAAATAAATCCCTTTTTAAATAATCCAGGCAAAATTCGAGAGATAGTCGTTTTGTCACGTAAGGTAATCTCCCCTAGTTCTGTTGGGGTAACACCATTTGTTTTATATAAGACAGCAAGCATTTGCCACTGTTCAGGGGTGAGATCGTAAGGCTTTAATACCTTATTCGTTTCCTCACGGGTAAGCTGACCAATTCGATGAAGATTATGACCTAAACTATTACATACATCAGCTAAGTACGAGCTAGGGTTCATAAACAGGGTCCTTTCCATTCAAAAAGCGTTTTCCTTTTATATAACCACAGATAGAAAGCTTCGTCAAAGCAAGACACACGATGCTTTCGTGTAATGTCTAAGGAAACAGAAAAGAAAAAGCGGGAGGATAGTATGTTTTAACAGCATATTTCTTTTGGTAAGGAAAATGTTTGTGGCAAAAATTATAGGTGTAGAAGGGGTTTATTAGACTCGTGCTAGGGATTTTCCATTTGGATAGGGGTATCATTGGAAAAGAAATGATGATAAGGAGCGAGTAAAAACATGAATGAACAGGCAATTTCATCTGGAAATATAGGAGTTATAGGCTTTAGTCATGTCACTCTACAGGTCTCAAATCTGGAACAATCTTTACGTTTCTATTGTGAGAAATTGCAAATGAAAATGGTTCATCAAGGGAGAACAGATGCATACTTGGAATGGGGAAGTGCTTGGATATGCCTATTGGAGAGGCCGGAAATATTTCCGATTAAACTTGAGCAACAGCACCTTCATCATTGTGCCTTCTATATAAACGAGGAGAATTTTGACATAGCAGTGGATCTGCTACGTAAGAGGGAAATCATGCTAGTAAAAGGCCCCATTTTTCGTGGAGGGGGCAAAAGCGTATATTTTCATGATCCCGATAAGATTATGCTAGAACTACATACCAGTACATTGCATCAAAGGATGAGTAATTGGACCTAAATCATCTCTTGCCTATAATTTGGAAAAAAACATAGATGCATCCTTTTTCTAGGTGCAATTTGGAAATGTTACAGCTTGAAATGAGCAGAATCAGTGGGTAAAATGAACTAGAGAATATGGTACTTAAGATTTACTTCTGATTTTTATGAAACAGCGTCCGGCTTGAGGGAGGTATCAAATTGAGATATCGATATAGAGGAGCAGGTATCGGATTTCTGCTCGGTTGCTTATGGTGGTGGCTTGGCGCCGTTTCTCAGGTCTCTTTTCAATCTGTCTATGTTCCATTTTTTTTAGCAGTTCTCCAAGGTGCATGCGGCTTTTATTATGGAAAAAAGCTTGAGGACTATAAAAAACAGGCTCATCATGATTCACTAACAGAGGTTCTGGTTAATCGACAGTTTTTTAAAATGATGGACAGGGAAATTCAAAAAGCAAAAATCCACGAATATTCAGTCACATTACTGGTTATTGATCTGGATCATTTTAAAAAATACAACGATGAGCATGGTCACTTGGAAGGTGATAGGCTCTTGAAGCGCTTTGCGGGATTTTTACGTGAAAATGTCAGGGAAAATGATCTAGTTGGACGGTGGGGAGGAGAGGAATTTGTGGTGCTACTTCCGCATACCTGCCTAGAGGAAGGAGTGGATGTAGGTCTGCGTTTACAGAACAAAATTAGACAGGAAGTAGGCGAAGTGACAGTTAGTATAGGGGTAGCTTCCTATCCCGATCATGCTGCTACAGCTACGGAGCTTACTGCCTATGCAGACCAAATTATGTACCAAGCTAAAAAACAACGTGATTGCTTATATAGTGGTCCAGTAGGCGGGGAGATAAAATTTTGGCATCGTGACACCAACCACATTCCACTTCATTAAACACATATACATGAATGCATGTAACAACGTACACAATAGAAAAGAGCTAAGATGAAGCCAGGATACCCCCTGGTTTTTTTGATGACGAAAAAAATGGGAGAGCATCTGATACAAATGACCTATGAATTTGGCAAGCAAACATTTTGTTAACAATTTGCGATCAAGTATCAAAAAATATCTAAATATTACCAGTAAATTAATGTATAAATTATCAATAAATACAAAATAAGTATGTTTTTGTTTAATTTTCATGGAGGAAATAAAGGATTTTTTTGCAAATAAATAAAAAATAAAAGTGCTAAAAACCCTGTCATCTAGCGGTTTATCAAATCTTATTAATATCTTTACAAAAACTTAACATAGTTTTGTCGAATTTTGACTATAAATCAATTTACGTAGAAAACCATGTTTTATATAATCGTAGAGGTGATAATTCTGAAGGAGTGAGATTTCTTCCATGATCAAATCTAACAAAACAACATTCTTCGATCTTTTTGAACAGCAAGCTGCGACTGTACATAAAGGTTCCCATCTCTTTTTTGAAATGGTTAGTAACTACCAAAATTTACAGGAGAAAGTAGCTGAAATTAAAGCAGTTGAAAAAGAAGGCGATGCTGTTGGTCGTCAAATAATGAACCAGTTGAACTCAACATTTATCACACCGTTGGAACGTGAGGATATTCACGCGTTGGCTCATACACTGGATTCCGTTATTGACTTGATTGATGGTACTGCAGAATGCATGTATCTCTACCAGGTAAAACAAGTAGACAAGCGTGTTCTAGCTCAAGCGAATATCCTACACCAGCTAACCTCTAAACTAATTGAATTGATTCGCACTCTACGTAAGCTGGATCATAACGTAGTGGAGGGTATCGCAAAGGATATTAAAGCACTTGAGCATGAATCAGATGCGAACTATCGCAAAATGGTTTCTGAGCTGTTAAATACACCAGGGCAAGACCCAATTGAAGCGATTAAGCTGAAAGAGATATATGAAAAACTGGAAGACTGTGCTGATTTTGCTGAGGACGTCTCTAATCTGGTTGAAGGGATTGTGCTGAAGAATGCTTAATCTGTCGCCAGAACTAATCATCCTCATTCTTGTGGTGATTATGGCTTTGAGCTTTGACTTTATCAACGGATTCCATGATACAGCCAATGCAATTGCAACCTCGGTGTCAACCCGTGCACTAAGCCCACGTACGGCCATTCTCATGGCTGCGATCTTTAACTTGGTCGGTGCGCTTACTTATACAGGTGTTGCCAAAACGATTGGTAGCGATATTGCTAACCCATTTCAGCTAGAAAATGGTTTAGTGGTAGTTCTTGCTGCTTTGGTGGCTGCAATTCTTTGGAACCTGATTACTTGGTGGTTCGGTATTCCTAGCTCTTCCTCCCATGCATTAATCGGTGGAATTGCAGGTGCGGTGGTAGGAGCTGAAGGCTTTAGTGCGGTTAATTATGGTGGCTTTATCAAAATCATTCAAGGTTTGATTTTTTCTCCGCTCATTGCCTTTGTAGTTGGCTTTATTGTTATTAAACTTGTTTCCAAAATCGTCGCTAACATGCCTTATCACAAGACAAACAGAGGCTTCCGCTATTTACAGGTGCTGTCTGCTTCCTGGCAAGCATTTAGCCATGGTGCAAATGATGCACAGAAGACGATGGGAATCATTACTTTTGCAATGGTTTCAGGTGGTTTCGCTACAACAACAGATATCCCGCTATGGGTGAAGGTTTCAGCCGCTCTTGCCATGGCATTCGGAACCTCTGTTGGGGGATGGAGAATTATCAAAACGCTAGGTGGCAAGATTATGAAGATCAAGCCGATTTCAGGCTTTTCGGCTGATATATCCTCTGCGTTTATCATTACTCTATTTACGATTCTGAAATTGCCGGTTAGTACCACTCATGTTATTTCCTCCGCTATTATGGGGGTAGGTGCCTCACAGAAATTCTCTGCTGTTAAGTGGGGGGTTGCAGGACGTATCGTTTTCACATGGGTGATTACGCTTCCAACAGTAGCTCTCTTAGCTGCTGTCAGCTATCGTGTTCTTGATGTGTTTTTATAAAATGTAACAATAGTAAGATTATAAGCTAAAAGCTAGGACACTCCTGTTAAGCGTTGCCAGAGAGTGGGCCTAGCTTTTATTTCTATTTTTTGGATGGAATGAAATGGAATATAACACAGATTTTTTTGACATAGCAAGATTCCAGCACTGTCAAAATCATAAAGCAACCCTTCTTCTGTATGATGGGCGGGGAGCGTATTCGAAGCGTTGGCTAGCTGATAATGCACAATTACAACGTGATCTAAATATTCTTCTAACAGTTCACTAGTCATTTTTTCAGCCCTTCCTTATCAGAAATGCCAGTCGATTATGACTGTAAATCCAGTATGACCTGATTCTATTTTTTTTAAACGAGCAACAGCTCTTCTGAAAATAACAAAAGCACCCGGCCCCTTTTACTGGGACAGAGTGCTTTATTTATGGGTCTTGCTACATACTATCTTTTTGCTTGGAACCGATCTTTTTTTGTCTGCGATAGCAGTAAACTAGGACAATGAAGCCTGCTGCCATCAAAACAAGGCTCATTACTTGGGCGATGCGTAAAGGTCCGAGATACAAGGAGTCTGTACGCATTCCTTCAATAAAGAAACGACCAAATGAATATAAAATCAGGTAACTGCCTAAAATTTGCCCATCAAATTTTTTGAACTGGTACAGCATCAATAATAAGAGAGCAAGGACAAGTATATTCCACAAGGATTCATACAAGAAAGTAGGATGGTAGTATTGACCTTGGATGAACATTTGTTCACGGATAAAGGCAGGGAAGTGAGACATGAATGCGGCAGAAGCTACATCCCCATGTGCTTCCTGATTCATAAAATTACCCCAACGACCGATGGCTTGACCCAAGATAACACTAGGCATCATAGCATCTGCTAATGTAAGGAAAGGCAGGTTGTATTTTTTTATATACAAAGCACCAGCGATGAATCCGCCAATGAGTCCTCCGTGGATTGCCAGACCACCATTCCAGACCTTAAAGATATCGAGCAAGTTCTCTTTATACGTGTTCCACTCAAAGGCTACGTAATAAAGACGAGCACAAACAATAGCGGCAGGAATAATCCAGACTACCATGTTTAAAATGTGATCGGGATCTATACCAGAGCGCTTGGCATTATAACGCGCGAGATATGTTCCTACTAAAAAAGCAGTCCCCATAATAAGTCCATACCAATGGACATCTAAGCTTCCGATGGAAAAGGCAATCGGATCATACAAAGTGAATCTCCTCCTCATGTTTACTCATGGGGAAAGTATAACATAGAATACACACGTATTTCCTCCTCCATTCTCACGAAAGCTGTTTTTCTATCAAGATAAGGATTGGAACAAAAAATCCGTCTATGTCTTAGCTTAATATATCTAAAATATGATCTAGAGTAGATCGATTTTCTCGCTGTTGTAAAGGAAGAAATAAGTCTCCTTTTTGTTTGACCCGTTCAGGCATTGTGTGGATAGTAAAATCACTAGGATGTACACTCTCTATTTCCGACCAGCTTAGAGGGGCGGAGACTGTTGCTAGCTCCTTGGCTCTGGTTGTGTAGGGAGCGGGTAATGTTTTGCCGCGCCAATGCTGTAAGTAATCGAGATATAACTTCGTTCCTCGATTCTTCGTCAAACGTTCGATGGTTAATGTTTTCGGATATTTTTGCGTCAGATAGTTACTAATAAATTCTCCTACCTTTCGAGTTTGTTCGAAAGCATAGCCTGGCTGAATAGGAATATAAACTTGGATACCACTGGCCCCCGATGTTTTGGGATAGCTGTTGAGCTGTAGCTCATCCAGAATCTCTTTTAGATACAAACTAGCTTCTATTGCATCTCTAAAATCGGGAGTGGATGGATCAAGATCAAAAACCAACTCAGTAGGCCATTCCTCTTGATAGGTATGAAAAGCAATGTGCCATTCTAATACAGCCTGATTGGCCATCCAGATCAGTGTGGCAGTATCATTTAACAATGCATAGGTGATAGAGCCATCTACAGCACGTGGAATCCACTCTGGCGCATAATCTGGAAGATTTTTTTGGTAAAACGATTTATCCTCGACTCCATGCGGATAGCGAATCACAGTTAAAAATCGATCAGTTGTATAAGGGAGTAAATAAGGAGCCATTTGTATGAGATATTGTAAATAGATGAGTTTGGTTACGCTGGCTTTAGGCCAAAGAGGCTTATCGGGATTGGTGATAACTAGTTCTTTTCCTTCGATCTCTAAACGATACTCTTTCGTAGCAATCGCCAAGGAATAAACACCTCCTGCTATTCGGATGTGCCTTATTCTTCCCGATATTTCTGTATTTGCTTCACAGCATCCGCTTCTTTTTTGTCCAGATCATTTCCGCAAATATTACACATCAAATCGACATGACTGAGCTGGTACATCGACAAAGGCTTGAATACTTGGTTGTCGCAATGTTAAACCGCTTGTCCACTCAGCAAAATGCACTTTTACCGTTAGTTCAGGTGAAAGCCAACTGGCATCCTTATACCGATCTGGTCGATTCATGAAGGGCATCTCCTTTTGAAGGAGCGGCTTGATAACCTGTGTTAATGCTAACCAATCTGCGTTTGTCAGTTTTCCTGTACCAGCATGACCAATATAGTGTAAATGACCATCGGGTGTGTAGAGTCCTAATAGAAGCGAGTTGACCACCTGATCGCGAAATGTAACACCGCCTATAACAGCAATTAGATCACGGTAGTATTTTTTCTTTTGCCAACGCTTATCCTTTCCATTGATAAGGTAGCTACTTGTTAGATCTTTTAGAACAATGCCCTCTAATTGATGTTCTTGTACAACCTTATATAGTGCATGTCCGTCGGGATGACTGGTTACCAACTGAATATGCTCAGAAGGCTTGATCCACTGCTGTAGCAGTTCCATTCGATCGCGTAGGGGAAGATGATTGACCCAGTCCCCATTAACAAATAAGATATCAAAGATCATATAAGTAATGGGAACCTGGGATTTTATATGAGATACCTTTTCAAGACGGCGAATTCCATCTCTACGCATTACTTCATGAAAGGATGGTTTTCCTGTAGAACCAAGGGAAATTACTTCACCGTCCAAAATGAGGGAAGTGGCTGAACTATACGTAGCTATATTTGTGATTTCAGGGTAGTGCCAGGTTCGTTCATTGCCTCTTCTGTTAAATAGCTGAACCTGTTGACCATCAAAATAGGTTAAGATGCGAACACCGTCCCATTTAATCTGAGCTATCCATTCAGAGCCTTGAGGAATACTTTCACAAATGGTTGGTTCAAATGGGATGATTGGGTTCATATGCCACCTCGTAACAATGGAATGATTAGATGTACAGATCGCTTTCTTAACAGATTTTATTGCTGCTGAACTTTTTCCTTCACATTTGCTTTATCATCGCAAATAAGGCTCGTTTTGTATTCTACGAGCTGGATGTCGCATCCTGGACCTAAGGTGATATGATTGCCACGGACAATGGTGGCTTTGGTGTCTTCTAAATAAATATCGTCGCCTTCGATAATATGTGTAGTTAGACTGTTGGAAAAAAACGGGCGAAGCAGGGAAGGGAGGAAGGAACCGCGTCGTTTTACTTCTATATGCTCCCCGCCTATTTCTTTTGCTCTGCATTCACCGCTTGGCTGAATATAAATTCGTCCCGCATTTAGTAATCCTTCTATTTGAAAGCAGCCATACGTCTGAAAGGACTCTGCTTCACAATCGCCAGCAATTTTAGTATAGCCACGTACTCTCATCTCTTCTGCATGGCAGGAGCCATCAACCAAAATACTGCCATCAATGTTAATTTCCTGACCTTTAACCTGACCATTGACTTTTGTATTTCCACTAATTTTCAAGATTTGACTTTCGACGCTTCCATGAACCGAGGAGTTGCCTCGAACGACAAAGGTTTCAGACTCAACATCTCCATCCACAGTAGCATGCCCCGCGCAAGAAAATTCCTTACATACAAGATCAGACGTGATTTTTGCACTACCAGCTATTTTGACAGAATGAAAAGTTCCTCCGGGTATTTTCATGGAACCATTGATTACGAGATCATCGGGTTCTTTTCTTGACATTTACAATTCCTCCTTGAGTATGTCCCATTTCTGCTTCAAATTTTCAAGTAAAACAGGAAGAGAAAGACGGGCAACAATTCGAGCATGCTCTTCCCAAAATAGTTCTTCAGGAGATGATGTGATTAAACAGATGGATACGCCCATTTTTCTAACAAGAATAAGTTCAGCCGTTTTCCCCTGTAAGGAAGCATAGTTAGCTGCATAGGTGCGCAGAACGGTTTTGGCTTCTTCTCGACTACACTCACCGCTGAGCAGTAATTGATCAACAGCATACAAGGACAAGACGATTTCAAAAGAGTATTCCTGCTGCTTGGCAAAGCATTCCTCATATAGCTCAAGTGAAGTTTGTGTAACAATGTTTCGAGAAAGGATCGTTTGTCTATTCATTGCATGATCTAAAGGAATAGGAGAGAACATATTTGCCAACTCATCTAGTGAAAGATCGTCCTTCAGACTTAGAATTTTGTTCACTCGATGCAGGATCTCCTGCTTAGGGAAAAAAGTCTCCTGCCCTGTAAAGGTTGACTTGCGAATAAACCAGTCCTCGGGAATTAAATTTTTACGTTTCCAGCGGTAAAGCTGGCCGTAGGAGATTCCGGTTTGCTCTAGCAATTGTTTTTTTGAAAGCAATTCCTGGTTAATTTGGGTGACCTCCTTTTGTAAGGATAGAAGTTTACTTTGTGCAAACGATCGTAACATAACAATGTTACGTTGTAAATGGATCAAAAGTGTATGTAAGTGCAAAAATAATTGCCGTAATTTATTTAGAATGATTATAATGTAGAGAGAGGATGGTGATTTGTTTGAGCATTTTTGATTTTTCCGTACAAACAATGCATGAGGAAACGGTGTCATTAGAACGTTATAAAGGGAAGGTCTTACTTATTGTTAATACAGCTAGCAAATGTGGCTTTACACCGCAATATACAGATTTACAGAAGCTGTACGACCGTTACCGAGATGATGGTTTAGAAATTTTAGGATTTCCTTGCAATCAATTTGAGCAACAAGAACCAGGAAATAACAAGGAAATTGCTCAGTTTTGCGAGTTGAATTATGGGGTGAAATTTCCGGTATTTGCGAAAACGGATGTAAAGGGAACGAATGCGAATCCGCTCTTTCGTTATCTATGTCAGGAAATTCCATTTGCTGGCTTTGATGAGTCACAGGCATCTGGGCGACTTTTACATATGTTTTTACAAGAAAAATTTCCTGAGACATTGATGGATGACTCTATAAAATGGAATTTCACAAAATTTTTAGTGGATCGAGAAGGGAAGGTAGTGGGGCGTTTTGAGTCGCCTGTTGAGCCAATGGATTTAGAAGCTCCAATTAAGGATGTATTATAGACATATCAGCTATCCTAGAAAGTAAAAATGAAAAAGCTGAGAGCAACAAGCTGGGCCCTCAGCTTTTTCGTTATGATTTCGTATTCGGTGTCTGTGTTTTCTTTCGTCGCAAGGCTTTTGTTACACTGGTAGTGCTTGTATCAGGGGTTAGCTTCGTTGTAGCCGCAGTTGTAGATGCTTTGCTTTTCTTTTTGGGATTCTGAGCAATAGGCCGCGGCTCAGGATATCGTTCCACGATGTCACGATTCTCATTTGTTTCTTTTGTTGCCAGCTCTTGGGGGGCTTCAGCTTGAGCCAAGCTTTCCTTTAATGCCTGCATGAGATCAATGACATTAGCGCGTGGTGCGGAAGGCGCTGTTGCCACCTCTTTCCCTTCCAGTTTTGTCGTAATGAGCTCTTGTAAATGCTGTCGATACGTATCTTGGTATTGTTCAGGGTGGAAGGGACGAGACATGCTTTCGACTAATTGAATGGCCATAGCTAGCTCACTCTCGACTAGTGGCGCATCTGCTTGAGGGAGAGCTGGTACTTGAGTTAAGGAGCGTACCTCATCGGGATAGAAGATCGTTTCTAACACCATACCATTTTGATAGATACGTAATACGGCCAAGCTTTCTTTATTACGCAAGGTGATTCTAGCAATTGCGATTTTACCGGTCTGCTGCAAAGTAACCCGTAAGAGGGAATAAGCCTTTTCCCCTGTTTCCTGTGGAGAGAGGTAGTAGCTTTTATCGAAGTAAATGGGATCAATTTCTGACAGTTGAACGAAATCGACAATTTCAATAGCCCGTTTCGTTTCGGGGGCGATTTTGTCCAAATCCTCGTCTTGAATCATAACAAAATTACCTTTTTCATATTCGTATCCTTTTATGATTTCATCGGAAGCTACTTCACGGTCACAGGTTGGGCAAACCTTGGAGTACCGAATGGGCGTATGGCACTCCTTATGCAATTGACGAAAACGAATATCGCGGTCTTCTGTTGCTGTAAACATACGAACAGGGATATTCACTAAACCAAAACTAATGGAACCTTTCCAAACGGTGTGCATAAAAAACGCCTCCTTATAGAAGTAGTATCCACAAGGAGGCATAATGTATTGGCATGTAACTTTTGGGACGTCAACAATATTTATTGGTTATGCTTCTTGGCATCAAGAAGATCCGCTTCCGATTGCATATCGCGGGCACGCTCGATTCCAACACCAGTGCGATCCGCCTGCGATTGAGCTTTAGAGGCTTTAATCTTACGTTCTGATGGATTTTTAGCAGCCATGCTGGTTCTCTCCTTCTATTCTTTATGAATGGGGACGTTTACTAATATCTCTGTTTTGGACAAAAAAATACCTCACTTCTTCTTAAAAAGAGTGAGGCAGTCATTCAAGCTGTTTCCACGAGGGAAACCTGTCACCTTCATGCTCCTATCTACATGAGGTGTCAACTGAACTGACTTCAATTATGGGAGAGGAGAAACCGGAGGAAGAGCTTATGGGGAAACGTAAGTCTTCTCCGCGGTTGTCAGCGACACCATAGCATCGCTTGTAACACATTTTTACCAGCAAACTGGTAAGTTATACATCCTGATTTATATTTTTTATCGTTTGGATTGAAAATTTTACGTTTTTCCTTCCTATATGGTAGTATGAAAACTACTGTCTCACGAAAAAGTGTGACAACGGATATGTATACAAGTTAGGTGAAGAGAAAATGAGAGTGATTTCAGGAGAACATAGAGGTCGTTCGCTAGCTGCCGTGCCTGGTACAAGCACAAGGCCCACAACAGACAAGGTAAAGGAATCCATCTTTAACATGATCGGACCATATTTTGATGGGGAATGGGCGTTGGATCTATATGCAGGGACAGGAGGCTTAGGGATTGAAGCTCTTAGTCGGGGTGCTGCAAAGGCCATTTTTGTAGACAGTGACAACAAAGCTTTTAACACGGTCAAACAAAATCTTAAAACCTTGCGTTTGGATGAGCAGGCAGAGGTTTATAAAATCGATTCAGCACGTGCCCTTAAGGTGCTTTCTACTCGTGGGGTGCAATTTGATTTAGTATTTCTTGATCCTCCTTATGCAAAGCAAAAGCTTGAGCAAGAGATTGAACAACTCCAACAATTACATATGGTAGCCGCTGATGCTTGGATTGTGACCGAGCATGATGCTAAGCTAACTTTACCTGAACAGATTGGAATGTGTGAGCAATATCGTTGCTCTACTTATGGAGATACGAGGGTTACTATTTATCGCTATATAGTGGAAGGAGATTCCTAGCATGAGAATAGCAGTTTGCCCAGGCAGTTTTGATCCGGTCACGTATGGGCATCTAGATATCATTAAGCGTGGAGCTAAAATTTTTGACAAGGTTATTGTGGCTGTACTGGTTAATTCAAATAAAAAGCCGTTATTTACATTAGAAGAGCGCATGGCATTATTACGTGAAGTAACAGCCGAGTATTCTAATGTAGAAGTAGATACCTTTAATGGCTTGTTGGTTGATTATATGCAAAGAAAAGAGGCTCGGGTCTTGTTAAAGGGCTTACGGGCAGTATCTGATTTTGAATATGAAATGCAGATGGCCTCTATTAATCGCAAGCTGGATGAGGAGATTGAAACACTGTTTGTCATGACAAATAATCAATATTCTTTCTTAAGCTCAAGCATCGTAAAGGAGCTTGCCAAGTATGATGCCAATGTAACTGATTTGGTGCCCCCGATTGTAGAGCAATCGATGCGGTTAAAGTTTCAGGAATTACAGGGAAACAGCTAGGAATGGTTGCTAGCCGGCCTGTAGGGAAAGGCTTCAATAAATGGGTAAGGAACGCGGGTTTCTTACCCTTCCTTTATTTGTATACATATTAGGCCATTATTGCTTCCAAAGCTTGTGTAATAAAAAACAAATTAAAAATAAGACAATTGCGATACAAGCTGCAATGGTGCTCATTTGAGAAAAAATAAGCCACCACGATTTAGCCTGAAGTAAGTGCTCGCTAGGTAAAAATGCTGGGATGCTTGTATTTACATTTTGCGTGATGATCGTAAGTGGTTTCCAGAACACGATTGTTAACACCGCTGCAAAAATAGCATGGATAGCCCGCCCGATGAGATAAGGCTTCACGCTAATATCCGTTTTGCTTAAAATGCTTGCAATTTGTGCATGGACGCTTAGACCACCCCAGGATATGATGGCAGCGGTAATAGCTGCTTTGACCATCATCGAGATATTCTGAATTTCACTAGTATTTTGAGCACCCATTGTTACTTCAAATAACCCAGCTAAGCCAGCCTTACCCATCGCGTCTGTAAATCCAAACGGGCCCAGCAATAAAAAGAGAACCCGGTTTAAGAAGCTGGTAATGCCAACGGTTTGCATCATTTGAAGCAAGACAGAGAACATGATAATAAAGCCCCCGACCACCATTAGGGTTTGTAGAGCGGATTGCACGGCATCTCCCATTAGCTTGCCGAAGGGGCGATTATCACTGAGTCTGGCACGATGCATAGCTTGTAAGGCCCGGTAAAGTAAGGGATGCTGTGATTTTTCATAAATCGCTGTTATGGGGGAAACAGGGGAGTACATACGATAAAGCATGCCAAGCAGGATTGCAGCACCATAATGGGTAAAGGCGATTACATATCCGAGCTGTTCACTGTTAAAAAAACCAACGGCTACTGCACCGATAACAAAAAGTGGATCTCCCGTAGTAGCAAAGGTAACGAGCCTTTCCCCTTCAACTTTTGTAATGTGGCCTTTCTCTCGTAAACGCGTGGTTAGATTGGCTGCGACTGGATAGCCGGAAGAGAACCCCATTGTCAGCACGAACCCTCCTGTACCCGGGACATTGAAGAGAGGACGCATCAGTGGCTCCAGTAATACCCCGATAAAATGAACAACACCAACTCCCATCAGAACCTCCGATACAAATATAAAGGGGAGAAGAGCAGGAAAGACGACTTCCCACCAAATGTTTAAGCCGCGAACGGCAGCTTGAAAGGATGGCTCCGGATTAATAATAAGTACAAAAACCAAAAGGAGCGACAAAATCGCTAAACTAATTGTGAGATAAGGAGAACGATGCGACATATAACCCTCCCGGATGTAAGCGTTAGTACATGTCTACGTTGGAGAGGTACAAACTATTCATACTCTCTACTAGCTAAAAAATGAATGGAGAAGTGGGCTGTTTTCATATGATTGAGGGGAGGAGGCGTTTTTTATGACAGACAAGAAACGACCAACCATTGGTTTAGCACTTGGAGCGGGGGGTGCCCGTGGATTGGCTCATATCGGTATTCTAAAGGTACTTGAAGAGCATGATATTCCTGTTGATTTTATAGCAGGAAGCAGTATGGGGAGCTTGGTAGGGGCCTTTTATGCAAATGGAATTCGACCAGACATGATGGAGAAATTGGCAATAAATTTAAAGCGCAAGCACTGGTTAGATTTAGTGGTCCCTCATATGGGATTGGTAGCCGGTCAAAAGATAAAAGAAATCATCCGCTTATTAACTCATGGCAAAAATATTGAAGAACTACAAATTCCCTTAGCAATTGTAGCAACTGATATAGAGACGGGAGAACGAGTTGTTTTTACAGAGGGACCTGTAGATATCGCTGTGCGTTCCAGTATTGCTATGCCAGGAATTTTTGTGCCAGAGCAGGTAAATGGCAGAATGCTGGTGGATGGAGGTGTAATTGATCGAGTGCCGATAACCGTTGCGAAAGAAATGGGGGCTGATCTAGTCCTGGCCATTGATGTAGCGAATTTTGACACCAGAATGAAAGTGTCAAGCATCTTTGATGTGATTGCTCAAACGATAGATGTAATGGAACGTGAAATTTTGCGCCATAGGATGCTATCAGCAGATTTAGTGATCCGTCCAGAGGTAGGTCACATCGGTAGCTTGTCTTTTACACAAATAGATTCAATTGTCGAATTAGGAGAGATAGCGGCTCGAAAGCATATTGATCAAATTAAAGAGATGATAAAGAATTGGGAGGAAACAGATGCAAAACGAAAATCAATCGAACGAGGGCTTAAGACGAACTAATAAACGGAATATAGCCGTCCTGGTAGCTATGATCATTATGATTCTTATGGTCATTAGTACTTATATACCTATGCCTTATTATGTACAGCGTGCTGGGACGGCTAAAGAGCTTTCGCCTATGATTACCGTAGAAGGCGGCGTAAAGGATGAGAAGGGTACATTTATGCTGACCACTGTACGCATGTCCCGAGCAACACCTTTAACGTATTTATACGCACAATTTTCTAAGGATGCTGATCTCATTTCCGATAAATTTATTACAGCGCAGGGTGAAAGCGATGAGGAGTATGCAAAACGGGAGCTGTTGGTGATGCAGCGATCGCAGCAGGTTGCAGAAGCGGTCGCCCTGAAAAAAGCTGGCTATCCAGTCAAAATGGAGGATCAAGGAGTCTTAGTCTTGTCGGTAATGGATGGCTTTCCAGCTAAAAACGTGTTGAAGGTGGGAGATGTCATTACCTCGCTGAACAACAAGCCGGTTAAAAATAAGAATGATCTATTCCTCTTATTGGAAGGTAAGAAGGCTGGTGATGCTATCCAACTACAATTTAAACGGGATGGAAAACAAGAACAGGCGGAATTGATTCTGGCGCAATTACCGGAAAATAATGGAGCAACGTCCCATCGAGCTGGGTTTGGGATTACACCGCAGGATCAAAAACGCATCCTATTTGATAAGAAAATTACGATTGCCGCTAATAATATTGGTGGACCGTCCGCAGGCTTAATGTTTACCTTGGAAATCTATAATCAATTGCGTCCAGAAATCGATATCACGCGTGGCTATCGTATTGCTGGAACGGGTGAAATGAATTCCGATGGTACTGTAGGAAGGATCGGTGGCATCAATCACAAGGTTATCGCCGCTGATGCCGCAGGAGCAGAAATTTTCTTTGCGCCAAACGATACAAGCGGCGATAAATCAAACTATGAAGTAGCGGTGGAAACGGCGAAACGTATTCATACCTCTATGCGGATTGTTCCAGTAAAAACGGTAGATGATGCACTACAATACCTTCAGCACCTAAAGCCAAAGGGAACAGAGTAAAAGAAAAGATCTCTCTTACTCAGGTGTGATTTGTAAAGGAATCCGGCGATATTCTTCCAAAAAGGGCTGCTCGATTTGAGTCGAATGAGCCAAACGGTACAAAGCATTTGATCGAATATCAACATCAAGCATAGGGTGCAATCCATCCCTTACATTCGTGTAGAGGGGGATTGCACTTTTTTGTTTAGCCTGCTGAAGTAATGCTCTTCCCTTCTGGCTGAACCCAAGTACACGGGCGTATGAGGCGCCATGGCGGAGGTTGAAAGCAGATATCTGGTCTTTTTTTACATCGAGTAGCACGTTAAGCAACATACGTTGAATGCGATTTTGCGTATATCGTTTACTTTTAGCAGAGGTGATCATCTGTGCAACGGTTTTTGATCGCCGTACCGATTCAAGGAGCCGATGTTCCATTCCTTCTTCTATTTCATGATACGTAGCAAGCTCTTGTGCAGTGAGCTGTAACAGACGATGGAATAGAGGATGAGCGAAATTTTCCCACGTCATAGGACAAAGCCCAGAAAGCCATTCACGTTGCAACACTTCTACAGTAGCTCTCGGTACGTATCCGGCGACTGCTGCTATCTTTTGTTGTTGCTCTGTCAATATTTTTCGCAAAGCGGTAGCGCTTGCTATCTGCTCGTCTGTGATTGTTTCTTGATGATAGCCTGCTTTTTGACGTTGGATGGTGACAGGTACAATTTTGCTGTTTAACCTAGCCAGTGATAGGAGATAGTTAAAACCGAGTATATTATTTGGTTGATCGAGAGCTGCGCCGTGAATGCCGTGATCGGTGAGGTACGTGTGAGCCGCTTCAGCATATGCCTTAGGATACGGAAGACCATCGCGTAACCCTGCTTTTAGTAAATGAGAAAATTCAGGTGCTTCATGCGCGAGTAGCTGTGCCGCTTGTTTCATCCAGCTAATGTCTCCGCACTCCGAACCAAAGCATAGCGTATCAACTACTCCGATGCGATCTAACAGTGAGACCGCACCGTGGGCAAACAACTCAGCGTTCGAGGTGGCAAAGAGTGTAGGGAGTTCAATTACCAAATCAACACCTAAACGCAGAGCCATTTCCGTGCGAGCCCATTTTGAGACGATGGCAGGTTCACCCCGTTGTAAAAAGTTGCCGCTCATGACGGCGACACAGGCATCAGCGCCTGTCATTTTTTTCGCTAATGCAAAATGAAGCTTGTGTCCATTGTGCAAAGGGTTGTATTCTACTATAAGGCCCACTGATTTCATTTGTAAAAATTACATCCTTTCTACCAGAACCTATCTGTACTGGTAGTGTAGACAAGTTCATTTGTTCTGGCAAATTCTATTTGCAGCCGATAAGGTGTCAAGGAAAATAGGTTGACAAAGATGTAGGCAAAAGCTATAATCATCTTTGTTGTGCATGAGGTGATAACATGAATATTAAACTAATAGAATTGCACCACAGAAAAGGAGAACCACTTCCTTTTCAAACAAACTTGGATTCCCAGGATTTAAAGAAGCGTCATCAAGAGATTCGAGACTTATCACCTGTTACTGTTACAGGAGAGGCTATGGAGCTCGGTGGCTTAATCTATATCAAGGGAGAAATACAAGCAGAAGCTAAGTTCGTTTGTGCGCGTTGCTTGACACCGTACACGGAACAGCTTTCGATTCCTTTTTCTGAAACCTTTGCGCCGAATACATCCGATATCGAATTTGATGAGGATAGCGATATTCATCAGGTGACTGGCGAAGAGATCGAGTTGGACCCGTTCCTGGAAGAAGACTTCTTGTTGTCAATTTCAGCATTCCCATTGTGCTCCAAGGATTGTCAGGGACTGTGCGCGAGTTGCGGAATTAACCGCAATGAACAGTCATGCAATTGTTCCACAGAACGTATTGATCCGCGTTTAGAAGCCCTAAAAAAATTCTTCATTCAAGCAGAAGAATAAGCTTGTTTTCAAGATGAAGCGCTTCTCTTTGGATGAATTGCTTCATTTTTGAACGGGTTGGTCGATTCCTGTGAATTAGCCCTAACCCACATACATCGGTTCCACAGATAACCATTTCACTTACGGCTTTATGCCTTGAGTTTCTATATGGGGAACCTTCAGACATTTTGACTTCGAAGGAGGTGTAAGGAAGATGGCAGTACCTCAACGTAGAACTTCCAAAACTCGTAAAAGATTGCGTCGTACGCACTTCAAATTAGAGATTCCAGGTATGGTTAAATGCGATAACTGCGGCGAACACAAACTAGCTCACCGCGTATGCGCAAGCTGCGGAACTTACAAAGGTAAGAAAGTGGTTCAATAAGTAAGAGGCAAGGTGAGGTGATCACCTTGCTTTTTTTCTATTCAAACGGGGGAATCTAACGGATTAAGTTATTTTTATGAATAGGGTTGTAAAAATAGCCTCCCTCCCGTATACTAATTTAGTACCTGGTATTAAAAACAACTCGTAAGCATAGATAGAAAAAGCTAAGGGGGGTGCCGAAAATCGCTCGCATAGCTAAGAGAGATCGTCAAAGACAGCTCGTGGATAGTCTAGAACGAAATCCATTCGCTACGGATGAAGATTTGGCCGCGATGTTTGATGTTAGCATCCAAACAATACGGCTGGATCGTTTAGAGCTAGGCATACCGGAATTACGTGAACGGATTAAATCTGTTGCAGAGAAAAGTTTGGATCCAGTCAAATCACTAGGAATTGAAGAGGTGATTGGCGAAGTAATAGATCTGCAACTGGATGATTATGGAATTTCTGTCTTAGAAATAACAGAGGAGTATGTGTTTACTCGAACACAGATTGCTCGTGGGCATTATATCTTTGCTCAAGCAAACTCCCTGGCGGTTGCTGTTATCGACGCGGATGTTGCTTTAACGGCTACAGCCCGCATGCGTTTTATTCGGCCTGTGAAGCAAGGCGAGAAGCTGGTTGCTAAGGCTGTGGTTCGTTCTACGGAAGGGGACGAAAGCAAGGTGCGCGTCGAAACGAAGGTTCAAGGGGAAAATGTGTTTACTGCTACGTTTAGAGTTTTTCGTATCCGTGAGTAGTAAGGTCAGGAAAAAACAGGAGGGAATTGTACTTGCGTATTTCACTTGATGCCATGGGGGGCGACCATGCACCCCGCAGTGCCGTAGAAGGCGCTTTGGAGGCTATCGCTGTTGAACCCTCCTTACAAATTGTTTTAGTTGGGGATGAATCAGCTATTGGCAGCTATCTGCCTACACCCCGTCCATCTAATATTGAGATTTTACATACAACAGAAAAAATAGCAACAGATGAAGAACCGGTCAAAGCTGTGCGCCGTAAAAAAGATTCTTCTTTAGTAAAAGCAGTAGAACTAGCGCGTCAAGAGGAAGTAGAGGCGGTCATTTCTGCTGGTAACACCGGAGCATTGATGACAGCGGGCTTATTGATTACGGGACGCATGAAGGGAATTGAACGTCCGGCTCTAGCTGCGATGATTCCCAAAATCAAGGGTGGCGTTACATTGGTGCTTGACGTTGGCGCCAATATGGATGCGAAACCCCAGCACCTCGTGCAATATGCTATTATGGGTAGCCTATATGTAGAAAAAGTGTTAGGCATAAAAAAGCCACGCGTTGGTCTACTAAATGTCGGTACAGAAGAAGCGAAAGGGAATGAACTGGCTAAAAGCACCTTTCCCTTGCTAAAGGAGAGTCCGGTCCATTTTATTGGGAACGTAGAAGCGCGAGATTTACTAGAGGATGCTTGCGACGTACTAGTATGTGAGGGCTTCTCTGGCAACATTTTATTGAAAAATACAGAGGGAACGGCTTTAGCTATTTTCTCTCAGTTGAAGCGTGAGCTTACCTCAACCTTCATGAATAAACTGGCTGCTGCCATCTTAAAGCCAAGTCTAAAACGTTTTGCTAACCGCATGGACTATGCAGAGTACGGTGGTGCTCCGATGCTTGGATTGAAACGACCTGTCTTTAAGGCGCATGGTTCATCCGATGCAAAAGCATTTAAAAATGCCCTGCTAGCAGCGGCGCGTTTTTGCAAGTCTGATGTCAATCAGCTCATCTTAAAGGAGCTACAGATCGATCATAGCGGAAAAGGGGAAAAAGAATGAATGGATTACGTCCTGTAGGAATCCTGGCAACAGGCTCCTATACACCTGATAAAGTGTTAAGTAATGCCGATTTGGAAAAGATGGTGGAAACCTCTGACGAATGGATTACCTCTCGTACAGGGATTCGTGAACGTCGAATTTGTGCGGAAGATCAAGCTTCTTCAGACCTAGCCTATGAAGCTGCCGTGAGAGCGCTGAACAAGGCAAACATCAGTGCTGAAGACATTGACATGATTATTGTGGCAACAGTAACTCCAGACCATTCCTTTCCATCTACATCATGCATATTACAAGAAAGATTGGGTGCTAAGAAAGCCTCGGCTATCGACCTTTCCGCAGCATGCACGGGATTCATTTACGGGGTGACGACTGCTACACAATTTATCGCGAACGGCATGTATCGTTATGTGCTGGTTATCGGGGTAGAGTCATTATCCAAAATCACAAACTATGAAGATCGTAATACATGCGTACTATTTGGTGACGGCGCAGGAGCGGCTGTTCTTGGTCCTGTTCCAGAGGGAATGGGCTTTAAAGCCTTTGACCTAGGTGCGGATGGATCAGGTGCTAAGTTGCTATCTCTCCCAGGTGGCGGTTCTCGTTACCCAGTTACAAAAGAAACCGTAGAGAACAAAATGCACTATTTGACCATGACTGGCAATGAGGTTTTTAAATTTGCTGTACGAGTCATGAACAGTGCAACTGACACCGTGTTAACAAAAGCAGGACTAGAAAAGGAAGCAATCGATCTCTTGGTACCACATCAAGCAAATTTACGTATCATTGATTCGGCTGTGAAACGTTTTGGTTTGTCAGAGGATAAAGTGGTAATTAACTTAGATCGCTATGGAAATATGTCGTCTGCCTCTATTCCCGTTGCGTTGGATGAAGCTATCCAAGCGGGAAGAGTTAAAGAAGGAGACAATGTTATTCTCGTTGGCTTTGGTGGCGGCTTGACTTGGGGAGCAGCACTGCTCACATGGTGCACACGTGAGCAAAACGGCGAATAATACGAAGTACACAGGGATTGGAGTCGAATGGATTTGAGTAAACTAGCATTTGTTTTTCCAGGACAAGGCTCTCAGTTTGTTGGAATGGGAGCGCAGTTATGTGAAGAATCATCAGCGGCAAAAGCGATTTTTAGTCAGGCGGATGAAGCACTAGGTTTCTCGCTTTCACATCTTTGCTACGAAGGACCTGAAGAGGAGCTGCGTTTGACAGTAAATACGCAGCCAGCTATTTTGACCATGAGCGTTGCTGTTCTTAAGGTTTTACAAGAAAAATGCCCTGATCTGAAGCCAGATTTCGTGGCAGGACACAGTTTGGGCGAATATTCTGCATTGGTAGCCGCAGGAGCAATCAGCTTTACCGATGCTGTGAAAACCGTGCGTGCACGTGGACAATATATGGAACAAGCAGTGCCTGCTGGTCAAGGGGCTATGGCGGCCGTACTTAATATGGATCGCCAAAAGTTGCGAGGCATATGTGAACAAGTTACCGAAGCCGGATACCCTGTTCAGCTTGCAAATATGAATTGCCCAGGGCAAATTGTCATTTCAGGTAGTGCTGAAGGTGTAGAGAAAGCGGGAGTACTGGCAAAAGAAGCGGGCGCTAAGCGCGTCATGCCACTAAATGTTAGCGGACCTTTCCATTCTTCCTTGATGCAACCAGCGGCTGAGCTTTTACAGGCTGTTTTAGCAGATATCGAAATAAACGATGCCAATGTACCAGTAGTGACGAATGTTGCAGCACGTCCTGTGACGAATTCTAGCGAAATTGCTACGAGCTTGGTTGAACAGGTATCTTCTCCTGTTCTTTGGGAGGATTCAGTTGCTTGGATGATCGAGCAAGGCGTCACTACGTTTATTGAGATCGGTCCCGGAAAAGTATTAGCTGGTTTGGTGAAAAAAATTGCACCAAAAGAAGCCAACATAAAAATCTTTAGCCTGCAAGACATGGATTCACTTACTGAATTCGTTGGAGGAGGAGAAGCATGTTAATGTTAGAAGGTAAAGTAGCTTTGATTACAGGGGCTTCTCGTGGTATCGGTCGTGCCATCGCACTAAAATATGCGGAAGCCGGAGCCAATATCATCGTTAATTACTCAGGAAACGAAGCGAAAGCTCAGGAAACAGTAGCTGAGATCGAAAAAATGGGTCGTGAAGCAATTATGATTCGCGCCAATGTAGGAAATACAGAAGAAGCGGAGAATATGGTAAAAGCAGCGCTAGAGCGCTTTGGAAAAATTGATATTCTCGTAAATAACGCAGGAATTACTAGGGATAATCTCTTAATGCGCATGAAAGAGTCAGAATGGGATGAGGTTATCAACGTCAATTTAAAAGGCGTATTTAATATGACAAAAGCGTTGACTCGTCCAATGATGAAACAGCGCAGCGGAAGCATTATCAATATTACATCGGTTGTAGGTGTATTAGGTAACGCAGGACAGGCTAACTATGTGGCTGCCAAGGCTGGAGTCATTGGTTTAACCAAAACCACTGCTCGTGAACTCGCTTCCAGAAACATTAAGGTAAATGCGATTGCTCCGGGATTTGTTGACACTGATATGACAGATGTTCTACCGGAAGACGTTAAGAGTGGAATTTTAGCACAGATTCCATTTAACCGTCTTGGATCGGCTGACGAAATTTCTAGTGTGGCACTTTTCCTAGCATCTGATGCCTCAAGCTACATGACAGGACAAACCTTACATGTAGACGGCGGTATGTATATGTAAACTGGTTTTTACAAGAGACATCCCGTATAATACGTGAGAGGGGGTGAAGTAAGTGGCAGAAATTCTTGATCGTGTTAAGAAAATCGTCATTGACCGTTTAGGCGTAGACGAAGATAAAGTAACGTTAGAAGCTTCTTTCAAAGAAGATCTAGGGGCAGACTCCCTTGATGTTGTTGAGCTTGTTATGGAATTAGAAGACGAGTTCGACCTAGAGATCTCTGATGAAGATGCAGAAAAAATTACTACTGTGGGTGAAGTAGTTAATTACATATCTTCCCACAAGTAATCGCTAAGGAGGGGCTCCGTTTCGACGGGGCTTCTCCCTTTACGCAAATAGGTGATTTTTTCAACAAACGATACGTTACTAATAATGTTAAGCTAGGATGCGCAAGCTGATTTATATAGAGGTGAATGAACATGAGACGTAGAGTAGTCATTACGGGTTTTGGGTGTATAACCGCACTTGGAAAAGACCCAGAAACTCTTTGGAAGAACCTGCTTGCAGGTAAATCAGGGATCAGCCGGATTGAGAATTTTGACCCAACCGATTATCCTACAAAAATTGCAGCAGAAGTTAAAGATTTTGATCCCGAACAATATATGGACAAACGAGAAGCACGTCGGATGGATCGTTTCGTGCAGTTTGGTCTAGCAGCAGCGAAGGAAGCAGTGAAAAACGCAAATTTGACCATTACTGAGGAGAATGCTGAGCGTATCGGTGTCTATATTGGTTCAGGAATAGGTGGACTTAGTACATGGGAAGAACAACATCAAATTTTGATGGAGAAGGGTCCGCGTCGCGTTAGTCCGTTCTTTATTCCTATGCTAATCGCTAACATGGCTTCTGGAATTGCTTCTATCGAGCTAGGTGCAAAGGGTCCAACCTCGAGTGCAATCACTGCATGTGCAACAGGTACGAATTCAATTGGTGACGCTTTCCGTCTCATTCAGTTCGGTCAAGCCGATGCTATGATTACAGGTGGTACAGAAGCGACAATTCGTCCGATGGGTATGGCTGGTTTTTGTTCATTAAAGGCAATGTCTACTCGCAATGACGAGCCACAAAAGGCAAGTCGCCCTTTTGATCAAGGTCGAGATGGTTTTGTTATGGGTGAAGGTGCTGGAGTATTGGTTTTGGAAGAGCTAGAGCATGCTAAACAGCGTGGAGCAACCATTATTGCCGAGGTAGTTGGCTATGGTATGAGCGCTGATGCGTTCCATATTACTGCTCCGGATGAAAATGGAGACGGTGCCCGACGCTGTATGTTAAATACGTTAAAGGATGCGGGTGTATCTCCAGAGCAAGTGGACTACATCAATGCACATGGTACATCTACTCCAGCCGGTGATGTGGCTGAAACAAAAGCAATTAAGAGCCTGTTTGGTGAGCACGCCTACAAGCTAGCTGTGAGTTCTACCAAATCAATGACAGGTCATTTGTTGGGAGCGACAGGAGCTATCGAAGCGATGGCGTCAGCTTATGCCCTGCGTGATCAGATTTTACCTCCAACCATCAACTTAGAGAACCCTGACCCGGAATGCGATCTGGATTATGTACCAAACAAAGCGAGAGAGGCAAAGGTAGAATATGCTTTGTCTAACACATTTGGCTTTGGTGGGCATAATGCGACCATTCTTTTAAAACGTTATGCGGAGTAGAGCATGCATTCGGTGAGGGAAGGTGAAAGAGGGATGAATTTTAAAGAGCTGCAAGAAAAAATCGGAATCGTATTTACTGATGAGTCCTTGATGCGGCAAGCATTCACCCATTCTTCCTATGTGAACGAGCAAAGGGGCAAACGGATTTCCGACAACGAACGCCTAGAATTTCTAGGCGATGCGGTGTTGGAGCTAACGGTCTCCCAATTTCTCTACAAAATGTTCCCGAAAATGAGTGAAGGTGAAATGACCAAGCTTCGTGCGGCGATCGTATGTGAACCGTCACTCGTTAAGTTTGCAGAGTTGCTTCAGTTTGGTGAACTGGTGCTATTGGGAAAAGGCGAGGAGCTTACAGGTGGGCGACAACGACCAGCTCTCCTTGCTGACGTTTTTGAAGCCTTTGTCGGCGCTTTGTACCTTGATCAAGGCTTGGATGCGGTTTTTCAATTCCTAGAAAAATATGTGTATCCGCGCATTGATAAAGGTGAATTTACACAAGTGACCGATTTTAAAAGTCAATTGCAAGAGCTTGTTCAACAGGACAGCTTGGGAGAAATCATTTATCGCATTTTGCAGGAGAGAGGACCTGCCCACAACCGTGAGTTCGTATCCGAAGTGATATTGAATGGAAATCAGTTGGGAGTAGGCTCCGGTCGTTCCAAGAAAGAAGCAGAACAACGCGCTGCTGCACTTGCTCTCATGAAAATTGAAACGAAAGCGTAACGTAAAAAATAGCTGAAAGCATGTTAAAAACTAGGCTTCTACTTTGTGTGTCTACAAGGTAGAAGCCTAGTTTTTTACTGAAACTGAAAAAGTTATTTGCAAATTATTTTGCAATCATATGTACGTTTTTTCGAGAAACAGGGTTCGATGAAACGCTTGTGGTAGACCAAAGTATTAATTGGAAAGTACCATTAACGAATGAATAAGTAGCAAAGTGCAGGGCAATTTTTTTTCTACAAATACAGAAAATCAGGTATTTCCCAAGTCACCCTACGCCAAATGGGTCATCTATGATAAACTAGGAGAGTTAAAGAGGATTGAGTATGTTTAGGGGAGATTATCATGTATTTAAAACGGTTGGAACTGATCGGCTTTAAGTCGTTTGCAGACCGGACCGAATTGGAGTTTGTACCGGGAGTGACTGCGGTAGTTGGTCCAAACGGGAGCGGCAAGAGTAATGTATCGGACGCGATTCGTTGGGTACTTGGTGAACAAAGCGCTAAATCGCTTCGCGGCTCCAAGATGGAGGATATTATTTTTGCCGGTAGCGATACGCGCAAACCGGTAAATTTCGCGGAAGTATCTTTAACCCTAGATAACTCGGATGGCTCTTTGGATACCGAATACTCCGAAGTGACCGTAACACGTCGAGTCTATCGTTCAGGGGACAGCGACTATTCTATTAATAAGCGTTCCTGCCGATTAAAGGATATCATGGAACTGTTTATGGATACAGGTGTAGGAAAAGAGGCCTACTCTATCATTGGCCAAGGCCGAATCGAAGAAATACTGAGCACGAAATCAGAAGATCGCCGGGGCATTTTTGAAGAAGCAGCCGGAATTGTAAAATATAAGTCTCGCAAGCGGGAAGCAGAAAAGAAACTGGATGAAACAACCCAAAATTTAGTGCGTATTTATGATATTCGCAATGAGGTAGAAGAGCAAGTAGGTCCCTTGCAGGAGCAGGCGGAAAAAGCCAAGACCTATAAAGGCCTACATGAAAAGCTTATCCAGCATGAGGTAGCTCTCTACGTGCAGCAAATCGAGCAGACGCATGCCAAATGGGAGGAAACGAAAAGAAAATCTGCTGATTTAGAAAATCAATTAGCCAAGCGTGCCGCACAAGCAGGGCAGCAAGAAGCGGAGCTAGAGCAGGCTCGCTACAAGGTTAATCAGATTGACGAATCAATTGAAGAGCTACAGCAGGTTTTGCTTACGGTGAGTGAAGAGGCGGAGAAGGTAGAGGGCCGCCGTGAGGTATTGCGGGAGCGCAAAAGAAATCTAGAAGCGAATCGTAAGCAAACAATGGAGCAAATGCACCGATTAACCGAGAAGCAGCATGTCATAGAGGAAGAGCTGACAGCGGAAGAAGCACGCCGAGAAGAAGCCAAGGGAAAGATGCGAGAAGCAGAAGGAAAGCTCAAGAAGGCGGAATCTGAATTCCAAGTGGTCGTGCGTGGGTTGACAGATGATCTGGAGAAGCTGAAAAGCGATTACTTCGACAAGCTTAATGAAATGGCTCGCCTCCGTAATGATATTCGGCATCAGGAACAGACGCGTGATACCAGCAAGGCACGAATGGAGCGTTTGCAGGCAGACCGAGATCGCCTAGTTAGTGAAGAATCTACTCAGCTAAATACAGGGGAAGGGCATGCCTCTGAGCTTGCAACAATTGAGCAAAAGCTAAATGAAACGCTAACCCGTTTCCGTGAACTCATGGCCCAAACCCGTGGACAAGAGCAACAAATCGAAGAGGCTGAAATGGAGATTCGCCGTCTTGAACAGCAACGCGAAGCTACGCGCTCTAGGCTAGACCTATTAAAAGAGATGCAGCATGATTTCGCGGGCTTCCAGCAGGGGGTTAAAGAAATCCTACGCGCTCGTGAAAAAGGCATGAAGGGAATCCATGGAGCAGTTGCCGAGCTCATGACAGTGCCGCGCAAGGTGGAAACTGCTATTGAGGTTGCTTTGGGAGGAGCCCTGCAAAATGTAGTCGTAAATGATGAAGCAGCGGGGCGTGAAGCGATTGGCTACCTGAAACGGCATAATCTGGGCCGTGCTACCTTCTTACCACTATCGGTCATTCGTTCTCGTTCCCTTACTAGTGAAGATGAACGTCAATTGCGCAATGAAAGCGGAGTGGTAGGCATTGCTAGTCGTCTTGTCTCCTTTGATGAAGCCTATCGGGCTGTTGTCGAGTCTATGCTTGGCAATGTCATCATTACAGAAACCTTGGAGCAGGCAAACCGTGTAGCCAGAAGCTGTCATTACCGCTATCGGGTGGTCACGCTAGATGGTGATATCGTTAATGCAGGCGGCTCTATGACGGGCGGAGCTGTGAAGAAGAACAATGCAAATCTTCTAGGCCGCAACCGTCAGGTAGAAGAGCTAGAAGGCATGTTAGATACCTTGCAAAATGAAATTGCACAGAAGAAGGCTAGCATTGAAGCTGTTACAAAGACAGCGAAACAAGCAGAAGAGCAACAGGAAAAGCTACGTGAACAAGGAGAGGTTCTTCGCTTACGTGAACAGGAATTAAAAGGTTTGCTGCAACAAGCGGAGTTATCTGGAAAATCCTTACGGGAGCGTATGGCTGTACTTGATCAGGATATGGCTCTTTATCAAAAAGAGATGAATGATGCTCAGCATAAGCTGACAGAACTTAGCCAGCAATTGAAGGTGCTAGAGGAAGAAGAGCATTTGCTCACAACTGCCATCGCTACAGCCGAAACAAGACGAAAAGAGCATATGCTTAGCAAGGAAGAAATGAATGAGCAGATTACCAGTCTGAAGGTCCTCGTGGCACAAGTAAAGCAGGAGCATGCCTCTCGAATCGAACAGGTGGAGCGTTTACGTGAACAACGTACCTTATTGACAAAGGAATGGGAAGAAGCAAATCAGGCTTTGATGGATCTGCATAGCCTAGATGATAATAATGATTCCTTTTTTGGAGAGCTGGATGAAAAAATTTCTGAGCTTCGTCAGGATAAGGACCGTGTAGCCAATCTGATTTCCGAACGGCGTGGAGATCGATCGAGTCTATTTGCTAAGCAGGAGCAATTGGAGCTTGAGGTAAAAGAGATTCGTAAACAAGTAAAAGCACTTGAAGAGAAGCTGCATGCCGAAGAAGTAAAGGGAAACCGGTATGAAGTAGAATTAGATCATTTGCTAAACAAACTATCAGAAGAGTACGAGCTAAGCTTTGATCTCGCTAAGCAAAAATATCCTCCGTTGGGAGAGATTGCTGAGCAGCAGGGAATCGTTAATGGATTGAAGAAGCAAATAGCTGCACTCGGAACCGTTCATTTAGGTGCAATTGAAGAGTTTGATCGCCTAGCAGAGAGGTTAGATTTCTTGCGGAAACAAGAAGAGGACCTAATAGAGGCAAAAGAAATGCTCTATCAGGTGATTGCTGAAATGGACACAGAGATGTCACGCCGCTTCCAACAGACATTTGATGAGATTCGAGTTCAATTCCAAGATGTATTTGTGCAGTTATTTGGAGGAGGTAGGGCGGATCTGCTGTTGTCACAACCAGATCGATTACTGGAAACAGGGATTGATATTGTAGCCCAACCCCCGGGTAAAAAACTACAAAATTTAGCGTTATTATCTGGGGGAGAACGCGCATTAACAGCTATGGCTCTCTTATTTGCTATACTGCGCGTGAAGCCAGTGCCATTCTGTGTATTAGATGAGGTAGAGGCTGCGCTGGATGAAGCCAATGTTAGCCGCTTTGCCGAATATATGCATCAATTTAGCGGCGAGACCCAGTTTATTTGTGTCACACATCGGAAAGGAACTATGGAGAGTGCTGATGTCCTGTACGGTATCACTATGCAGGAAGGCGGCGTTTCCAAGCTGGTGTCTGTTAAGCTTGAAGATACGAAAAAACTGATTGAATCCGCTTCATAGATCGTATTTGTAGTCTTTTAAGACTCGCCGATTCACCAAAACAAACAGACAACATTCAAGGAGGGTCAGTTGTGAGCTTTTTTAAAAAACTTCGTGATTCCATCGTAAAAAAATCAGAAGAGGTAACGCAGAAGTTTACGGATGGGTTAACCAAAACAAGAGATCTTTTAGTAGAGAAAGTAGAGGATTTAGTCCGTCGCTACAAAAAAATTGATGAGGATTTCTTCGAGGAGCTAGAAGAGATTCTAATAGCAGCCGATGTAGGCGTAAATACGGTGATGGAGCTCGTTGATGATTTGCGAGGAGAGGTTCGCAAGCACAAAATCGAGAATGCCCTAGACTTGCAACCGATTCTATCGGAAAAGCTAGTTAACCTATTACGCAACGATGAAGCCCACAATACGGCACTACAGATAGAGGAAGGACGTTTAAACGTTGTGTTATTCGTAGGGGTTAATGGTGTAGGAAAAACCACTACGATTGGTAAAATGGCTCATATGTTTAAACAACAAGGGAAAAAAGTAGTTTTGGCAGCAGGGGATACCTTCCGTGCTGCTGCGATTGAACAGTTGGAGGTTTGGGGCGACCGTGTTGGTGTAGATGTGATTAAGCATCAGCAGGGCGCTGATCCGGCAGCCGTTATCTATGATGCGGTACAAGCGGCTAAGTCACGTAAGGCAGATGTTCTTCTCTGCGACACAGCAGGTCGTTTGCAAAACAAGGTGAATCTAATGGAAGAGCTAAATAAAATCTTCCGTGTCCTACAACGTGAAATCCCAGATGCTCCTCATGAAGTATTGCTGGTTCTGGATGCGACGACTGGACAGAACGCTATGAACCAAGCTAAGGCTTTTGGGGAATCCGCTGGCGTGACAGGTATTGTCTTGACCAAACTAGACGGGACAGCGAAGGGCGGTATCGTTATTGCTATCCGCAATGAGCTGGATATACCGGTGAAATATGTAGGTTTGGGTGAAAAAATGGATGATTTACAAGCCTTTGATCCAGAACAATTCGTTCATGCTTTGTTTGCTGGCTTGATTGAAAAAGAGACAGAGCAGGAAGCTGAATCCGAGCAAGAATAGCAAGCTTACGAGCGTTGTTTTTGCAGAATAGATCTTGAAAAAATTAATGTCAACAAAAAGACTTGACAGTAGGCGCAGGATTGTATAGTATATTACTTGGCTCTGTAAAGGAAAAAAACTTTACACAGTAGCAACCGATCTAACTGTAAAGGATTGGTTCCATGCTGGAAAAAACGAATCAAGTGAATCTCTTATTTGACTTCTATGCTTCTCTGTTAAAAGGAAAGCAACGTGAATACCTTGAGCTTTACTACCTGGATGATCTATCGTTAAGCGAGATTGCAGAAATGCATGAAGTAAGCCGACAAGCCGTTTATGATCATATCAAGCGAGCTGAAAAGCAGCTTTATGAATATGACGAAAAGCTGAAGCTAACAGCGAAGTATGAACAGCGTCAAGAGGTTGTGAGAATGATGATCAATCTGGTAGAGGCCACAGGTGGGGACGATACGAGAGAGGAATTGCTTATCTTGCTCCGCCAACTGTCAGAGATGGATTAGGAGGGGCACATATGGCATTTGAAAGCTTGGCAAGCCGATTGCAGGGCGCCTTTGATAAGCTGCGTGGCAGAGGTAAAATCGACGAAACCATCGTGAATGAGGCGATGCGGGAAGTGCGTCTGGCTTTATTGGAAGCAGACGTTAACTTTAAAGTCGTGAAACAATTTGTTGCTCGGGTCAAGGAACGTGCAGTTGGACAAGATGTTTTGAAAAGCTTAACGCCAGGACAAATGGTTATTAAAGTGGTAAATGAAGAGCTGACTGAGCTTATGGGCGGTAACGTCTCCAAGCTGGCTGTCTCTAACCGACCACCGACTGTTATTATGATGGTTGGTCTACAAGGTGCGGGGAAAACGACCACAACCGGTAAACTGGCCAAGCTGTTACAAAAACAAAATCGTAAGCCTATGCTGGTTGCTTGCGATATTTATCGCCCTGCTGCCATTAAGCAGCTACAAGTACTAGGTGAACAATTGAGTGCTCCTGTATTTGCTATGGGTGATCAGGTAAGTCCTGTAGAAATCGCTACGAAAGCGATTGAACATGCTAAAGAAAATCACTACGATTATGTGATTCTTGATACGGCGGGTCGACTGCACATTGATGAAACTCTCATGGAAGAGCTTCAACAAGTGCGTGAAGTGGCAAAGCCAGATGAGATTTTGTTGGTTGTGGATGCTATGACTGGTCAGGATGCAGTCAATGTAGCAGAGAGCTTTAACAATCAACTAGAGCTTACAGGTGTGATTCTTACTAAGCTAGATGGAGATACACGCGGTGGTGCGGCCCTTTCTGTTAAAGCAGTGACTGGTAAACCGATCAAGTTCGCAGCAATGGGTGAAAAGCTTGATGCTTTGGAACCATTCCATCCAGATCGTATGGCATCACGCATTCTGGGAATGGGCGATGTACTGAGCTTGATAGAAAAAGCACAGGAAAGCGTCGACGTGGATAAAGCAAAAGAGATGGAGCGCCAAATGCGCCAAGGGGAATTCACTTTTGACATGTTCTTGGATTCCATGCAGCAAATGCGTCAGCTAGGGCCGCTTGAGGACCTGTTGGGTATGTTGCCTGGCATGAATAAGATGAAGGGCATGAAGGATCTAAAGGTGGATGAAAAGCAAATTGCTCGTACGGAGGCCATCGTGAAGTCGATGACAAAGGAAGAGCGGGCTAACCCTGATATCATGAATGCAAACCGCCGCAAGCGTATTGCTGCTGGTAGCGGAACCACGATCCAGGAAGTGAATCGTTTCATCAAGCAATTCGAGGATATGAAGAAAATGATGAAGCAATTCACAGGCATGACGGACAAAATGAAAAAGAAAAGCAAGAAAAAAGGCGGATTCTTTCCTTTTAAAGGAAATGCACCGATCGATCCGTTTGGTGGCATGGGCGGAGATGCCGATGATAAAAAAGGTGGCTTCAATTTCCCATTTAATCCGTTTAAATAATGTAAGCTTGAACTCTCTTCGCTCTATAAAGGCGATAGTTCAGATATATAGACACATACAACGTTTTTCGTTGATTCTTTTAGGAGGTGAACAACATGGCAGTTAAAATTCGTCTAAAGCGCATGGGTTCTAAAAAGGCTCCTTTCTACCGTGTGGTAGTTGCGGATTCTCGTTCCCCACGTGATGGTCGTTTCATTGAAGAGATCGGCTATTACAATCCAGTTGCTCAACCAGCAGTGGTTAACATTGACAGCGAGAAAGCTGTTCAATGGATCATGAACGGAGCGCAACCTACCGATACAGCTCGTAACTTGCTTTCTCAAGTAGGCGTACTTGCGAAAGTACACGAAGCAAAAATCGGCAAGAAGTAAGATTGGGACGGTGATCTTTAGATGAAGGCTTTGATCGAAACGATCGCGAAAGCTCTTGTGGATCATCCGGAACATGTGAAAGTGAACGCAGTGGACAAGGAGCGTATCTTAGTTTTCGAGCTTTCCGTTCATCCAGATGATATGGGTAAGATTATTGGAAAACAAGGTCGCATTGCGAAAGCCCTGCGGACGGTTGTAACGGCTGCTGCAGTTCAGACTGATAAGCGGATTACCGTTGAAATCGTATAAAAAAGACTGGGGGGTTCTCCAGTCTTTTTTCGTATCTACATACGTGTTAACCCCACATGCAAAATATAGTGTTACTACATGTGTTTATATAAAGGAAAGCAACGAAATAACCTTCTTAGCTGTCGGGAGGCGGTTCCTATGATCAGCATTGAGAGATTGGTGCATGTAAAAGTTGTTTTGACAGAGAAAACTAAGGCGTTATTACGGGAAGAATATGAAAAACAAGCACAATATGTGCATATGGAATTGGAGCAATGGCGATTCCAGCGTAAAAAAATATTAGCTGAGGCTGAAAAAAGAGGAAGCGAAGGGGTACGTCTGGCTCTGGAGAGGTTGGATCAGGAAGAAGGAGCCCTACGTGAGAAATTGGAACTGATTTCTATTCAACTTGAACAAGTAGAAAGGCTTCCCTTAGAAAGTGAACTCCATCAGCAAACCCTTAAAAGTCAAGTTGAAATGAAAGTAGGGGACCGTTGGAATGAAAAAATGGCAGATGCTGAAATTATCATTCGTGACGGGATTGTAATAGAAATACGTCAAGGAGGCAAAAGCTTGTGACACAACCAAAATTTTATACAGTAGGAAAATTGGTTAATACACAGGGATTACGTGGAGAAATGCGTGTCGTTTCTACAACAGATTTCCCAGATGTTCGCTTTAAAAAGGGGAATAAATTACATTTGTTCCATCCAAGCTTAACCGAACCAGTGATTGTGGAAATAGCTTCGTATCGCGAACACAAAGATTTTACCATTTTAACCTTTAAAGGCTACTCATCTATTAATGACGTGGAAAAGTATAAGGGTGGAGAATTAAAGGTTCCGGAAACGGAACTGCTAGAGCTTGAAGAAGACGAATTTTATATTCATCAGCTTATTGGATGCGAAGTGATTACGGACACAGGTGAGGTATTAGGCAAGATTACAGAGGTTTTACAGCCAGGTGCCAATGACGTTTGGGTAGTAAAAGGTAACAAGGGCAAAGAAATTATGCTACCTTTCATTGATGATTGCATTAAAGAGGTAGATGTTCAGAACAAAAAAGTAATTTGCCACCTCATGGATGGATTGCTATAGAGGAGAGTTAGATCATGCGTATTGACGTACTAACACTGTTTCCAGAGATGTTTACAGGGGTAATATCTACCAGTATTTTAGGAAAAGCAGCAGAGCGAGGAATCGTCGATTTTGGAGTCATTAACTTTCGCGATTATTCGAAAAGCAAACACGGCAACGTAGATGATACTCCCTATGGAGGCGGTGGTGGCATGGTCTTAAAGCCAGATCCGATCTTTGATGCCGTGGAAGACCTTCAGGCTCGTGAGGGTACCTCGAAACCGCGTATTATTCTAATGTGCCCGCAAGGAAGACGATATGATCAGAAAATGGCTGAGGAGTTAGCTCGTGAAGAGCACCTCTTGTTTATTTGTGGTCACTATGAGGGCTACGATGAGCGAATCCGTGAGCATCTGGTCACGGATGAAATCTCGATAGGCGATTATGTACTAACAGGTGGAGAATTAGGCGCTATGGTTGTGATTGATAGTGTTGTGCGTTTACAGCCAGGCGCTCTCGGTAATGAAATGTCTGCTGTCACAGACTCTTTTTCTACGGGACTTTTAGAGCATCCCCATTACACACGCCCTGCTGATTTCCGAGGCTGGAAGGTGCCTGATATCCTTTTGTCTGGACATCACGCGAACATTGAGAGATGGAGACTGAAAGAATCTCTAAAGCGCACCCTGCAACGTCGACCAGAGTTACTGGAGAAGATTGAGAAAACCAAAGAAATTGAAAAGCTACTAATAGAGATTCAGCAGGAAGAAAGTAACGCTTGATATTACAAGCATGGGAAGACTAATCCTTCCAATTTGCCACTGATTTTTGATCATCCAGTTATAGTAGTAGATTGAGAGAATTTTATCCTTGATTATTTTCTAATAATGCTTGTTAACGGCCTATAGTTATGCTAGAATATCACTTGTGGCAATTTTGCCACTGACTACGACGGTCCGCTATTCGTTCGTTAACCTAACAGAGGTTTAACAAGTAAGGCGAGTAAGAACGTCTGTGTGGAAGGAGTGAATCATGATGAATCAAATTATTCGTGAATTGGAAAAAGAACAACTGAAACAGGATCTTCCTGCGTTCCGTCCTGGTGACACTGTACGTGTACACGTTAAGGTTATCGAGGGTACTCGTGAGCGTATTCAGGTGTTCGAAGGCGTTGTTATCCGCCGCCGTGGTACTGGTGTAAGCGAAACTTTCACTGTTCGTAAGATTTCTTACAACGTGGGTGTTGAGCGTACATTCCCACTACACACACCGAAGATCGACAAACTTGAAGTAGTTCGCCATGGTCGCGTACGTCGTGCGAAATTGTACTATCTTCGCGATCGCGTAGGTAAAGCTGCTCGCATTAAAGAAATTCGTCGATAAGAATAAGAGGGGGGCTGCTTGCCAGTCCCCCTTTTTTCAGTTACATTCTGTTTTGAATGCCCTCAGTTCTCTAGAATATACAGTTCATCTCAGATAGATGCACTTATAAAGTGTAAAGATATCTTCTGTCATATATAATAGATAAATGAGACTCTAGAGCAGGAGGAAAGATTATGAACGAAAACGCCTCGACTACCAAGAAGAAAAATGAAGCTTGGGAATGGATTAAAGCGATTGTCATAGCCATAGCTTTAGCATTCTTCATCCGTACCTTTTTATTTGCCCCGTTTATCGTCGAGGGTCATTCCATGGATTTTACTTTGCATAACGAAGAAAAACTCGTGGTTAACAAAGCTCTCTATCATCTAAGAGAGCCACAACGTGAGGAAATTATCGTATTCCATGCGTCTGAGAAGAGAGATTATATCAAACGGGTTATCGCTGTTGCTGGAGATACCGTTGAGGTAAAAGATGATGTTTTGTACGTTAATGATAAGCCAGTGGAAGAGCCATACTTAAAAGAGAAACGTGAAATTGCGCAAAAAGAGAAGGATCTACCACTAACCACTCCTTTCGAAAAAATAACGATTCCACCCGGACATATTTATGTAATGGGGGATAATCGCCAAAATAGTTCAGATAGCCGAGAGTTTGGGCCAGTTGAAATAAGCAAGGTGGTAGGCCGGGCAGAGTTTGTCTTCTGGCCGTTAAAAGATATACGCATGACACGCTAATAGCTGTGTAAACAAAGTAGGTGAATGTACGATGACAATCCAATGGTTTCCGGGACATATGGCTAAAGCCCGCCGCCAGGTTACGGAGAAATTAAAGCAGGTTGATGTGGTCATCGAGCTTCTGGATGCAAGACTACCTTTATCTAGTCGTAACCCGATGATCGATGAGATCGTGGCAGAAAAACCACGTTTGATATTGCTAAACAAGGCGGATTTAGCTGATCCATCTGTAACAGAAATGTGGATAAGATATTTTAAAGAACAAGGCCTCCGTACGCTACCGATTGATGCTTTATCAGGAAGAGGAGTGAATAAGCTCCCTGAGCTTTGCCAGGAGTTAGCCTCAGATATGTTACAAAAACGTGCAGATCGTGGGATGCTGGCAAGAGCAGTACGAATCATGATCTTAGGTATTCCAAACGTTGGTAAATCCTCACTGATTAATCGTTTAGCAAAACGCTCTGTTGCACAGACAGGAGATCGTCCTGCCGTGACCAAATCGCAGCAATGGGTAAAAATGGGCGATACACTAGAGCTTCTGGATACACCAGGTATTCTTTGGCCTAAGTTTGAAGATCAAATGGTAGGATTACGATTAGCTGCAAGTGGTGCTATTAAGGATGAACTGATTGATTTCTCTGAGGTGGCCCTGTATGCTGTTCGTTATATGATGCATTACTATCCAGAGCGATTAAAAGACCGCTTTAAGCTGACTGATTTACCTGAGGATGGCGTAGAATTACTAGAAATGATCGGTAAAAAACGTGGCTGTATGGCGTCAGGTGGATATATTGACTATGACAAAGCTTCTGAGCTATTGCTACGTGAACTGCGCTCAGGAAAGATTGGGCAAATTTCGTTAGAACGTCCGATTGATTGGGAAATGGAAGTAACCATTGGCGAGCCGCGTTCTATCTATGATGAATAAAAATGTACGTATTGACCCTTGCCTACATGGCAGGGGTTTTTAGTTGTTTGATCAAATGATAAAATGTGTGAATCATTCAATCAGATTGCACTATGTAAGAATGGTTGTAATAGATTGTTTGGTTACGATAGATGCGAAAAATTTTTGTCGCGGGGCTAGTCTTACGATAGAATAAAGAAAGAATGTAAAGGAAGTCGGGAGAGAGAATTAATGAACATTGCGGAAATGTCGATACAAAAGATAAGAGAATGGGTCGAAGGAGCTGACCAGCTTTCCTCTGAGGAACGATTGGAGCTTTCTACAGACCCAAGAAAAGGCGTCCAAGCAATTTGGCGTAGATTTATTGCTCAGGAAAATCATTTGAAAAAGCAGCAAGCCCTTTGGGAAGCTATGACAGAAACAGAGAAATTATACTGGGCACAAGGTAATCAATACATAGTAGGAATAGACGAGGTTGGAAGAGGGCCTCTAGCAGGGCCCGTGGTTGCTTCAGCCGTTTGTTTACCCGCTGATTTTTATCTTCCAGGTTTAAATGACTCGAAAAAGGTAAATGTCACCATGCGTGAAGCTTATTATGAAGTTATTATGCGCGAAGCAATCGCTGTAGGTATTGGGATCGTTTCTGCTGAACGCATTGATGAAATTAATATTCTAGAAGCGACGCGCGAAGCAATGTATACAGCCATAAATGACGCAGGAATCACTCCAGACCTCTGCTTAATTGATGCTGTACATCTATCGCGTTTAGAAGCTCCACAACTCTCGATTATTGGCGGTGATGGCAAAAGTATTTCGATCGCAGCTGCATCAATCGTAGCAAAAGTGACGCGTGACCGTCTTATGGAAGCATATGCGGCAGAGTATCCGGTATATGGCTTTGAGCAAAATGCTGGTTATGGCACAGCCGAACATTTACAAGCCTTACGCACGCATGGCCCTTCTGCGTTGCATCGCAAAACCTTTGGGGGAGTTAAGGAGCTTATTACTGGATAGAGGGGGATAAGATATGTTCGAGGCTTGAGTGGCCAAAAATCTTTCCTGATCAAAATCAGCATTGATAAGAATCATTTCAGCCTATTTCGTACATAAAATTTCTTTTTGGAATAAAGGTTTATTCGTTTTACATGAAAGGAGGAGGAACCGATGATCCAAGCTGGTCAATTACTATCTAATATGCTGCAGCAAACCCGCACAAGCGGAAGCAAACAGATAGAGCTAAGCCCGAATCAGGTGGTAAAGGGAACCATCGTAAAAGTACTTCCAGATCAGGGTGCTATCGTGCAAATTGGCGGAATGCAGATGGTAGCTAAAATGGAGACGAATTTGGAAGCAGGCCAAAAAGCATGGTTACAGGTTCAGGGGAATACAGAACCACTTACGTTAAAAGTGGTTCATACGGAAGCAGGTCAAACCACAAAGGAAGCCTCTCAGGAGGGTTTATTGCGCTCTTTTGGTTTACCGAATCAACCAGAATTAAAAGAAGCTCTGCAATTTTTACTTGATAAGAATTTGCCTGTAAACAAGCAAACATTAATGGAGCTTGGTCAGATAATAAAGACGCAAGGATCAGGTACAGATGTCATGCAAGCAGTGCAGACAGCACTTACGAAACAAATCCCAATTACACAGGATGTAGTCTTGGCGTTGCGCAGCTTTTTATTTGGAAATAACATATCAGACTCTATTCGCGCTTTTTTACAGCAGGTGACCGATACACTCGCTACGCTTTCCTTGCAAAGTGAGGCTACGGGGGCTAATGAGCAGACTCAAACAACCCCGCAAGGTGGCTCTTCAGCCTCTGTGTCACCACAACCACAATTACAACAAACCTTACGAACACTTGCAAGCTTATTACAGTCGTTGCCGCTACAGCTCAATGAAGAACCCCCTTTGCTAAACGGGAACTTAGGAATGTTGGGAAAACAAGTGATTGGGAATCCTTCGCAAACGTCATTGCCTCAACATATTGGCAATCAAGAAGCTGAAGCAGGGCAACAAACAGGGACAGGAGTACAAAATGGTACCTCATCTGTTGGTATCGGCCAGCAAACAGGGCAACAGACGAATCTTTTGAATCAAGTTCCAATCCAACAGAGACCTATGTCGTCAGCCTTATTTGATAACACGGCACCTTTTTCATCCACTCAAGGTTCAAATGCACAACAAGGAGGAAATGCTGGAGTTATAAGTGGAGCGGAAGCAGATGCGCAAACACGATTGAATGGGGGGATAAATGGAGGAAATGGCCCGGCTACTCTGAAGCAAACAGAAGGTACAGGTCAATCGTCTTCCCTTCCTTCATCTGGCAATACACGCACTCTTACAGAATCAGTCATTATCACAGGTAATAGCAACCAAACACTCACAGGTGTAGGGGAATCTAACCAAAATAGACAACAACAAACCAGTATGCAAGCTCCCATGCAGAATTTTTCTGTAAATACTAAGATTCAAGCTTCTGGCATGCTTGCTCCAGAAGAATCATTGAAACAGCCATCTACAATAAGTAATCAAGCAGTATCTTCCCAATCAAATGAGGGAACGTCAGCAAATCAAGCTCAGTTACGGAAAGAAACTGGAATTTTACAACAAAAACTGGAACTATTAGGTGTCTCTAATGAAAGACATATTTTTCAGGCTGGACGGACAGGCAAAGAAGCAATTGATCAGCAGCAATTACAAAATATAAAAAGTTTGTTATTACAAGTTGCACAGGCTTCCCAAGGCGTATCTTTAGTATTAAAGGAAACAGCAGAGCAATTGCTTCAGCATATTACCGGACAACAATTAATGATGTCGACTTCTCAGCAAACACAACCACTGACACATGTGATGATGCAAATTCCAATTAAAACTGAGCAAGGAGAAGATACGGCTTTTGTACAAGTGGAGGCACGTAAGCAAAAAGGTGGGCAATTAGACCCGGGAAATTGTAGATTATTTTTTCAATTAGATCTACATGCGCTAGGAATGACCATGGTGGATGTGAGTATTGTCAATCGAATTACAACAATTCAGGTTTATAATGATCAACCTTGGTTGGAGAAGCTGATTCAGTCAGAAAAGCAAACGTTTACTCAGCAACTCCAAGAAGTAGGGTATCAGCTATCTATTTTACGTGTCTTGCCATTACCAGAAGCCAAATCTGGTAACGGGGGACTTATAAGAGAAACAGAGCAATTAAACAGTAATTACACAGGTGTTGATTTGCGTGTCTAATATAGGAAGGGGGGAACGTAATGGATCGGTCCTTTACCAACAATGACTTTCAAGAAAAATCAGTACCACGATTAAAAAAGGCAGTAGCGTTGCGCTATAAAGAGGATCAGGACGATGCTCCACGTCTGGTTGCTAAAGGGGGAGGTTATATTGCTGAAAGTATCCTGCAAAAGGCAAAAGAGCATAACATCCCTGTTCAGGAGGACCCTTCATTATTAGAGGTTCTGTCTAAATTGGATTTACAGCAGCAAATTCCCCCTGAATTATATCAGGTGGTAGCAGAAATTCTTGCGTTTGTTTATCGGTTAGAGAAGAAAGAGTGGAGTTAATGACAGACCGAAGAAGGCTAATTGGTCAAATTGGGGAATCGAGAGCATGTGATTACCTTGAAAGCCTAGGCTACAGTATTATTGGTCGTAATGTCCGACTTTCTCAGGGAGAGATTGATATTATTGCAATGGAGCAGAGAACAGTTGTGTTTGTTGAAGTTCGATCTCGTATAGGTAAAAAAGGAGTTACTCCTAGGTATGGGAGTCCTGTTGAATCAATCACACCACGCAAACAGCAAAAATTGCGACAGCTAGCTCTAGCCTATCTGCAAAATCATACTCAGTCCTATGATTCATTTCGAATTGATGCCATTGCAGTATGGATTCCGCCTGATCTTTCACAGAGTGGAGAAGGTCTTGAGCATTACAAATGTATTTAGGCAATGGTTAATATGATAGCACCTAAATTTGCAAGAAATAGGCCGTTCATAGTGATTTAACTACATCAATAATATATCTTCAAGCGTACAATACAATGTACTCGACGAGTTGTAACTCCTCCATATTAAGTAATACATCTGGTTTGGCTGTCTTTAGTCGGGGATGACGTGAAGACAGCCATTTTTTTGTAAAAACCACATTTTGCAGGATGAAATAAAAAAGCCGTTTTCTTCCGAGGAAGAGAACGGTTTCTTTAGTTATACATAAAGGAAAACATATTTAGTGCGTATGTAACAAGGAAAGCTTATTCTTTCGTGCTAACAGGCATATCATTCAGACAATCATGGCAAATGATTTTACCTTTGAAGTGAGTAATTTGGTCAGCATTTCCACAGAAGATACAAGATGGCAAGTATTTTTTCAGGATTACGCGTTCTCCATCTACATAGATCTCCATAGGATCTTTGATCTCAATGTTTAATGTGCGTCTCAATTCAATAGGAAGAACGATACGTCCTAGTTCATCCACTTTTCTTACAATACCTGTTGATTTCATAGGTGTAAATCCCCTCTCTGTCAGATGTATTTAGTCAAAATTCGACAGGTTATCTGATTATTATCGTACCAATATTTAATAAATAAGTCAATCTTTACTTCTTTTAAAAAAGTGAATATTCTCCTAACATTTATAACGTTGATTCCGCTTACATGAGATTGTTTACTTATTATGATTCTTACTCGTAAAATAGTACCCAATCTGCTAAACAGTGTATGAACATAATGCTATCTTTTGCGAAGGACAACTTGTTCAGGAATTCATAGATAGCAGATATGCTCAACAAAGATTTACCCCAAAAAGGTGTATGGCTAACCTGTTTTGAAGAGATATTTTTGGATCATGCTAAAACAGCCTTATCAAGTGAACGATATTGAATCGCTTCAGCTACATGTGAGGTTTTGATGTTCTCAGAACCATCTAAATCAGCAATCGTACGAGCTACTTTAACAATTCGATCATATCCACGAGCGCTCAGTCCCAGTTGATTAAAAGCTATGCTCATTAACTCCTGCCCGCCTTTATCAAGAGAGCAGTATGCTCGTAAATCTTGTCCAGTCATTGAGCTATTAAATGAAGAGCGCTTGTTTTGACGATAACGCTGACGTTGAATACTTCGAGCCATCTCTACACGTGTGAGGATTGAAGCTGAATTTTCCTCCCCCTCTCGCTTAGTTAACTGTTCGACTGAAACACGAGGCACTTCCAAATGAATATCGATGCGGTCTAGCAAGGGACCAGAAATTTTTGAACGATATTTTAATACTTGTGAGGGTGAGCATCGACAGACATTTTGATCTTTGGAACCATAATATCCGCATGGACAAGGATTCATAGATCCAATTAGTAAGAAACGCGCTGGATACAAATAGGCTTGTTTGGCCCTACTTATGGTAATGTGGCCATTTTCAAGGGGCTGTCGTAGCACTTCAAGAACACCTCTGGGAAATTCAGGCATTTCATCAAGAAAAAGAATTCCGCCATGAGCCAGACTGCATTCTCCCGGACGTGGAATTTGAGATCCTCCACCTGCTAGAGCGGCTTGGGTGATTGTATGATGTGGCGCACGCAGGGGGCGAGTCTCAATAAGCCCATGTCGCGTTGTTAAGCCAGCAATGCTGTAAATCTTAGTAACCTCAAAGGATTCCTCCTGAGTCATTTTAGGCATGATGGTTGGAAAACAGTTGGCTAATAGGGTCTTTCCAGAGCCGGGTGGACCAACTAGCATTACATTATGAAATCCAGCGGCTGCAACCTCTAGACCCCTTTTTACGAAATGTTGTCCCATGACATCAGCAAAATCATATGTAGGAATCGCATCAGGAGGATGTCTACTTTCGGTGTTAAGCTCAATAGGACTTGAATTAGTGCAGTCCAAATGAGATGCAGCAGGATCGCTTACATGAACCCATTCCTTTTCTTTATTAGCCTCCACAGCGGTTCGCAAATGGGGTACAGGCAGAATTTCTAAGGGAACAAGTTTTGCTTCTGCTTGATTGGCAATGGGCAAAATTACTCTCTTAAATCCTCTTTGCTGAGCCTCCAGTAGCATGGGCAAGACACCTGGAATGGGACGTAAGCTACCATCTAGCGCCAGCTCACCGATAATAAGTGGAATAGCTGATGTCATTTCAATTTGTTTAGATGCTAGCAAGATTCCAAAGGCGATAGCTAAATCAAAAACGGAGCCTTCTTTTCGCACATCTGCGGGGGCTAGATTGACGGTAATTCGCTGCATAGGGAAGTCAAATCCGGAATTTCGTAAGGCGGCTCGGACACGATCCCGTGCTTCTTTAATAGCGCTACCTCCTAAACCCACCACTTCAAAATGTGGCAATCCATTCGAAATATCCACTTCTACTGTAACTAGCATGCCATCTATTCCATGAATGGTAGCTGAATAAATTTTTGCATACATGTTAGATAACCCCTTTACCAGTCGTTACGAATTGATTTGAACTAGAATAATCCATTTTCAAGCCATCTAAGTTTGACTGTATAAAAAGTTAAAGGGTATCTGCAACAAAAATGATTTCGTGTCTCAAAATCCCGCTAGCTGTTCCCATTAGGCCTGTCATTTTGTACAATGAGAAGTAAGTCCATGTACGATAACAATATTTTACTCTACGTTTCGTTAAAAACGGATTTTGTAGAGTATTACGAACGGACATCTTATATAGAAGTAAGGATGGTCAAATTGAATATACTAACAGTAGAACATATTAAAAAAAGTTTTGGAGAAAAGGTCTTGTTTGACACGATCTCCTTTCATATTGCTGAGAATCAACGGATTGGGTTGATTGGCGTAAATGGTACTGGTAAGTCTACCTTGCTTAAAATTCTAGCAGGGATAGAGGAAGCAGATCAGGGGGAGATTATTCATTCCAATCATTTTCGTGTAGAATATTTGCCGCAGAATCCAGAATTTGATGGAGATTCAACTGTCCTTGAGCAAGTATTTTATGGAGATACTCCTCTTATGCAGGCCCTACGGGAATATGAGGTTTCTTTGGAAGAACTGCAGCAGGATCAGGAAAATGAGCGAAAGCTACAACGATTATTACGTGCCCAGCAACAAATGGATGCAACGAATGCTTGGGATGCAAACACGAAGGCAAAAACGATACTAACCAAATTAGGCATTACCCAGTTTGGGCAGAAAGTAGCCGAGTTATCTGGTGGACAACGTAAACGGGTAGCGATGGCACGTGCGCTAATTCAGCCTGCCGATTTGCTTATTTTAGATGAGCCGACCAACCATATTGATAATGAAACAGTAGAGTGGCTAGAAGAGTATCTTTCTTCCTTTAAAGGTGCACTATTACTAGTAACCCATGACCGTTATTTCCTCGATCGCGTTACAAATCGTATTTTTGAATTGGACAACGGCAAGCTGTATAGCTATGAGGGCAACTATGCGTCATTTTTAGAAAAGAAGGCAGAGCGTGAAGAGAATGAATTGGCTCAAGAAAGCAAACGCCAAAATCTACTGCGTAGAGAACTGGCATGGCTAAGAAGAGGCGCTAAAGCCCGAACTACGAAGCAAAAAGCCCGGGTGCAGCGAGCTGAAGAGCTACGAGACAAGAAGGTGGAGGGGCCACAGGCTAAGCTTGATATTGCTTTGGGGGCAAGTCGTCTAGGTAAAAAGGTCATTGAAGCAGAGAAGGTCTCTAAAGCTTTTGGCGAACGTAGACTGCTTACTGATTTTAGCTACATTGTAGTACCTGGAGATCGAATTGGGATTATTGGACCTAATGGTAGCGGGAAGTCAACACTGCTAAACATGCTTGCAGGTCGTATTCAGCCTGATAGCGGAACAATTGAAACAGGTGAAACGGTTAAGCTTTCGTTCTACACACAAGAAAATGTGGAGATGGATGGTAATCTACGGGTCATTGAATATATCAAAGAAGTAGCCGAACAAATCAAAACAGCAGATGGATTTACCTTGTCTGCTTCACAGATGCTGGAACGATTTTTATTTACTCCTAATCAGCAATGGACGTATATTTCTAAGCTGTCTGGTGGGGAGCGTCGCCGTCTGTATTTGCTACGGACGTTAATGGGCGAACCCAATGTTTTATTCCTTGATGAGCCAACCAATGATCTGGATATCCAAACACTTAGTATCTTAGAAGACTACCTGGATAACTTCCCAGGGGCTGTGATTACTGTCTCCCATGATCGTTATTTCTTAGATCGAACGGTTGAGCATCTGTTTGCTTTTGAAGGGCAAGGGACAATTCGTCATTACATGGGAAATTATTCGGAGTACCTAGACGAGAGCAAGCAAGAGAAAGCATTAGCTGAAAAAGCAGCAAAGGAAAAAGCGAATGAACAAAAATCAGATCAGTCATCTGCCCAAGCCAATAGGGGTGGAAACCGAACCAAAAAATTATCCTATAAAGACCAACGAGATTGGGATGAAATAGAGGATCGTATTGCTGATTTGGAGGAAAAGCTTTCAGAGATAAAAAATCAGGTTGCAAATGCTGGTAGTAACGTAGAGCGAGCGCAGGAGCTGTTTGCTCAGGAACAGGAGATAGCCAATCAATTGGAGCAGGCTATGGAACGTTGGACTGAGCTATCGATTATGGTGGAAGAGCTAGAGGAAGCCAATAAAAGAGGATAACTAAATGATGAAGGGTCTAACAGCATACAGGTAATTGTTGGATCATGGAGGGGAAGGTTGAAGAAACCTTCCTTCTTTTTTTTGGGAAAAAACCACACTGATTCATTCCTATGTCAAACGTGTAAACTTATGCTATAAGGCGCTTTACATAAAATGATACCATGGGTTCAATGACCATCTTCACCCATCTTTACTAATATTCAGACAAAAGTCCTAAGAAAGAATGGGTGAAATTACCTGACAATAAACGGTAGACTCACCTAGCAATTTACAGTATATTCAAAAGGAAATCACGCACGTTTCTGGTAGTAAACCCATCATTTTCTGTGCGTATAGTCGGAATAAAAGCATAACATGATCAATTCATTAAAAACCTGTGGAAGAGAGAGGGAATTAACATGAAAAAACAGAATAGAATCCAACTGTTAGTAGCGGGAACCATGATTTTGTCTTCAGTGGTAGTACCTCAGGCAATTTTGGCTAAGCCTGTAGCCGTGAAGCCAGTTCAAACAACAACAGCCTTTACGCAAGGAACAGGTTATCACGCTGGTAGCTATGATTATCAAGCAGCACAACCTTCTACATATAACTGGACCCGCCAATCGCGTTATAATGTTGCTCCTAACCCAGTTGAGAAATGGTCGATTACATCAGGAAAATCTATCAAATCCTCACCTGTAGTTACAGCTAATGGCACGATATACGTAACCTCTAATGGGGGAGAGTTTTATGCATATCAAAACGGGCGCATTAATTGGAAAACTCTGCTCAAAGGCGATCTGACCAGTAGTGTAATTGGGAAGGATGGAACGATTTATACGGGGTCGACTGAACACCTCTTGTTTGCTGTTTACCCAAGCGGAGTGAAAAAGTGGGAGAAACGTACGGTTGGTGAAGTAACTACATCCCCTGCTCTTGGTTCAGATGGCACGATTTATGTAGGAACGGGCGATGGCAAACTACAAGCTTTTAACGAGAATGGTTCCGAGAAATGGACATTTAGCTCAAAAGCCCCAGTAACGACAGCGCCAATCATTTCAAAGGATCAAGTGGTTTATGTAGGAAATTCTGACGGTAAATTATATGCTGTTCATGCAGCATCAGGAAAATCGAAATGGACATTGGCATTGAATGCTCCAATGAAGCAATCTCCGGTTATCGGAAATGATGGTACGCTTTATTTGGGTACGGAAGATGGAAAGATATACGCAATTGCATCCAATGGGAAAGAAAAATGGTCTACTTCTGTTGGAAAAAAAATAACCTCATCCCCTGCTATTGATTCTAATGGAACACTTTACGTTGGAACAGATAGCGGTATGTTTTTTGCGTTAGATTCTAAAAACGGGAAAACCAAGTGGTCCTATAATGGAGGACATCAAATTGAATCGGCACCAATCCTTGACGCCAATGGAGTGATTTACATGGTAACAGGAAACGGTGTGCTGCGTGCGCTTGATCAAAAAGGAAATCGAATTTGGGAATACAACATGAAAGACAATACGGTATCAGCACCTGCTATCGGTGCAGATGGTACTATTTATCTTGTGTCTCAAAATGGACGTGTGACGGCTGTTGGCAAGTAACAGATTATAAAAAATAGGCAAGAGGCTAGCCTACACATATGGATTGATTGGGAATCACTTATGGTTGTTAATGAGTGATTCCCTTTTTGGTATGGATCAAAAATTCGATAACGGATCGGTATGAAGAAGCATCGTATTAGGAGACCACCCATATTTTCCAGCTTTTGATCATGTTTCAGATATACAAATGCCAGACTGGGTAGACTATTTAATGAAACAATATTTTTAAATACGTTCATTTTCAGAAAAGCGTTCCATTGTGGGGCGCTTTTTCTGTTAACAAAACAGTAAGAACGAAGAAATTGAAATCAAATCAGCTTTTGTCTTTGTTTTGTAATATTACTTTAGTATGATAAGAAAAATTAATTGAAATGAGTATAGATAACATAAACTAAAAAGGAATAAGAATGTAAGAGCAAGGAGCCTTCTTACAGGATGAATGATTGAACAAAAAGTCTGCATAATGAACATCTTCATAAAAACACTAGAGGGGCAACGAGGTGAATGATGAAAACCTTATGTACTTTTCTTGCCGAGATCCATCGTGTCTCGGAAAATGAAATTCTGTTTGATTTGTTCCATGATCGTCTTCCTTCTCTCCATCCGATGCTGCTTAAACGGTTACTTGTATTACCGCGTATCTATTTTGACTTCCTTATTGAAAAAGGGGTTATGCAGGTAAGAGGAGTGGATACTTATCAGCCTGCCTATCGCAACAGTGTCGCAGTTGGGATGAACATGAAATCGTTAGGAAGCACGGTTTTATTCGATATGTGTTTTTCTAAAGAAACCTATCAGCTATGGCAGAAAATGGATGCAGTTATTGAAGATATATCATTACCGGCCGATCTATTTGAGGATTATGTTTATCGACTAGGAGCACTGAGTCGTTTTCGCCATCTTGGCAGGCTGGATGACCCAATCATCGCTACTAAGCTGGGTGAGAACGATATGATTGAATTTAAACAGGACTTCTTACATTCAAAGCAAGCGATCATCAAAGCGATTGTCGCCTTTGCCAATAGTAATAATGGAAATATATTTTTAGGGATTAGCGATGATTCAAAGATAATAGGTGTTAACGATGAGCTTGCCCATTATGGTGATCCAGATAAATACTTACTTGCTATTACCCAATATATTCAAATTAAAACTACGCCGATATTACATCCTTTTCCAAAAATCTCGTTACGGGAGGTTGAGGGGAAATTTGTAGTTAGTATATTCGTAGAGGTTGGTAATGAATTGATATGCGGACTAGATAAAAATAATGAAAAATATGTCTCCATTCGAACCAACAATCGCTCCTTTATTGTGAAGGACCCTCATCAAATCGGCGAAATTTATGTAAAGCGTAGATTAGGCAGCGATATAAGCCGTCGTCTAGGACTGCTGTAGATAGACAACATAGAAGTAGATTAGGAGGGGACATGCGTGAAAAAAAGCTGGCATGTTTGCTTAATGTCCGTTATATGGACTTGTCTTGTCGTTGTTGGGTGCTCCACGCAATCAAACGGCTATGGGTCTGAGGAAAAAGTAGACCTTTCACAGGTTTTTCAGGCATTGGAAGGAGTCTCTGTCCTCACTACAACAGGACAAGAAATACCACTATCTATAGAAGAATTCGAGAAAAACTTCACCGGCCGTCGTCTATCTTTGATGATGTCAAAGGATAGGCTGAAGGATCAGGAAGTTAAATTTAGACTAATTGCCTATAGACAAAAAGAGGCTCCACTGGTTTTAGAGGTTGGCGAGCAGGGCTTCACCTATGCAAACAATACATATCGAGGTGAAAATGCCAGCGTCTTCTACCAAACCGCACGTAAGCAACTCGGGCTAGCTATCATAAAAGTTCAAGAATTGGATGGGGTAGAATTCAAAGCACTGGATTTACCCCAATCCAAAACCTTAACAGTGAAAGGGACAGTAGCTCAGGAGGCTATCAGGTTGTTAGCAGATAGCAAAATGGTAGATCAACCTGTCCAGGCTTACCCGATCTATCCTTCCTTTCAGATGAAATATCCTCAGCGACCGAGTGAACCTCATTATGAACTGCTTCAACCAACATTGCTTCGCTGTGTGGTAGGAAGGGAAACGATATATTACAAAACAAATCCTTCCTTGTATCAACTCATATCTAAGTTATTGCCAGATAGTCCTAAAAAGTCAGTATGGGAGGAATTATATGAAGCAACACAATTAGAAGCAGAGGATATCCGAGCTCACGACAATAAACGAGAAGCCTATCTTATCAAACAAAATCTGATACAGCAGGGCAAAATTCATCAAGTCATTCGTGTGCTTTCACGTACCCAGCCTTCTACTTCTACCATGTGGCGACAAGAAGACAGCCCCCATACATCATTGAACCTAACCTTTTCTCTCAATAAAAAACGATATCCGATGAAGATAGAAGGAAATTATGTTTTTTATCAAGGGAAGAAATACTATTGGCCTAATTTACAAGCGAATATAGAGGCTATTCTGTTTACGTGAGAAGACTAAATAATTTACTGAGTTCATAAATGATAACGTACCATTAAGTGAGTGACTTTTTTCATATCTTATCGTAAAATAAATACGTCATAACATTGACACTTTTTGTCCGACCAGAGCTTTTTAGGGCTGGTTTTTGCTTGGTCTAGCAAGAAATTATACTTTTGCTCACCATTATTGATTCAAACTGCCATAGGAGGTTGCAGAATGAACATTCATGAGTATCAAGGAAAACAGATACTAAAACAATACGGAGTAAAGGTACCGGAAGGCCGAGTAGCTTTTTCCGTAGATGAAGCAGTGAAAGCAGCAGAAGAGCTTGGCACCCAGGTCGTAGTGGTAAAAGCACAAATCCATGCTGGTGGTCGCGGAAAAGCTGGTGGTGTTAAGGTCGCTAAGAATCTGGATGAAGTTCGTACATATGCAAACGAAATTCTTGGTAAGGTCCTTGTAACCCACCAAACAGGTCCAGAAGGCAAAGAAGTTAAGCGCTTACTAATTGAGCAAGGCTGTGACATTAAGAAAGAATATTACGTAGGGGTAGTAGTGGATCGTGCCACCAATCGCGTTGTCATGATGGCATCAGAAGAAGGCGGTACGGAGATTGAAGAAGTAGCAGCTCATACACCTGAGAAGATCTTTAAAGAAGTAATTGATCCTGTTACGGGTTTACTACCATTCCAAGCTCGTCGCTTGGCTTTTGCGATCAATATTCCTACTGAGTTAGTTAATAAAGCAGCTAGTTTCATGATGAGCTTATATCAAGCATTCGTTGACAAGGATTGTTCCATCGCTGAAATTAACCCCCTAGTTGTCACAGGTGACGGCGAAGTAATGGCTTTAGATGCAAAATTAAACTTTGATAGCAATGCCCTCTATCGTCATTCTGATGTAGTGGAATTACGTGACTTAGAAGAAGAAGACGAAAAAGAGATTCAGGCCTCTAAATATGATCTATCCTATATCGCTCTGGATGGTAACATTGGTTGTATGGTAAATGGTGCTGGTTTAGCAATGGCAACCATGGATATTATTAAATTCTATGGCGGCGATCCAGCTAACTTCCTTGATGTTGGGGGCGGTGCGACAGAAGAGAAAGTAACGGAAGCTTTCAAGATCATTCTGTCAGACCCTAAGGTGAAAGGTATCTTCATCAATATCTTTGGCGGTATTATGAAATGCGACATTATCGCGAGCGGTGTAGTAGCAGCGGCGAAACAAGTAAGTTTAGACAAGCCTCTAGTCGTTCGTCTGGAAGGTACAAACGTTGAGCTTGGTAAACAAATTCTGAAGGACTCAGGATTAGATATCGTTGCAGCTGATTCCATGGCTGATGGAGCCGAGAAAATCGTTGCTCTCGTAAAGTAGCATGTTGTCCGTTACAGAAGCAAGAAGACGATAAAAAGGTGGGAAACATACGCGATGAGTATTTTAATTAATAAAAATACGAAAGTGATTACACAGGGGATTACAGGCTCTACAGCTTTGTTCCATACTCGCGGTGCTGTTGAATACGGAACACAAATGGTAGGTGGAGTACGCGCTGGAAAAGGTGGACAAGAAGTAGACGGGATTCCAATTTTTGATACCGTTGTGGAAGCTGTAGAAAAAACAGGAGCCACTGTCTCTGTAATCTACGTACCGCCAGCAGGTGCAGCAGATGCCATCATGGAAGCAGTAGATGCCGATCTTGATTTAGTTATTTGCATTACCGAAGGAATTCCTGTTCTTGATATGGTTAAAGTAAAACGCTACATGGAAGGCAAAAAGACGCGTTTAATCGGTCCGAATTGCCCAGGGGTCATTACTCCAGGAGAATGTAAAATTGGGATTATGCCAGGATATATCCATACTCCAGGCAAAGTGGGGATTGTATCCCGCTCTGGTACGTTGACATATGAAGCAGTTCATCAAACAACAACCCGCGGTATGGGCCAATCAACAGCAGTTGGTATTGGTGGCGACCCAGTAAACGGCACTAACTTTATCGATGTATTAGCACTATTTAATGAAGATCCTGATACAGAAGCGGTTATTATGATCGGAGAAATTGGGGGTACAGCAGAAGAGGAAGCGGCTGAATGGATTGCAGCTAACATGAAAAAGCCGGTGGTTGGATTCATCGGTGGTCAAACAGCTCCTCCAGGGAAACGTATGGGTCATGCAGGAGCGATTATCTCAGGTGGTAAGGGAACAGCCGCTGAGAAAATTGCTAAACTAGAGGAATGCGGTGTACGTGTTGCTAAAACTCCTGCTGTTATCGGTGAAACATTAGTAGAATTCCTGACAGAAAAAGGAATGCTAGATAAAGTAATGAGTAAATAATTGATTACAAAAAGTCAACAAGCTGAACTACTCCAAAACAAGACTTGGAGACATGTTTGGGTTTGCTTGGCTTTTTGTTTTTTATTTTTGTGCTCCCCCTCTTACTCTTTTTATAATGAAGAAAAAGAAAGAGTGAAGGTAGATGAAAGTGCTAGAGGAACGTGATTGGGTATATACATTGAGTAGACAGCGTGGAGTAGGAAGAAAAACGTTGTGGGCTATATATGAAGAAAAGAGAGGCTTTGAACCTCCTTATAACCTAAATTGGTTCGAGAAAAGAGAGGAAGACGGGAGATTTCTTACTAGTCTCACTGCAAAACAGGTGTATGAGGATAAAATAGAAAGGGAACGGAAGGAAATCCAATTTATTACATATTGGGATCAAGAGTATCCAGAGAATTTACGCGAAATACCTGACCCTCCCATCCTTTTATATTATCGTGGGAATTTGGAGTTGCTGCATAAAATCTCGATTGGAGTTGTGGGAACAAGAAATCCTTCAGCTTATGGTCGAGATGCTTGTAAGATGTTGGTGAGTGGTTTAGCAAAATCTGGCATGGTCATTGTGTCGGGGGTAGCGAAAGGAATTGACACCATAGCGCATCAAACTGCACTCCAACATCGGGCGGAAACCATTGGTGTTCTTGGAAACGGACTGGACCGGATTTATCCCGCGCAAAATAGGGTATTATATACGCAAATGGCACAGCATGGATTGCTTGTATCTGAATATTCAGAAGCGACAGCTCCGAGGACTGGTTTTTTTCCTGAACGCAATCGGATTATTAGCGGACTTTGCTGGGGGACAATAGTTGTGGAGGCAGCAGAGAAAAGCGGATCACTTATTACAGCTCGTTGTGCCTTGGAACAAAATAGAGAGGTATTTGCTATTCCTGGTTCCATCTTTGCTAAAGGAAGTGAAGGGACTCATTCCTTAATTAAAGAAGGAGCGAAATTAATAGGTTCATTAGAAGATATCATAGAGGAACTACCTTATCATTTACAAGCTACATTCCAGAAAAAATCTGTAGATACGAAGGCGATAGATTTATCAACAGGTGAAATAGCACTATTGTCAAGTATGCAGGAGAAGAGTCTTCATATCGATGAGATCAGGGGTAAAATAGCAAAGGAATTTCAGAGTGATTTTCATATTTTTTTACTTTTATTGGTAGGAAAAGGTTTGGTTGAAGAGGAAGCTGGACAATTTTATAGAAGAAGAGAAGTGTAGAAGGAAAATATTAGAAGTTTGACAAATGGATATCCCGTATTGAATAATAGGGGAGATTCATTTTGTAAGGGGGAAAAAAATAGAATGGCTGATACTCTCGTTATCGTCGAGTCCCCGGCGAAAGCAAAGACGATAGGTAAATATCTGGGCAGCAAATATGTCGTGAAAGCGTCAATGGGCCATGTGCGCGACCTCCCTAAAAGTCAAATGGGGGTTGATGTTGGTAACCATTTTGAACCCAAATACATAACCATTCGTGGTAAAGGTGACATTTTAAAAGGATTGAAAGATGCAGCTAAGAAAGCGACTAAAGTATATCTCGCAGCCGACCCGGATCGTGAAGGGGAAGCTATTGCTTGGCATTTAGCCACATATCTTGGTCTTGATATGACAAAGCCTCTACGTGTAGTGTTTAATGAAATCACGAAAGAAGCTATTAAAGATGCATTTAAGCATCCAAGACACATTAATATGGATTTGGTTCACGCTCAACAAGCTCGCAGAATTTTAGACCGTCTCGTGGGCTATAATATTAGTCCTATCTTATGGAAAAAGGTACGTAAGGGCTTGAGTGCAGGTCGTGTACAATCTGTAACAGTAAAAATGATAAACGATCGAGAAAAAGAGATTCAGAAGTTTATTCCTGAAGAGTATTGGACGATTACTTCTACATTAGAATCCAATAAAAAACCATTTGAAGCTCGTTTTTATGGATATGCTAACGAAAAGGTAGAACTCTCTTCAGAAGAGAATGTCCAAGAGATTTTGAGAAAAATCAAGAAAGACGAATACAGAGTCGTAAAAGTGCAGAAGAAGGAACGCAAGCGTCATCCGGCTCCTGCGTTTATCACGAGTTCCTTGCAACAGGAAGCCGCTCGTAAGCTTAATTTCCGTACTGCTAAGACGATGATGATTGCTCAACAACTATACGAAGGTATTGATTTAGGCAAAGAAGGTACAGTCGGTTTAATTACGTATATGCGTACTGACTCAACACGCGTATCCCAAATCGCTCAAGACGAAGCGAAGGAATTCATAAACAATCATTATGGGCAGGAGTTTTCTGTAAAGGAACCTCGTCAAGCACCGAAGAAGGAAAATGCTCAGGATGCTCATGAAGCAGTTCGCCCCACGTCTGTCTTACGTACGCCTGATGACATGAAGGAATACTTAAGTCGAGATCAACTGCGATTGTATCGCTTAATATGGGAACGCTTTTTAGCAAGTCAAATGGCCTCAGCCGTTCTCGATACAATGAGCGTAGACATAGAAAACAATGGTGTGATGTTTCGTGCCAGCGGTTCTAAAGTACAATTTGCAGGCTTTATGAAAGTATATGTTGAGGGAAATGATGACGGTTCCAATGAAGATGATAAGCTGTTACCTCCAATCGAGGAAGGGCAGCTTCTATCTGAGAAAGCCATTGAACCAAAACAGCATTTTACACAGCCACCGCCGCGTTATACGGAAGCAAGATTGGTCAAGACGTTAGAGGAAAACGGAATTGGTCGTCCATCCACCTATGCTCCTACTCTAGAAACAATTCAAAAGCGTGGATACGTGGCTTTAGAAGAGAAGAGGTTTATACCTACCGAGCTTGGTCAGATCGTCATCTCTTTGATTGAAGAGTTTTTCCCTGAGATTTTAGATGTAGAATTTACATCTGGAATGGAAGGTGGGCTTGATCAGGTTGAGGATGGGATAGCAGACTGGGTAAAGGTTCTCGATTCTTTCTATCAAGGCTTCTCTGAACGGGTTAAAGTTGCAGAAGAAGAAATGAAGGAAGTGGAGCTAAAGGATGAGGTGTCTGATGAGATTTGTGAGCTATGCGGTAAGCATTTGGTTTACAAATTAGGGCGCTTCGGAAAATTCCTCGCTTGTTCTGGGTTTCCAGACTGTAGAAATACCAAACCAATTGTTAAGCATATCGGTGTTAAATGCCCTAGCTGTAAAAGTGGTGAGGTAGTTGAGCGTAAAAGCAAAAAGAATCGTATTTTCTATGGATGTACCAACTATCCGGAATGTGAATTTTTGTCCTGGGATAAACCAATTTCCAGACCTTGTCCAAAGTGTGGCGAGTTGCTTGTTGAAAAGAAACGAAAAAAACAAGGCGTAAATATTGTCTGCACAAAATGTGATTACGAAGAAGAAGGGGATTCTTAGAACTTTTTAGTTCTATTCCCCTGATTAATTAAATAGTAGGTATAGAGAGGATTTTTCACCATGACACAACCTTTTGTAACTGTGGTTGGAGCAGGTCTTGCCGGAAGTGAAGCTGCTTGGCAAATCGCTCAGGCTGGTGTTGCTGTAAAGCTGTACGAAATGAGACCGGTTAAGCAAACTCCTGCGCACCACACAGATAAATTTGCTGAATTGGTTTGCAGCAATTCGCTTAGAGCTAATTCATTAACCAATGCCGTTGGGGTTTTAAAAGAAGAAATGCGTCAATTTGATTCTGTAATCATGAAGGCAGCCGATCAATGCCAGGTTCCTGCTGGTGGGGCCTTGGCTGTTGACCGTCATGAATTTGCAGAGTATGTTACGGAAGCAGTACGTAACCATCCGTTAATTGAGGTACTTAATGAAGAAATTACGGAGATTCCTGAGGGAATTGTGATCGTTGCATCTGGTCCGCTTACTTCTCCAGCACTTTCCGATAAATTAAAGCAGCTTACGGGAGAAAAGTATCTGTATTTCTATGATGCAGCGGCCCCTATTATTGAGAAGGATTCAATTGACATGGAAAAAGTGTTTGTTGCTTCTCGGTATGATAAAGGGGAAGCGGCATACCTAAACTGCCCTATGAACGAAGAGGAATTTAATCGTTTTTATGATGCATTAATTTCTGCTGAAACCGTTCCTCTAAAGGAATTTGAAAAAGAGGTCTTTTTCGAAGGGTGCATGCCGATTGAGGTCATGGCTTCTCGCGGGCGGCAAACCATGCTGTTTGGTCCGTTGAAACCAGTAGGGCTAATAGACCCACGTACTGGGGAACAACCACATGCTGTTATTCAGTTAAGACAAGACAATAGCGCTGCAACTTTGTATAACATAGTAGGCTTTCAGACTCATTTGAAATGGCCAGAGCAAAAGAGGGTTTTTCAATTGATTCCAGGATTGGAAAATTGTGAAATCATTCGCTATGGAGTTATGCATCGCAATACATTTATCAACTCACCAAAGTTGCTACGACCAACTTATCAATACAAAGATAGAGATAGTTTGTTTTTTGCTGGACAGATGACCGGTGTTGAGGGATATGTTGAGTCTGCGGCTTCTGGGTTACTAGCAGGTATCAATGCAGCGCGTCTTGCTAAGGGTGAAGAGCAAATCATTCTTCCGGTTGAGACCGTAATGGGCAGTATGGCACATTATATCACAACAACCAACGCCAAACATTTCCAGCCAATGAATGCTAATTTTGGTCTTTTACCAAGTTTAGGAATTAAAATCAGGAACAAAAAGGAAAAAAACGAAAAGCTTGCTGAACGTGCGCTTGGCAGTATTCAGAATTTTACACATAAAAGACATAATTAAAGTTGTTTCATTGTTTACCACTATGTTACTATATATGTGATTTGGGAGGAGTACATCTCAGATGGACAATTCATCAGAGTTTTCCGTATGGATCACATCTTACATCCATTACCTAAAGGTGGAAAAAAACGTCTCTCCTCATACGCTGAAGCAATACGTAGCAGATATCAATGAATTTGTCGTATTTATGAAACAGCAACAAATCAATGAATTTGCTGCTGTTTCTTATTTACATGGTCGGTCTTTTTTAGCTCATCTTGCGAGAAAAGGTCTTTCCCGTCGAAGTATTGCGAGAAAGCTGTCTAGCTTGCGGAGCTTCTATCGCTTTTTAATGCGTGAAGAGCATTTGGATCAAAATCCTTTCCAAATGGTTTCTACACCAAAAGTAGAGAAGAAGCTACCTACCTTTATGTATCCGCATGAAATAGAAGCTCTATTGGGAGTAGTTGATACATCTACACCGCTTGGTCTTCGTGATTTCCTTATTATGGAACTTTTATATGCAAGTGGAATGCGCGTGTCTGAATTGGTAACAATGTCTATTAATGATGTTGACCTTCAGAATGGAATTGCTCTTGTGTTCGGTAAAGGTGCTAAGGAAAGATATGTGCCAATTGGGAGTTTTGCTATCAAAGCTATGCAAGAATACTTACAGGCAGGACGTCCGAAGTTATTAGCCAAGGCTGAAAAAGATAACCCAATACTCTTGTTAAATTATAGGGGAACCCCTTTATCTGATCGTAGTGTGCGCCGAATGGTAGATAAGTATCTACAGCAAGCAGCCCTTCATCTAGGGATTTCACCGCACAGTTTCCGTCATTCTTTTGCAACTCATTTACTAAATGCAGGGGCAGATTTGCGGACGGTACAAGAGCTATTAGGACATGTGAATATCTCCACTACACAAGTATACACTCACATTACAAAAGAAAGATTACGAGAGGTATACGATATTGCACATCCGCGTGCAAATTTTCACAGGGGGTGAACGACTATGGAACAATTTCATGCTACAACCATTTTTGCCGTCCAGCATAAGGGTGAAGCGGCGATGGCAGGAGACGGTCAGGTTACGTTTGGCAACAGTATGGTAATGAAAAATACAGCCAAAAAAGTACGAAGACTATATCGAGAGGAAGTTATGGCAGGATTTGCTGGCTCTGTAGCTGATGCAATTACTTTGTTTGAACTTTTTGAAGGCAAACTGGAAGAGTATCATGGGAATTTACAGAGAGCGGCGGTCGAGCTAGCTAAAGAATGGCGTTCTGATAAAGTATTGCGCCGTTTGGAGGCCATGATGATTGTTTGTAACCGCAAACATCTTCTTTTAATCTCAGGTAATGGTGAAATTATTGAACCGGACGACGGCATACTAGCCATCGGGTCAGGCGGAAATTTTGCCCTTGCAGCGGGACGGGCTTTGAAAAAATATGCACCAGAGCTTACTGCTAGACAGATTGCTGAAGCCAGTCTTTTAACAGCCGCTGAAATTTGCGTCTTTACGAATACGAATTTAGTAATTGAAGACATGAAAATGGAAGGGTAGGGAGAGATGTCCTTGTTATTAAATTGGGAGCAATTGACCCCCCGCTTGATTGTAGAACATTTGGATAAATACATTGTAGGGCAGCAGCAGGCCAAACGCGCCATTGCTGTAGCGCTTCGCAATAGATATCGTCGTAGTCGCTTGCCGGAACAAATTCGGGATGAAGTGATTCCTAAAAATATCTTGATGATTGGACCGACTGGAGTCGGGAAAACGGAGATTGCGCGTCGTATCGCAAAGCTAACCGGAGCTCCGTTTATAAAAGTAGAAGCTACAAAATATACAGAAGTCGGTTACGTAGGTCGCGATGTAGAATCGATGGTACGCGATTTAGTGGAATCATCTATCCGAATTGTCAAAATGGAAAAGATGGAAAAAGTCAAGGAACAGGCGGAGAAAAATGCTGAAGAAGCGCTAGTTCAGCTTTTACTTCCTTCAAAGAAACCGCAAAACAACTTTAAGAATCCTTTTGAGATGTTATTTTCTAACCAGCAACAAACCGAAAAAAGCGATCAGGAAGATCCAACCCTAGAGCAACGACGAAAACAAATGGCCTGGAAGCTAGCGGCAGGTCAGCTTGAGGATGAACAGATCGAAATAGAAGTAGAAGATCAGTCACCGTCCATGTTCGATATGTTGCAAATTCCTGGTGCAGAGCAGATGGGGAATCAGATGCAGGAAATGTTTGGGAGCTTAATGCCTAAGCGAACCAAAAAACGCACGCTGACCATCCGAGAAGCACGTAAAATCTTGATTCAACAAGAAGCTCAAAAGCTGGTGGATATGGATGAAGTGACTCAAGAATCAATAGCTCGAGCTGAACAATTTGGGATTATCTTTATCGACGAGATTGATAAAATCGCCGGAAAGGATAGTCGTGGGCCTGACGTGTCACGAGAGGGAGTCCAACGTGACATTTTACCGATTGTGGAAGGCTCTACGATTATGACCAAGTATGGACCAGTGAAGACAGATTATATGCTTTTCATGGCTGCTGGAGCGTTCCATGTAGCCAAACCATCTGATCTTATTCCGGAATTACAGGGGCGTTTCCCGATTCGAGTAGAGCTTTCAAGCCTGAAAGCCGAAGATTTTATAAGAATATTGACAGAACCTAAAAATGCATTAATTACACAATATCAAGCCCTTTTGGAAACGGAAGGAATTAAAATTGTGTTTTCTGAAGATGCTATACATGAGATAGCACGATTGGCAACAGAGGTGAATCAAAGTACCGATAATATCGGAGCAAGAAGACTTCACACCCTATTAGAAAAATTGCTTGAGGATTTATCTTTTGAAGCAACAGAAATTAACCTGAGTGTGATTAATATTACCGCTCAATATGTACAAGAAAAGTTAAATAGCATTGTACAGAATCGCGACCTAAGTCAATACATTTTATAGAGAGAAATATATATATTGGCGATCTATTTGTGAGAAGATGTCAGGAGGAAATATACGATGGATTTACTAACAAAAACTAGAAGGATTAACCGTATGCTTCAAAAAACGGCTGGTAACGCGGTTAATTTTAATGAAATGTCAAGCGTACTAAGTGACGTTATTGATGCAAATATTTTCGTTTTAAGTAGAAAAGGAAAATTACTGGGATATGCAATTGCACAGGAAATCGACAATGATCGTATTCGCAAAATGCTTGAAGATCGCCGTTTCCCAGAAGAATATAGCAATGGTCTATTAAAAGTTGAAGAAACATCTGCAAACCTTGATGTAAACAGTCCACATAGTGCTTTCCCAGTGGAAATGAAAGAAGTATTCCCTACAGGTTGGACTACAATTGTTCCAATTATGGGTGGCGGAGATCGATTGGGTACATTGATCTTGGCTCGTGTAAATAAAGAATTTGTTGAAGGTGACCTAATTCTAACTGAAGTGGGCGCTACTGTAGTAGGGATGGAAATTTTGCGTGAACGTGCTGAGGCAATTGAAGAAGAAGCGCGCAGCAAAGCTGTTGTACAAATGGCTATTGGCTCATTGTCCTATAGTGAACTTGAAGCGGTTGAGCATATTTTCCAAGAACTAGATGGGAAAGAAGGCCTACTTGTTGCTTCCAAAATTGCTGACCGCGTAGGTATTACGCGTTCTGTAATTGTTAACGCTTTGAGAAAATTAGAGAGTGCTGGTGTTATTGAATCACGTTCTTTGGGTATGAAGGGTACATTTATTAAAGTTCTAAATGGCAAACTTCTTCCGGAATTAGAAAAGCTTAAAACGCCATAAACTGACATAAAACCCAGTTGTTATGCGCTTTGTTGAAAAATGAAGAAGGAGGTCTATTGACCTTCTTCTCTTTTTTTTCATATTTATCACTTAGTTATATAGTATTCACAATAAGTATTCACATTATTAATACATTTATGAAACGAATGTGACAAAATTGGTAAAAAGCACTGTTTTTATAGGCATTTTAACCAATTGAGACTTTTGTAACATTTTTCCTAGTCCTAGTAAGATAGGGCTTTCTTAGTAGTTTTCTTCATGGTATTATAGGTGCGTGTTAGATGTCGAATTGCAAAGAAAATAGAAGAAAAATGTAAGCTTAGGCACAAAGGAGGGGAGAGAAACTTGATTCAATCTACGCAATTAAATGTACTAGAAAACTCATTGGACGCCGCTATGCTTAGACAAAAAGTGATTGCCAACAATATTTCTAACATTGATACTCCTCATTTTGAGAGCAAGCATGTAGTATTTGAAAGCTTGCTGAAGGAGGCATTGGAAGGAAATAGTGGTCGAACCTTAGAAGCATATCGAACGAATCAGAGACACATTCCATTTGGCACAGGTTTAGGTAATATCCCTCAGGCCCGGACCATAACGAACAACCAGACATCAATTCAAAATAATGGAAACAATGTGGACATTGATTTTGAAATGAGCCAACAGGCCAAGAACACCATTTGGTATAACGGTCTAGTTCAGCTAACAAATGGATACTTTACGAAACTGAAGAGTGTTGTTGAGGGAGGAAGATAGTAGATGAGTCTGTTTCGTGGAATTGATACAAGTGCCTCTGCCTTGACTGCCAATCGGCTAAGGCTGGATACGATTGCTTCTAATATCGCAAATGCCAATACGACTCGTGGGAAATTCGTAAATGGGGCGTGGCAACCGTACCGACGTAAGATGGTAGAATTATCACCAAGAACAGGAGAGTCATTCGACAATCTTCTACAAGCAGCGGTCGGGAATGTAGCAGGTCGTCAGGAATCTGGGGTACATGTTACCGGGATTAAAGAGGACAATAGTCAATTTCAAAGGGTCTATAATCCTGAACACCCGGACGCGGACCTAGATGGCTACGTCCTGATGCCTAATGTAGACGTGACAAAAGAAATGGTTGACATGATTTCTGCTTCTAGGTCTTATGAGGCAAATGTTACAGCTATGAATGCATTAAAGGGCATGATGCAAAAAGCACTAGAGATTAATGGTAAATAATAAAGGGGTTGACTGACAGTTGGAAATTAATAACATAGGTTCAGTCATAAATGCACAGCCGCTACAACAAGTAAAAAATACAGCTTCACCGGCTGAAGTAGCGCGCAATTTCTCGGCCTATATGACCGATGCCCTTGATCAGGTGAATCAGGCGCAATTAGTTTCAGAAGAAATGGCAATAAAATATGCCGCAGGAGAAGTGACCGATGTCCATCAGGTGATGGTAGCGGGTCAAAAAGCTTCTCTCATGTTACAAATGACGATGCAAGTACGTAACAAAGCGATCGAAGCATATCAGGAAATCATGCGCATGCAGGTGTAAGGTTCCAAACGGGTATGCAGCTCTGTAGAGGTGAACCATGAACGAACGTTTATTGTTATATCGAGACAAGATAAAGACAATGTGGGACAAGCTCACGAAAAAACAAAAATTATTGATAGGTGCTTCAGCTCTTTTCCTACTTATCGCGCTTTCCCTTTATTTATACATAGCTTCTCGTCCTGTATATGTAAATTTATATGACAGATTGAGCGAGCAAGAAGTTGGTGCGATAAAACAAGAACTAGAAGCAAAAAACATCCCATATCGTTTAACTGGAAATGGGACAGGTATTCAAGTGCCGCAAACAATGGCGCAAGATGTCATAGTTGATTTAGCAGCTCAAGGAATTCCTAAGGATGCTGGGATCAGCTCTGAAATCTTCTCTAATAATATGTTTGGCATGACCGATCGCCAGTTTGAAGTGATGAAGAAAGATGCTCTTCAACAGGAGATTCGAAAAATCTTGGAAAAAGTCAAAGGGGTTCGTACTGCCCAAGTTATCCTAACCATGCCGGAAGAAACCACGTTTGTCACGGACAACACAGATAAAGCCACAGCATCAGTCATGGTAGAGGTAGACCCAAGTACTCAATTAAACGATGCACAAATCAAATCTTTGTATCATATTGTTTCACGCTCAGTGAAAAACTTACCTGTAGAAAACATAACGATTACCGATCAGTATTCCAATACATTGGAGTTAGCTGGTAAAGAAGAGGGCAATTCACTTACTGCTTTTGAACAGCAAGAACGGATACGTAACAAAGTAGAAAGAGAAATACAGAAGAACTTATTCAACATGCTATCCACCATTATGGGCCGAGATAAAGTTGTCGTACATACAATGGTACAAATGGATTTCTCAAAAGAAAACCGTGTAGAAAATTTAGTTTCACCTGTTGTAAATGATGAAGGTATTATAATTAGTTCTCAAAAATTATCAAAAGCATATACCGGACAAGGAACTCCGCCGATCGGTGGTGTAGCCGGTACAGGTGATAACCAAGTTGGCAGTTATCAGTCTGCTACAACTCAAGGTAGCAATAGTGAATATGAAGAGCTGTCTGATACTGTCAATCGTGAAGTAAATCGTATAACGAAGAACGTAACCGCTAGTCCATATCAAATTGTCGATATTTCTATCAACGTTGGGGTTGAGCCTCCAAATGGAGGAACGTTGGATGACGCTACCAAAGAAAACATACAAAAAGTAATTGGTAATGTTGTTCGTGTAGCCGTCAGCAATAAGAATTTACCCGATGATGAAGTGAACAAGCGTATTTCTGTTTTTGCAAAACCGTTCTCCGGAAACCAAGATGATAACAACAATGGCTTCTTTACTCCAACCGTGATGTATGGAGTCGGAGCAGTAGCTTTATTAGCCATAGGAGCACTTGCGTTTATGCTTATTCGTCGACGCAAACAGCAAGAGCAAGAAGAGGAAGAGTTCGAAGAGGAATTTCCGTTTACTCCATCGCCTGATATTCCAGATCTATCTTCTTTGGAAGATGATACAGATGAAGCGGTGGTTCGTAAACAGCTGGAAAAATTGGCTCGAAGCAATCCAGACGAGTTCGTCGTTCTGCTTCGTACGTGGCTAGCAGAAGACTAAGGAGTGAGTATAGTGGCTCGTGTCGCAAAAGAGTTAACTGGAAGGCAAAAAGCTGCGATTTTGCTCATTTCGCTTGGTCCAGATGTCTCGGCACAGGTATTTAAGCATTTACGTGAAGATGAGATTGAACAGCTTACACTGGAAATTGCCAGTGTACGTAAAGTGGATCATGAAGAAAAAGGCAAAATTCTAGCAGAATTCCATCAGATTGCAGTTGCCAAGGAAGTAATAGCACAAGGTGGTATTACCTACGCAAAGGAAATTTTGGAAAAAGCATTAGGAGAAAACAAAGCGCTAGATATCTTGAACCGATTGACAGCCAATTTGCAAGTGCGCCCGTTTGACTTCGCTAGAAAAGCGGACCCTAGTCAAATCCTTAACTTTATTCAAAATGAACATTCACAAACCATTGCATTGGTTCTAGCTTATCTAGAACCGCAGCAATCTTCCATGATCTTGTCATCACTGTCGCAGGATCGTCAGGCAGATGTAGCTAAACGGATAGCTTTAATGGATAGTACATCTCCAGAGGTAATTGCCCAGGTAGAACAGGTATTGGAACAAAAACTTTCTGCAACTGTAACCCAAGATTACACACAAGCGGGTGGCATTGAATCAATCGTAAACATCTTAAATGGTGTTGACCGTAGTACAGAACGAACCATCCTTGATTCACTGGAGATTCAAGACCCAGAGCTTGCGGAAGAGATCAAAAAACGCATGTTTGTATTCGAAGACATTGCTACACTGGACAATCGTTCCATTCAACGTGTTATTCGCGATGTGGACAACAACGATTTACAGCTTGCGCTTAAAGTGGCAAGTGAAGAAGTTCGCGAAACGGTTTTCCGCAACATGTCCAAACGGATGGCAGATACCTTCAAAGAAGAAATGGAGTTTATGGGACCTGTGCGATTGCGTGATGTTGAGGAGGCACAATCCCGGATTGTTGCTACTATTCGTCGCTTAGAAGAAGCTGGAGAAATCATCATCGCCCGCGGTGGAGGAGATGATATCATTGTCTAGGATTTTTAAGGCAAATCGATATGTCCAGTCTGTAGATGCCTATGTACTTGAAGTAACTCAGAAAATGAATGCTGCTTTACAAGTACAGACGGATGAAGTAGACGAAATGTTGCTGGAAAATAAAGTTTTTGATCATCAGAAACTTGAAGAAGAAGCGAAAGCCATTATACGAGATGCGGAAGAGCTAGCTGAAAGTATTATGGCTGATGCTTCTAATCAAGCAGAGCAATTGCGCGAGCAAGCACGGCAGGAGATAGCCGAGTGGTGGGAGCAAAAGCAAAAAGAAGCAGAGGAAATGGCGCAGCAGACTAAGGAAATGGCTCGTGAGGAAGGATACGCTCTTGGTCAGGAGCAGGGCTTAGAGCAGGCACGTCTTGAACAGGAGGAAAATGTTCAAAAGGCTAAGGATGTTTTAACGCAAGCTTATGAGACCAAAGAGAAGGTTATAGCGGAAGCCGAGCCATTTTTAGTAGAACTGAGCTTAGATATCTCTCGTAAAATCATTCATGATGAGCTGACGCTGGCACCTGAAAAGGTCGTTGAGATTGTTCGACAGGCTTTAAAAAGCTCACGCTCGCATGGAGAAGTATCTATTTTGGTGAATCACAAACTGTATCCATTTGTCGAAGAACACCGTGAACAATTGCTTTCGTTAATCGATGGACAAGCGGAACTAGGCATTTATCCAGATTATGCCGTTGAAGATGAAGGTTGCATTATTCGGACAGCCTACGGAAGCGTGGATGCCAAAATTGATACCCAACTAAAAGAAATCAAACAAATTCTGATGGACGTAGCGCGGGGAAGTGAATCCCAATGATTACATTAAACGCAGAAAAATATAAAGTTGCTATGCAAACAATCACGCCTCACCGGATAAATGGCAAGGTGACACAGGTAGTGGGACTCACTGTAGAATCCCAGGGACCTGAAGCTAAGTTAGGTGAGATTTGCATGATTGAATCGCCTCATCACAAAGAGCCAATTATGGCTGAGGTGGTGGGGTTTCGAGATACAAAGGTTCTATTAATGCCACTTGGTGATTTGTCGTACATCGGTCCTGGATGTGATGTAGTAGCTACAGGTAGACCTTTATCAGTGAAGGTAGGACCCGAAATTTTAGGAAGTATTCTTGACGGTTTAGGTCGTCCTTTATCAAATGAGTCGCTTCCCTATGGACTAACGAACTATCCAACTGATAACATGCCACCTAACCCATTGACAAGACCGAGAATAGCAGAACCCCTAAGTTTAGGTGTTCGAGCTATAGATGGCTTATTGTCAATGGGAAAAGGTCAGCGTGTAGGTATCTTTGCCGGCTCTGGGGTAGGAAAAAGTACTTTGATGAGTATGATTGCTCGCAATACGACTGCTGACATTAATGTTATTGCTCTTGTCGGAGAGCGTGGACGTGAAGTGCGGGACTTTATCGAGCGAGATTTGGGCGAAGAGGGATTAAAACGGTCTGTTGTTGTAGTTGCTACATCAGATCAACCAGCAATGATTCGTATTAAAGGTGCGATGATTGCTACTGCGATTGCTGAATATTTTAGAGATCGTGGGCTTAACGTGATGTTAATGATGGATTCTGTGACACGTTTTGCTATGGCTCAGCGTGAAATTGGTCTCGCCATTGGTGAACCACCAGCTACACGCGGATATACCCCGTCTGTATTTGCTATGTTGCCTAAGCTACTGGAACGTTCAGGTACATCAGACAAAGGCAGCATTACCGCTTTGTATACCGTATTGGTTGACTCTGATGATATGAATGATCCAATAGCCGATGCTGTGCGGGGGATATTAGATGGTCATATTGTGTTGGATCGCAAAATTGCCCAACGAGGGCATTTTCCTGCGATTGATATTTTGCAAAGCGTGAGTCGGGTAATGAGTGAGATTTGCACTCCACAGCACTTACAAGCAGCTCAGGAATTAAAACGACACATGGCTACATATAAAGAGGCAGAGGATCTAATTAATATTGGAGCGTACAAGACGGGAACGAATCGAGAAATTGATGCCGCTATTCGTCATAGAGAGACGATTCGGGCATTTACGGCACAGGGTGTTAATGAGCCCTCCGATTTTGATACGACTCTGCAAGCATTAACCGCTCATTTTGGGAGTGTGATGTAACGTGAAGCCTTTTCGCTTCCATATGCAAAAAGTACTTGATTTAAAGGAAAAAGAAACAGAACAAGCACAATGGGCATTTGGTCGATCGGTACAACAAAAACAACAAGAAGAGCAAAAGCTATATCGACTTGTTGATAAGCGAAATACGATGTCCGATTCGCTTGTGGATATGCAACATTCTGCATGCAGCGCATCTGACTTATTAGCAGTAACGAGATTTCAGCAGGTAGTTGACCGCCAGATTGAAACGCAAAGACGCCGCATCATTGGTTGTGATAAAGAAATTGAGCGATGCAAGGAGAAATTGCACTACCATTTGCAAGAATCCAAGCTGTGGTCAACCCTGCGTGATAAAGCGCAAACCAAATATATAGAATGGCAAAACCAAGTAGAACAAAAAGAAATGGATGAGATCGGCACAAATCGATTCCTCCGACAATTGAAGCAGGTGTGAAAGGAGGCGTCTTCATGGAAGAGGAAATCCAGGAGGAACGCGAGTATAACAGGCTAGAGTGGCTCTTATACATCATTGTTATTCCTGCCTTATTTGCTAGTTTGTTAGCTGGAATCTTGGCAAGCCTCCTTGGCTACGATGTCGTGGGAAGCGTAAAAGATTGGCTAAATAACATTCCATATGTAGAAAAGCTGATACCAGACGATACACCAACTAGCCAAACGGTAGAAGGTAGCAAAGAAGATAGCAAAACGGAAGCAAAAAAAGCTCAGGTAAATGAGGAGGCAGCTAAGAGCAAACAGGCTGCTGATCAATTGCATAAAGAGGTAAGCCAAAAAGATAGCACGATTGCATCTTTACAAAAACAAATCGCGAATCTACAAAAAGCAACGGAAGAAAAGCGCATAGAAGAGGAAGAAAGACAAAAACAGTTTCAGGATTTAGCTAAGATATACAGCACTATGTCGGCTAAAAATGCAGCTGCGATCGTAAGTAATCTTAGCAAGGAGGAAGCCGTTGTTGTTCTTTCCAAAATGAAGACAGATCAACAGGCTCAGCTACTGGCGAAGATGGACCCAAAAAAGGCCGCGGATATTTCTATTCTGCTAAAGGATAATCAAATTTCCAAGGATGATGACATAGCAGCCTTACAACAGCGGGTCCAAATTTTAACGAAAGCCTTAAGTGAAACTAGGGAATCAAGCAAAATAGATGCAGAGAAGTTAATGAAAAGCTTTGAATCTATGAATGCAGGAGATGCATCTAAAATTTTAATCTCACTGTATAAAATTAATTCAGAACGTGCTTTAAGCGTACTGGGACAAGTATCTGACAATAAACGGGGCGAGTTTCTAAGTGAAATTAGCAAGACAAACCCCGAATTAGCAGCGCGCTTGACGAATGCGTTGCCTCGATGAAGTACAAATGTTCTTCATCGTTTACATAGCAACGAAATTATATAGGAGGTGATTAGATGAATATTGGAAACATGCAAGCTGTGATGCCTATGGGACCTGCCACAACAGGAGCGGCTCCACTAGTAAATGGAGGACAGGCTTCTGTTGCCGGCCAGGAGCAAGGAATTTTTTCTTTGCAATTAGGCTTAGCGGTTGGAGCCTTTACTAACATGTCTGAAGTGGAGTTTCCGGGTCTTTCTGATGAAGATGCAAGTGCTTTGGAGGATCTGATGGCGATGCTTCAGCAGTTGCTAGGAGCCAATCAACAGATGCTCTTGCCACAGGAACAGCAAATCAGCGTAGAGGATGGACAAGCTGAGGAAGCTACTGCCGGCAAGCTTCCAATCATCACACTCACAACGAATGAAGGAAAACAAACCTTACTTCAAGCATTAACAGCACAGGGAATGTCTGCGGAGGATGCTAACAAATTAACTGATTTGTTGCAGAAGCTACCGTCGATGACTCCTGATCAAGCAAAGGGAGATTATCAAAAATTGCTTGAAACCGTGCAAAAAACGCTGGGACAAATGGGGATTTCCTTACAAAAGGATGGGGCTTTAGAAGAGCAACAATCCGTATTGGCTACTCCTCAATTGAAAAAGCAGTTGATGCCTACTACAGCTAATCGAGTAGAGGTTTCCAACCAAACTCCTACTCAGATGAAACCCGTTCGAGTTCATCATGCACTGAGCCAATATGGTCAGGAAGCGGGTATTCAGGTGAAATCGTTCCAAGCTACCATGCAGGAAGCAATCACACCAGTAGCTATGAACCAAGAGACCGTTGATGGAGACGTAGATGCGACCGCTCAACTTCACGTGGAGAACATTTCAGCTACTCCGGTACAAAAGCAATCAACTACAGCACCGGAAATGAGAAGCTTCCCTGTTCGAGCAGAACAGATGCCACAGCAGGTTACGGATATATTTGTCCGTCAGCTAAAAGTAGGAACACTCCAAGGGGTAACGGAAGCAAAGCTAATCCTTTATCCACAGGAGCTAGGTAAAGTTGATGTGCGTATTAGCTCACACAATGGTGTGATTACCGCTCACTTTATTGCCGAATCCAAACATGGCAAAGACATGCTGGATCAACAAATGGCTCAGCTTAGAACCGCTTTTGCTCAGCAGGGGATACAAGTGGATAAGCTGGAAGTAAGCCAACAAAACACTAATTCCACATTCTCATTTGATCAGGACAAAGGAAATGGTGGTCAGCAGGCTCGTGAGCAATCACAGGATCAAGGTACACAGAACGAGCAAGCAGAAGCTTCCTTTGACAGTGTTCTCGATAGCGAGCGTGAAAGCAGTAGAAGGCTAGGAGCATCTCGCGTAGACCTGAACGCATAAAGGGTATAAGGATGGAGGGATAGCTTTGAACCATCATATACGTGTAGGAAGCACCTATTATCCTTCGCGGCTCTCCACTCCTAAGAAGACGGGAGCTTCGCAACCAGCGACTAAGCCATTTGATCAATGGCTTTCTGATTCCTTAACGGCCCAGCAGAGTCAGAGCTCCTCTCCAAAAGCCCTCTCCTTTAGCCAGCATGCGGTACAGAGGATGCGTGAGAGTGGTATTGAGCTGCAACCAGAAGATATGCAGCGGTTGGAGAGTGGGTTTCAAAAGGCGAGGGACAAAGGAGCACGAGAGTCCCTAATCTTAATGGATAATGTCGCCTATGTCGTAAGCATCTCGAATCACAAGGTAATTACGGCTATGGATGAAAGCCGAATGAAGGAAAATGTATTTACCAATATTGACAGTGCAGTCTTTGTATAAATAGGGCCGGCCCTCATGTAGGAAGCCCACGGGTTGCCAAATGACTGAGGTAATCCATAAATGAAAAAGGGAGGTTTATTGATGATTCGTTCGATGTATTCCGGTGTATCCGGCATGAAGGGTTTTCAAACAAAATTAGATGTAATTGGTAATAATATTGCTAACGTGAATACGGTTGGTTTTAAAAAGAGCCGTGTCATGTTCCAGGATATTTTAAGCCAAAAGGTTGGTAGTGAATCAGGACCATCTGAAACACGCGGTAGTGTTAATCCAAAGCAAATAGGTTTGGGAACCACAGTTGCTGCCATTAACGTCGTTCACTCTGTTGGTAGCCCAATGACCACGAATTTGACATCTGATTTATCTATTGAAGGTGATGGATTCTTCGTGGTTTCGGATGGAGAGAATAAATATCTGACTCGTGCCGGTAACTTTGAACGCGATGTTGAGGGATTTCTTGTTAACCCACAAGGAATGAAGCTACTAGATGAGACTGGACAACCTGTTCAGATTGAGAGAGATAATGTAGTGTCTTATTCAATTGGTTCTGATGGGGTAATCACTACTGTTGGGAACGATCAACAAGTACAAACAGCTGCTACAATAGGTATGGTTACAGTTCCAAATCCAGGGGGATTAGAAAAAGTGGGTGGTTCCCTATTTAAAACGACAGTAGCATCAGGGAACATTGAAATGGAAACGACTACTCCAACAGCGGCTAACTCTAAAATTCTCTCAGGTCAACTTGAAATGTCCAACGTAGACCTAAGTGAAGAGTTCACTGAAATGATTGTTGCACAGCGTGGTTTCCAAGCGAATTCCCGTATTATCACCACTTCCGACACCGTTTTGGAAGAGCTGATTAACCTAAAACGCTAGGTAACAGCTAGTAGTAAGAAGTAATCATCCGCATCACAACGATAAGGCAAGAGGAGGAATAACTCCTCCTCTGCCACCTTTGAAAGGAGTCGTTCGATGATTCGCTTGACCCGTTTTAACGGAAACACATTTTATTTAAACGCGGTTCATATTGAAGTAGTAGAAGCAACACCAGATACGATTATTACCTTAACCACTGGCAAAAAGTATCTGGTCAAAGAGACAGTCGAAGACATCATTCTTCAAATGAAGCAGTTCTATCAGGAATCGTATTTGGCAAAGACGCTTAAACAACCAGGCGAATCTAGCTAATAACGGGAGGCCGCTATGTTTCAAAATAAATTAGTAAATATGGCACTTATTATTCTAATTGCTATCACTCTGTTAGGTGTGGCAGCATTCTTTATGTACATGTACACGTTTGCTCCAGCAAAACAAACGAACGGAGCAGAGGTAGTAAAAGCATTAAATGCAGATGAAATGAAGGAATACTCGGTAGATACCGATGATATTACCACTAACCTCTTAACCAATAACTTCGTGGTAGTACGTTTTAGCATTACAGCAGACGGTAAAGAAGGCAAAGCTGAGCTAGAAAAAAGATTGCCGCAAGTAAAGCAGGTTATTATTAAAAGCTTGGCTGGATTAACTCCAGAGGATCTAAAAGGTACAGAAGGCATTAACAAGCTTGAGGCCAAAGTCCTAAATGATGTGAATTCAATTATGCAAGATGGTAGAATCATTCTTGTTAGCACAACGAACCTAAAAAAGACATAAGAGATGAGAAAAACGATGAGTGGGATGAAACAAAGCGCAAAAGGAGGTGACCGCCATGGCCGAGGTACTTTCACAAGGTGAGATAGACGCGTTATTAGCTGCTCTTTCCTCTGGAGAAATGGATGCTAATGAACTTAAAAAAGAAGATGCCGAGAAAAAAATCAAGGTATATGATTTTAAGCGAGCGCTTCGCTTCTCTAAGGATCAGATCCGCGGACTTACGCGAATTCACGAGAATTATGCCAGACTCTTAACTACCTATTTTTCAGCGCAGCTTCGGACCTTCGTGCAAATTAATGTCGCCTCTGTTGACCAGTTGCCTTACGACGAATTTATCCGATCTATACCGAAGATGACCATCCTAAATATCTTTGAGGCACCGCCTTTAGAAGGTAGAATGGTAATGGAAGTAAATCCAAATATCGCTTATGCGATGTTGGATCGATTATTGGGCGGTCAAGGAATGATCCCAGATAAAATGGGGGCATTGACCGAGATTGAAACGACCGTAATGGAACGCGTCTTCAGCAAGGCGCTAGATAGTTTTCACGAAGCTTGGAAACAAATTATCGAATTAGATCCATATTTGGAAGTTCTGGAAATGAATCCGCAATTTATGCAGATTGTTTCACCTAATGAAATTGTTGCTGTTATTTCCTTTAGCACCAAGATTGGTGATACGACAGGCATGATTAATCTTTGCTTGCCGCACGTGGTATTAGAACCGATCATGCCAAAATTATCAGGGCAATACTGGTTCTCAACACAACGACGACAACGAGATGAAGCAGAAAGACTGCTTTTAGAAGATCAAGTCAAAACTGCTAAATTGCCGATTTGTGCGGAACTAGGAACAAGCACCATCACCGTACGAGAATTTTTACAACTAACTCAAGGTGATGTCATTCAATTGGACCAAACCATCGATAACAGATTACATATCAAAGTGGGCGATTGCCTGAAATTCTACGGGCAGCCAGGTACATTAAAAGGTAAGGTAGCTGTACAAATCGATGAAGTGATAGAGGAGGGGGAGGAAAACTATGAGTAGAGATATGTTGTCTCAAGATGAGATTGATGCCTTGCTAAAAGCCAACGATAACCTCTCTGAGGAGCCAACACAAGTGGAGAACAGCATCGCCGATGTTGATGAATATCTCTCTCCCTTTGAGCAAGATGCTTTAGGTGAAATCGGTAATATTACGTTTGGCAGTGCAGCAACTGCATTATCTACTCTGCTAAGTCAAAAGGTAGATATTACGACACCAACAGTCTCCATCGTGAAGAGAAGTGAGTTAGTCGATGAATTTCCGCGACCGCATGTTGCGGTGCATGTTGAATATACGGATGGCTTTCAAGGTATCAACATGCTTGTTATTAAGGTAGCAGATGCCTCTGTCATTGCAGATTTAATGATGGGTGGCGATGGTCGAAATAATGCTCTTGAGCTATCAGAAATGCATTTGAGTGCTGTGCAGGAAGCAATGAACCAAATGATGGGCTCCGCCGCAACCTCGATGTCGACTATTTTTAATCAATTAGTGAACATTTCTCCTCCTGGGATTGATATGATGGACCTACAGAATGGGCAAGGAGAAGAAGGATTGCCTAGCGGTGAGGAGCTTGTCAAGATTTCCTTCCAAATTAAGGTTGGAGATCAAGGAGAGCTAATTGATTCTAACATTATGCAGCTTTTACCGATTAATTTTGCCAAACAAATGATTAGTCGTTTGATGGGAAGTGAAGGACCGGAGATGGTTGAGACATCAGCAACAGCTTCTATCATGCATGAAGCGTCCATGGATTTTGGAAAACCAGCAGTAGCTCCGCAAGGAACACCTGCAGCACAAGCACCAATGGCAGCATCAGCACCGCAACAGCCAGTTATGGAACAAACACCTGGTATGCCTATGGGGGCGGCTCCGAGTGGTTATGAACAACAACCACCGCATCCGTATCCGCCGCAACCAGCACCATATGGCTATCCGCCAAATCAAGGGTATGCTCCATATCCGTATCCATACCCGCCATATCCGCAGCCATATGCTCAGGCTCCACAACAGGCTGGGGGAGCGATTAACTCACCGGTAGCGGCAGCGAATGTTCAACCAGCACAATTTGCCCCATTCCAAGGGAATAATGCTGCTCAGTCAGATGAGCAGAACCTAGGGCTGCTATTGGATATTCCACTTCAGGTAACTGTAGAGTTGGGTCGTACAAAAAAACTAATTCGCGATATACTAGAGATGTCTGCTGGTTCTATTATTCAGTTAGACAAATTAGCGGGTGAGCCTGTTGATATATTAGTCAACAACAAGCTGATCGCAAAAGGTGAAGTCGTTGTCATTGACGAAAACTTCGGTGTGCGTGTAACCGATATAATTAGTCAATGGGATCGTGTACAGAAGTTACAATAAGCAGATCTTTAAGGAGGAACAGTAGGATGTCTAACAAAGTGTTAATCGTGGATGACGCAGCATTTATGAGAATGATGGTAAAGGAAATCTTGACGAAAAATGGTTTTACGGTTGTTGGGGAAGCAAGTGATGGTGCCCAAGCAGTTGAGAAGTATAAGGAGTTAGGTCCTGACTTAGTAACAATGGATATTACAATGCCAGAGATGGATGGTATCACAGCTTTGAAGGAAATTCGCAAGCTTGATCCTAATGCTCGTGTTATCATGTGTTCCGCAATGGGACAACAATCTATGGTTATCGATGCTATTCAGGCTGGTGCGAAAGACTTTATCGTAAAACCTTTCCAAGCGGATCGAGTAATCGAAGCCATCAAAAAGACGTTGAGCTAAACGATTATGAATGCAATGAACATTCGTAGTTTGTTCGTGGCAATGTTACTAGTTTTTGCTGTAGTAGCGCCTTCACCAACAGTGAGTTATGCGGAGGCAAAACAGACAGAAGGGTCAGCTTTTGACTGGTTACAGCAGGATGCAAAACAGGGAAAACAAGGGACTGGGGGAGAGTTATCTACGGATTCTCCAGTTCCAAAAAGCCCTAGTATTCTTGGGTATGTGGTCCAAATCGTCTTTTCATTAGCAGTAGTTGTCGGCCTAATCTATCTGTTGTTCAAATGGCTAGGAAAGAGACAAGCTGGCGGTTTTCGAGAAAGTGGCCCATTTCGAACTTTAGGAGGCTTTTCTCTTGGAACAGGTAAGTCCATTCAATTGGTGATGATTGGCGACTCGCTTTATGTGTTAGGCGTGGGGGAAAATATTCAGCTTATCCGGCAGATTCCGCCTGGTGATGAGTTGGATGTTATTTTGGCCGATATCGAGAATAAAACAACTCCTGACTGGTCATGGAATAAGCTTGGTCATTTGTTTCAAGCACAATCTAAGACTACATCCACGCACACTCAACAAACAGATGCCTCTTTTGATCAGCTACTGGACGAACAGTGGCGGGAAGTCTCCCATGCGGAGCAACAAAAGAATCAATGGGAACAGAACCGCCGCAAAGGGGATTAGTCATGAACAGATTTTTGCCACTTCTATTCATATGTGCAACGTTTCTTTGTTTGATGACCTATACACAGGTTGCTGAAGCAAGTACATCAGATGCAGCAGGACTTTTAACCAAAATTCCACAGGTAGAGTTTAAGATCGGCGGGGGAGCAGATACTCCTGAGAAAACAGCTTCTACGATTCAACTGCTGTTAATGTTCACGGTCTTAGCCTTAGCACCCAGCATCTTAATTTTAATGACTTGCTTTACGCGTATTGTAGTGGTGTTGTCGTTTGTACGTACGGCTTTAGCTACTCAACAAATGCCACCTAACCAGGTGATTGTGGGTATGGCGTTGTTCTTAACATTCTTCGTCATGGCGCCTACATTTCAAACCATTAACGATACCGCAGTAAAACCGTTGATGCAGGGGAAAATTACGGAGCAACAAGCGTTGGATAAAGCAGTTACTCCTCTAAAATCGTTTATGCTAAAGCAGACGAGACAAAAGGATTTAGCGTTATTTTTGCAATACTCGAAGTCTGAAAAACCAAAGTCAATAGAAGATGTATCTTTAGTAGCCTTGGTTCCTGCTTTTGCCATCAGCGAATTAAAAACAGCTTTTCAAATCGGTTTTATGTTGTTTATTCCATTTTTGGTTATCGATATGATTGTGGCTAGTATTTTGATGGGGATGGGGATGATGATGCTCCCGCCTGTCATGATTTCACTACCGTTTAAAATCCTGTTGTTTATCATGGTGGACGGCTGGTATCTCGTTGTGAAATCACTCTTTTTAAGCTTCTAGGAGGCCTGATGAAACATGACATCAGATATGATCTTACAAATTGCGCAATCCTCAGTATATACCATATTGATCGTGCTTGCCCCTATTTTGGGAATTGCGCTGTTAGTCGGGCTAATGGTGAGTATTTTTCAGGCAACAACACAAATTCAAGAACAAACGTTGGCGTTCATTCCCAAAATCGTAGCCGTGTTTCTTTCCTTGCTCATTTTTGGTCCATGGATGCTACGGATTGTCATTGAATTTACAGCAAATATCATGGGTAACCTGTACAGATTTGTGGGGTAGAATATGCAACTGATTGAAACGTTCTTGCCCATGTACCTGCTGGTATTTGTGCGAATTATTTCCTTTGTGGTATCGGCTCCACTATTTACGCAACGCGGTATGCCTAATCAGTTTAAGATTGGCTTCGCTGCTGCTATGGCGTTCATCAGTTTTGCCTATGTACCCATTTTGGATAAAATTCCGCTGGATATCACTTTTGCTGCTTATGTAGTAAAGGAAACGATCGTGGGCTTGTTATTGGGGTTCTTGCTACAGCTCATGTTTTCGGCTGTACGGGTAGCGGGTGGACTCATGGATTTGCAAATGGGTTTAGCTATGGCTAACGTTGTAGATCCGGCTACAGGTGCTTATGTACCAATTTCGGGTCGTTTGAAGGAAATCCTAGCTACCTTATATTTTTTGAGTATTAATGGACATCATTTGATGATTCAGGGCATTCTGAAAAGCTATCAGACCATCCCGATTAGCAAACTCGGAGTCTCGTTTTCTTCTGAAGCATTTGGAGAGTTTATGCTGAAGGCTATTTCGCAGATGTTTTTGAGCGCCTTCATGATGGCAATACCGATTGTTATTGCCTTATTTCTGGTAGACCTCTCTCTTGGTATTGTCGCCAAAACGGTTCCACAATTTAATATTTTTGTGGTAGGTCTTCCATTGAAACTGTTAATTAGCTTTTTAATGCTCATTTTCATCATGCCTGGATTCTTTTTAGTACTTAGTAATTATATTTCCAAGATGTTTCAGGCTATGGCGGAATTGATCTTGATTTTGGGAGGAGCATGATGAGTTATCCACGTTTTTTTGTGACAGTAGACTTGCAATTTTTTAACGGCGAAAAAACAGAAAAAGCAACTCCTCAAAAACGTCAGGATTCTCGCAAAAAAGGGCAGGTTGCCAAAAGTTCAGATTTGGCCCCCGCTTTTATGATCAGCTCCGTATTTTTTTTGTTGATGATCGCTGGCTCTTGGATGTTAGGCATCTTTGAAGGCATTCTACGCGAATCGTTGGGCAGTTATGCGACCTGGGAAGTAAATGCTGAAAATCTTCAGGTGATTACCCTGCAGGTCGTCAAGGAGGCAGCCAAGATTCTGGGTATGGTGTTTGGCGTCTGCATGTTGGTCGCGTTAGTGGTCAACTATTTGCAAGTCGGGGTGCTTTTCTCCTTAGAACCAATTCAATTTAAACTAGAAAAATTAAATCCAATCGAAGGCTTTAAGAAAATTTTTTCGATGCGGACTCTTGTTGAATTGTTTAAGTCTATTTTAAAGATTACAGCAGGAATGATTGTTGTTTACATGATTTTATGGGACATCAAGGATAAGATTCCACGGCTTTCCTTTTCCACAATCGAAGCAGTGCTAGAGTTTACAGGCTGGCAGGTCGTGAAGCTGGGGATTTCAGTCGGAATGCTGTTGGTTATCTTAGGATTCCTTGATTATCTATATCAACGCTACGAATATGAAAAGAATCTACGCATGTCCAAACAAGACATTAAAGATGAACATAAAAAAATGGAGGGTGACCCCCTCATCAAAAGTAAAATTAAAGAACGCCAAAGACAGATGGCCATGCGCCGCATGATGCAGGAAGTTCCTAACGCAGATGTCATTATTACCAACCCGACTCACTTTGCGGTAGCGATTAAGTATGATTCTGCTGAAATGATGGCGCCGACGGTGATTGCTAAAGGTCAGGATTTTTTAGCTTTGAAAATCCGAGAAATCGCCAAAAAGAACCGCGTAGTTACAATGGAGAACAAACCACTTGCGAGGGCATTGTACGCAAAGGTGGAGGTTGGTCAAACCATTCCAGAGGAACTGTTCAAAGCGGTAGCAGAGGTATTGGCCTATGTCTATAAACTTCAAGGTAAAGTGAAACGATGAAAGGAGGAGACGAGATGGGTGCAAAACAGTTGGGCATGATCATCTTCGTGTTAAGCATTGTCGTAATGATGGTAATCCCTTTACCATCCGGATTGTTAGATATGCTACTAATTGTTAATATATCGTTGGCCCTGGTTATCCTGCTCGTCTCGATGTATACCAAAGAGGCTCTGGAATTTTCCATCTTTCCTACATTATTGCTATTAACAACACTATTCCGGTTGGCTCTAAACGTTTCAACTACCCGTAACATCTTATCTACAGGTCAGGGTGGTACAGTTATCGAAGCGTTTGGAGATTTCGTAGTAGGTGGTAACGCTGTTATCGGTTTTGTTGTATTCCTAATCTTGATCATCATCCAGTTCATCGTTATCACGAAAGGTTCGGAACGTGTAGCGGAAGTTGCTGCTCGTTTTACATTAGATGCGATGCCAGGGAAGCAAATGAGTATTGATGCAGACCTAAATGCAGGAATGATTAGTGAACAAGATGCGAGACAGCGACGTCGTAAAATTGAACGAGAAGCAGACTTTTACGGCTCCATGGACGGGGCGAGTAAATTCGTAAAAGGGGATGCTATCGCAGGTATCGTTATCTTTATCGTCAATATTATTGGCGGTTTTATTATCGGGGTAGCTATACATAAATTAAGCTTTATGGAAGCTTTAAGTACCTTTACACTACTTTCGATTGGTGATGCCTTAGTAAGCCAGATTCCCGCGCTTCTGATTTCGACAGCAACAGGTATTATTGTAACACGTGCATCTTCGGAAGGCGGTTTAGGGGAAGATATCACAGAACAATTGTTCGCACATCCTAAATTGCTGTATGTGGTTGCTGCAGCGATGCTATTACTCGGATTGTTAACACCAATCAGCTTGCTTCCTACGGCTATCGTAGCAGTCATTTTATGTATTGCGGCAACGAGATTAACCAAACAGCAGAAGAGCGAATTGGCCGAATCCTTTACACAGGAAGAAGAGCAGCAGCTTGAGGAAGTTCGAAGTCCAGAGAGTGTGGTTAATCTTCTACAGGTTGATCCGATTGAGTTTGAATTTGGCTATGGGTTAATTCCGTTAGCGGATACGAAGCAGGGTGGAGATTTACTCGATCGAGTCATTATGATCCGTCGCCAGTGCGCCCTTGAATTAGGACTAGTTGTTCCCGTTATCCGTATTCGGGATAACATTCAACTGAAGCCGAATGAATACATCATCAAAATCAAAGGCAACGTGATTGCTACGGGTGAGATTTTAATGGATCACTATCTGGCAATGAGTCCTGGATTTGAGGATGAATCCGTGGAGGGTATCCCTACGATGGAACCGGCGTTTGGCCTACCAGCTCTTTGGGTTTCTGAGGAAAATAAAGAGATGGCTGAGCTATCTGGCTATACGGTTGTCGATCCGCCATCCGTAGTTGCTACCCATCTAACAGAGATTATTAAACGCCACGCTCATGAATTACTCGGACGTCAGGAGACACGAGCGTTAATTGATAACATACGTGAAACAGCACCAGTGTTAGTAGATGAATTAATCCCATCCTTGCTTTCAATTGGTGACGTTCAGAAGGTTCTACAGAAACTATTAAAAGAAAAAATTTCGATTCGTAATCTTCCAATCATTTTGGAAGCATTGGCTGATCATGCTATGTTCTCTAAGGACCCAGAGGTATTGACTGAATATGTGAGACAGGCATTAGCTAGACAAATTACTTTACAGTTTACACAGCCTGGAGAACCGCTCCGAGTCATTACGGCAGGTCCAAGTTTGGAAAAAACCATCTCCGAGAGTGTTGAGCAATCTGAACAAGGCAGTTACCTAGCTATGGACCCGGATACCTCTCAACGCATCTACCAAAGTGTATCTGAGCAAGTAAATCGTATGGTAAATATGGGTCAACAGCCTGTTATTCTATCTTCTCCTATGACTCGCATGTATTTGCGACAATTGATGGAGCGCATGTTGCCTGACATTCCTGTTCTGTCGTACAGTGAATTAGAGCCTCATGTTGAAGTGCAGAGTGTAGGAGTGGTGAATGTATAATGAAAGTCAAACGATACTTGGTTGAATCAATGCCAGAGGCCTTAGAAAAGATTCGTGTCGAACTCGGGAAAGATGCTGTCATTTTAAATACGAAGCAAGTTAAGACAGGCGGCTTCATGGGGCTGTTTAAAAAACAGCAAATCGAAGTGATCGCAGCAGCGGAAACCAAGGAAGAAAAGCAGGCTCCAGCAAAGCCTGCTACTTCCGTTCCTAAACTGGATAGGCAAGAGACTGTGAACTCATTGGTAGGCAAGCAAGGGTATCAAGCGCCTAAAAACAATGAGCAACCCTCTGTTGGACAGAGTCCCAAGGTTATCCAAACAGCTTCTCAGCCCAACACAGCTCCTCACGCAAGTCCAAAAGAGGAGCTATTGGTAACTCCAGCACAAAATGGAGATGCCGTGCAGCCAGAGGGGCAACCCAAGTCATTGGCAGGAGCGCTTGCAGCCATCCGTTATCAACAAACAATAAATACCTTTACAGATTCTAATCCACAAGCGAGTACAGGATTACCGAAGTCAACTCCAGTTCAAACTCCACTAGTGCGGGAGCGAGAGGAAGACACGGGACTCATAGCAACATCAGGAGAGGTGACCTCTACTCCTAGCGCAGAAGAGTCTTCGTTGCCAGATCATTCTCAGAGCTTGGCATCCTCTTTATCCATGAATCAGACTGGGACTTCTGTTTCTACAGAAAAAGCGCATCAAGAGAAACGACTTGATCAAGCAACAGGTATGCAAGAATATCGGGATATGATTGGGGAGCTAAAAGATATGAGAGTAATGCTCCACAAGCTCTTGTTTGCTAAACAGGCCAGTGAGCAATTACCTCCATCCCTTACCGAATGGCGAGAGAAGCTTTTACATAATGAAATGCAAGAAAGCACGATTGCTACACTATTGCATGATATTTTGCTAGAGCTATCTGATCCATATCATGCTACCCAAGAAGAAGTAGACAGCTTGATGAGACAAAGGATAGCCGAACGAATCGCTAAGCATGTACCTGATGAAACCAAAACAAAGAATCCTAAAAAATATCTATTCTTTTTTGGACCAACAGGAGTGGGTAAAACCACGACAATTGCCAAGCTGGCAGCATGGCATATGTTAAAGGAAAAACGAAAGGTAGGGTTTATTACGGCCGATACCTATCGAATTGCAGCAGTAGAGCAGTTAAAGACATACGCCAATATCTTAAATGTACCATTAGAAGTCGTTTTCTCTGCAAATGAAATGGAGAATGCCTTGGACAAAATGCAGGGTTATGATCTGATTTTCATTGACACAGCGGGACGTAACTATCGAAATGATGAATTTGTAAGCAAAATAAAAGAGTATTTACAATGGGAAGAAATGAGCGAGCATTTACTAGTCATGAGTCTAACCTCCAAATTTGCGGACATGCAGGCAATCATGGAGCAGTTTAAGAACGTGCCTATCTCGCAGGTTATTTTAACAAAAGCTGATGAAACACTACATTATGGACCCATCTTGTCGTTACTTGAGCAATTTGATCTTCCTCTTTCTTATTTGACTACAGGACAAAATGTTCCTGACGATATTGAAGTCATCACAACGGAGAAACTGACCAAGTTGATCGTGGGGGAAGAGGCATATGCATGATCAAGCTCAAAAGCTGCGAGAACAGTTTCAACGGAAGAAGCAAGCATATGAAGCAAAGATAGAGACGCGCAAAACGCGACTCGTAGCCGTTACTAGCGGAAAGGGTGGCGTTGGTAAATCAAATGTCACGCTTAATTTAGCCCTAGGTCTCATGGAGCAAGGCAAGAAGGTTCTTGTATTTGATGTTGATCTAGGCTTAGCTAATCTTGACGTTTTAATGGGGGTTACTCCTAAGAAACACTTATTTCATCTTCTTGAAGCAGACCATACTGTATGGGACATCATTGAAAAAGGTCCTAAAGGTCTGGAATTCATTGCAGGTGGCTCAGGCTTTAGCGAAATGTCTCGACTCCAAGATTCGGAATTGAGCAAGGTTTTTGATGAATTGGGAAAATTACAAGGTTATGCCGATATTATCCTTTTTGATACAGGGGCTGGACTTAGCAAAGAATCTTTGCAATTTCTAATGGCATCTGATGAAATTTTGCTGGTGACCACACCTGAGCCACCAGCTATCACGGATGCATATGCCATGATGAAGATGGTTCATTTGCAAAAACCTGATGCTAACATCAAGTTAATAATAAATCGTACTTCAACAACACGGGAAGGTCAGCAAACCGCTGATAAGCTGATTACAGTAGCCCAACGTTTTTTGGAATTTCCTATAGGAGTACTTGGAATATTGCCGGACGACCCGTATGTTTCAAAGGCAGTAAAGCAGCAGCACCCCCTTTTACTCGTTTATCCACAGTCTCAGATGGCAAAAGGCATTCGCCAACTGGCTGCAAAATATACTGCCCAGCTCAACCCTTCTTCAACAGATCAGGAAGAGCAAGGTGGATTTAAAGGATTTCTTGCTAAATTAAGAAAGTGGATGTAAACAGATGGTGTAAACGATTGAAGTGACTAGAAGGGAGCGGTAACATGATGAAAATTAAAGTACTAGTGGCAGACGATTCCGCTTTCATGCGCAAGGTCATTTCTGACATTTTGACAAGCGATCCCAACATTGAAGTGGTGGCTCGTGCTCGAAATGGAATGGAATGCTTAGAAAAAGTAAGAGAACTACAGCCAGATGTGGTTACGCTTGATGTGGAAATGCCTATTTTAGATGGACTTGCAACATTAGAGAGGCTGATGGTAGAGCATCCACTGCCTGTTGTCATGTTGAGTAGCTTGACTAAAGAAGGAGCGGATGCCACTTTAAAAGCGCTGGAGTTAGGTGCTTTTGATTTTATTGGCAAACCCTCTGGGCCCATTTCCTTAGACATCCATAAAGTTGGCAAACAGCTTGTCGAACTCGTGAAGGAAGCTGCGGCAGCAAAGGGACGTTTCAGGCAAAAACAAATAGCTCCAATCGCGAAAGCTCCTGTTAAAAAACCACTAACAGAGCCAAAGAAAAAGCTATTTCAAACAGAAAAGACGAATGAGCAAGTCCTTCCTACGAAAGAAAGTATGGGAGTGCAACATACGGAATTGACGGATAAGTCAGGGACGAAGGTTGTGTTCTTAGGAACATCCACAGGGGGACCTCGTGCTTTACAAACTTTATTAACTCAGATACCTGCTTATTTTCCAGCGCCGATATTAATTGTGCAGCATATGCCACCAGGGTTTACGAAAAGTTTGGCCCAACGCCTAGATAGCATGTGCCAAATCACAGTAAAGGAAGCAACTGACGGAGAAGAAGTGAAGGCAGGTATAGCTTATATCGCACCGGGAGGCTATCATATGGAAGCCATGCAGCCATCCGGTGGAAAAATCATCATTAAATTACATCAAGAGGCGCCACGTGGCGGTCACCGTCCGTCCGTTGACGTTTTGTTTGAATCAGCGAGCAAACTTACGCATACAAGGCAGTGGGCGGTCATTTTGACTGGCATGGGAGCTGATGGGACAGCGGGCTTACGACAGATGAAGGAAGCTCATCACGTCGTAGGATTGATAGAAGATCAAAGTAGTTGTGTCGTGTTCGGAATGCCACGTGCAGCCATTCAAGCTGGATTAGCGGATCATATTGTTCCACTGGACCACATGGCAGAGACGTTAGTTCGACTCGTAACATGATGGGGGAGGTTATAGATACATGGATATGAATCAATATCTTGATATGTTTATTGAAGAATCCAAGGAACATTTGCAGGCGATTAACTCCAATCTGTTGACTCTGGAGACCGATCCGCATGACATTGGAATCGTTAATGAAATTTTTCGTTCAGCTCACACCTTAAAGGGAATGGCAGCAACGATGGGCTTTGAAGATTTGGCCAGCTTAACACACGAAATGGAAAACGTGCTTGATTTGATCCGTAATCAGAAGCTAATGATTACAACCGACATCATGGACGTCATTTTCAAAAGTGTAGACATTATGGAAGGTATGGTTCAAAACATCATGGAAGGTGGCGACGGGGCCGCTGATGTTAGCTCATTAGTAGGAGTCCTTCGTTCCATAGTGGCAGGAGATTTTAACGAAGCATCCTCTGAACCTACCGCTACAATAGCTGAGGATGACGACTCTGATGCAGAAACCAATGATCAGGTCGAAGAAGCTCAAGCTGTAACACGTGACTATCAGCTAGATGATTATGCGATCACAATTATGCGTCAATCGCAGGAAACAGGAAACAATTTATATTGGATTCGTGTTAGCCTGCAAGCAGAATGTGTACTAAAAGCAGCGCGTGCTTATATGGTATTTGACCAACTGGACACACATGGAGAGGTAATCAAGTCAACTCCTTCCGTAGAAGAGATTGAAAATGAAAAATTTGATAGATCCTTTGAGGTTGTTTATATCACTTCAAAATCTTTAGAAGAGATCCATAAAGCAATCAGCAATATCTCTGAAATCGAGGAGGTTTTGATTGAGGAGATTAACTTGGCAGCGGGGGACAAGGAAGTAGCTGCGGCAGCTCCTGCCCAGGAAGTTGCTAAGCCTGAAAAAGAGCAAAAGCCGGCAACCCCAGCAGCTCCTGCGAAAAGACCTGCTGCTAGCAAAACCATCCGTGTAGATATTGAACGTCTAGACATCTTAATGAATTTGTTTAGCGAGCTAGTTATTGATCGCGGACGCTTAGAGCAGTTAGCCAGAGAAATCGGTAAAACAGAGCTGCATGAAACAGTGGAACACATGAGCCGGATTAGCGGTGATCTACAAAATATCATCCTAACCATGCGTATGGTTCCAGTAGAGCAGGTATTCAACCGATTCCCTCGGATGGTTCGAGATTTGGCTAAGGAATTAAACAAGAAGGTAAATCTAGAGATTTTTGGGGCTGAAACGGAGCTTGATCGTACTGTAATTGATGAAATTGGCGATCCACTTGTTCATCTATTGCGTAACTCTATCGACCATGGACTAGAATCTCCTGAGAAGCGTAAACAATCTGGTAAGCCAGAGGAGGGTGTGGTTCAGCTAAAAGCGTATCATAGCGGTAACCACGTCTTTATTGAAGTACGTGACGATGGAGCAGGTATTGACAAGGATAAGGTACGTAACAAAGCGATCAGCCGTGGAGTAGTAAGTGCCGCTGTTGCAGAAACGATGACGGACAGACAGATATTTGAACTTTTATTCTCGTCTGGATTTAGTACGGCTGACGTAGTATCTGACATCTCAGGACGCGGTGTAGGTCTTGATGTTGTTAAAACGAAGATTGAATCACTAGGTGGCTCCGTATCAGTTGATTCAGCGCCAAATGAAGGCTCTGTGTTCCGTATTCAGCTACCGCTGACCCTTTCTATTATTTCTGCAATGCTAGTTCAGGTTGAAAATGAGAAGTATGCGGTTCCGTTAAGCTCCATTATTGAGACTGCTGTCTTCAAGAAAAGCGAAATCATGATGGCTCATCGTCAACAAGTGATTGACTTCCGAGGACGTATTGTACCTCTTGTGTCTCTCAAAGAAATTTTCCAAATTCCATCTAATGGAAAAGCTCGTGAAGACGAAGTGGCTGTCGTTATTGTTCGCAAAGGGGAAAAAATGGCTGGCTTAGTTGTTGATTCCTTTATTGGACAACAAGAAATCGTGCTGAAATCGCTAGGCAAGTATCTAGTCAATGTCTTTGCCATTTCCGGAGCAACGATCTTAGGTGATGGACAGGTCGCATTAATTCTCGATTGCAATGCCTTAATTAAGTAGGTAGGAGGTCATGAGTATGTTGGATATGAATGCAGCATCTGAAGAAGTAAAAGTAATTATTTTTCGATTGGTAGACGAAGAGTACGGTGTAGAGGTTCAGCAGGTTAGATCGATTGAGAAACTGGAACATATTACCCGCGTACCTCGCACACCAGAGTTTGTAAAGGGTGTTATCAATTTACGTGGTGTGGTTACACCTATTATTGATTTACGCAGTCGTTTTCAATTGGCCGAAACAGAATGCACAGAAGCTACACGGGTGATTATCGTAGCTGTAGACGAACTAGAAGTTGGACTAATTGTTGATTCTGCAAACGACGTGGTTGATATCCCTGTTAATGCAATCGAACCGCCACCAGCCGTGGTTGGCGGAGTTGAAGCAACCTATTTACGTGGTGTAGCTAAATTAGAAAAACGTCTACTGATCTTATTAAATCTAGATAAAGTGTTGAGTACAGAAGAGATTAAACAATTGGATTCGTTTGAGGTTTAGTCTATGACTCATATTAAGAAATTAGGCGAATTTCAATTAGATGTGCTTCGTGAGGTAGGTAATATTGGGGCTGGTCATGCAACCACGGCACTTTCGCAATTGATTCAAAAAGAAATCGACATGACTGTTCCACAAGTAAAAATCATCTCTTTCCAGGAAATTGCAGATTTCCTGGGTGGAGATGAAGTGGTGGTAATTGCAGTCTTTTTACGTGTAGAAGGCGATTGCCCTGGAAATATGTTTTTTATTATAGATATTCCTTCCGCTAAAAATCTATTGCAGCATCTGCTGGGGATTGTGCCACAAGAAGAGCAGGAAGAGATCTTTAGTGAGATGGAATTATCGGCTTTGCATGAGATCGGCAACATTATGGCTGGTTCTTATCTGTCATCACTGGCTGATTTTACGAAGCTCAATATGCAACCGACTGTACCTGCTCTTGCGATTGATATGGCAGGCGCTCTTTTGAGCTATGGACTTATTGAACTAGGTCGGGCTGGTGATTTTGCTTTAACGATCGACACAGCTTTTATGGAAGGCAACGAAAAAATGCAAGGTCACTTTTTCCTCATCCCAGATCCGGATTCATTTGCAACATTATTCCAAGCATTAGGGGTCCCGTTAGATGGAAATTATTAAAGTTGGAATGGCAGACGCAGGAGTAGCTAGTTCCCCCAACCATATTCGCACGACAGGCTTAGGTTCTTGCGTTGGGGTTGTACTTTATGATCGTAGTACTAAAATTGCGGGGATGGCACATGTCATGTTACCGGATTCAAGCCTAGGGAAAAATACAGAGACCAATCATTTGAAATATGCTGATACAGCAATTCCTGAATTAGTTGAACGAATGAAGAAACTGGGAGCCCAAACCCGTCATATGACGGCTAAGTTAGCTGGAGGCGCCCAAATGTTTACCTTTCTTTCTACCAACGATGCAATGAGAATTGGACCGCGGAATGTGGAGGCGTGCAAAGTAGCTTTAAAACAATTCTCCATTCAGATTATTGCAGAGGATACTGGTGGAAATTGCGGACGAACTATTGAAGTTGATGCGGAAACCGGGGTATTGCAAATCCGGACCGTAAATCAAGGAACTAAGGAAGTATAACCATGAACCAAACCGTGAAAAGAAGTCTTTGGTTAGGATGCATTGCATTTCTACTAACGTTTTTGGCTGCCATTACTGGCAATTTGTTTGTTGTATCGTTTTATCGTGGAGTTTTGGCTTTTCTGGTTATTTTTATCATCGCCTTTCTTGTTCAGTGGGTATTATCCATTCTTTTTCCAAAAGAAGATCCTATCGAGCTGGAGGATACAGATGGTGACGAGGAAGTAGCAGCAGGGGAAGAGCAGGAAGCTGCTACCGATCAGGAAGAAACGAACGAGTCTTTACATCCAGAAGAAGAGTTTATTCCATTAAAAGTAGAGCGTGCAGAAGCTGAATCTGCAGAGCATGACCCAAAATTAATTGCCCAAACGTTAAGAAGATTTACTGATGAGTAAAAGGCAGGTGATTAAACCATGGCTCGCGTATATAATCAAGAGAAGGTAACAAAAGAATTTGATAAATGGATGGAATGGAAAGAAAACGGGAGTCGAGAAGCGGAATTAGAACTGGTGGAAAAATTCTTGCCGCTAGTAAATAAAGTGGCAATGCGTCTTTCCATTGGTTTACCTAACAACGTGGATAAGGATGATCTCATCAGCTATGGTCGATTCGGGTTGCTTGATGCTTTAAACAAGTTTGATTATAAACGGGGCTTGCAATTTGAAACGTATGCCATGTGGAGAATTCGTGGAGCTATGATTGATGGATTGCGTGAAAATGATTGGATTCCTCGCACGGTACGGGATAAGGCAAAAAAAATCGAAGAAGCGTATACATATTTAGAGCAAAATCTGTTACGTTCTCCCACTGAGAAAGAAGTAAGTGTTCATTTGGGAATAACGGAAAAAGAAGTTCAACAGGTGATGTATGATACCTCGTTATCCAGTATGTTGTCGATTGACGAAGCAGTAGGTGATGAAGATGAACAGAAAATTGCTCGTCATGCTTATTTAATAGATGATCTTATGCCAAATCCTGAAAACGTCGCCCAAATGCAGAATTTGAAGGAAGTTTTAACTCAAGCCATTGACAAACTACCAGAGAAAGAGCGCCTCGTTGTTTCACTTTTTTACTTTGAAGAGTTAACTCTATCTGAAATCGCTGAGGTCATGAGCTTATCCCCTTCACGTATTTCCCAGTTGCATTCCAAAGCGATTTTTCGTCTACGCAATACGTTGGCAAAATGGAAATCGCAGTTAATGTAGAAAACTGGTGGCGCCCAAAAGCGCAGAAAAAGGGGGGTTTTTCGTGAATCAAATTACCGATTACGCGGAAATTCATATTTCATCTGACAAGCTTCTTGCTGAAATTACATTAAAAGCAACAAGTGATGTCCCGCTTAAAGAGGAAGACTTGATTCGATTTTGTGAAACAAAAGGTGTGAGATATGGAATAATAGAAAATCATGTGCGTGCTATCTGTTCTGCCCCGTCGCAATATGTTAATACGCCTCTCAGTATTGCTAAAGGAGTGGAACCGATACCGGGTAAAAATGGTAGCATTCGTTATCTATTTCAAGATGAGTCAGCAGAGAAAACTTCCCCCAAAGTGCTTGAAGATGGACGAGTGGACTATTATTCCGTTCTCAATATTGCTAATGTGACACGTGGTCAACTGTTAGCAGAAAAGATTATGGCAACACCGGGAGTACCAGGTAGAACGGTTACAGATGATGTGATCCCACCAAAGCCAGGTAAAGAAGCTTTATTAAAGCCTGGTAAAGGGATTGTGTTAAATGAAGAACGAACATTGGCATACGCTGTAATAGACGGTCAAGTATCGGTGGACAATGACAAGATTCATGTGTTCCCTGTTTATGAAGTCAATGGAGACGTTGATTTTAGTGTAGGTAATATTGATTTTGTTGGAACGGTTGTTATTCGTGGCCATGTGCCAACTGGGTTTACGATAAAAGCCACAGGCGATATTCGCATCTATGGAAGTGTAGAGGGTGCCGAACTGATTGCAGAAGGCTCCATTGATATTAAAAACGGTATTGCTGGTCAGGATAAGGGACATGTTCAAGCAGGTAATAACGTGACGACCTCCTATATTCAAAATGGGAATGTAACTGCCGGCAATAACGTTTTCGTTAAACAAAGCATCATGTTTTCACAGGTAAAGGCTGGGAAGCAGGTGGTTTGCAAAGGGACCAAGGGGATTATTATTGGTGGTGTCGTTCAAGCAGGCGAGAAGATTATTGCACAGGTAGTAGGCAATATGAGCTCTACGCCAACCAGTCTTGAAGTGGGTGCTAAGCCCCAATGCCGCGAAGAAGTCAGCCAAATTAAAAAGAAATTAACCGACCTTCATGATCAGAAGCGCAAGGCAGATCAAGGGCTACAGGTATTGACGCAAATGATGCAAGCCTATGGGGATTTGCCTTCTGACAAGAAGTCGTTACAGATTAGATTGACCAATACGCAGCTTGTGTTGGATAAAGAAATAAAAACGTTAGAAGAAGAAAAACGACGACTTGAGGCAGAATTAGACCAAGAGATTCCATCCTATATTGAGGTATCTCAGCTAATTTTCCCAGGAGCAAAGCTGGTTTTTGGTAAGCATGTGCGTTTTATTAAACAAGAGTTTAGCCGTACTCGATTCCTAGTTTTGGATGGAGAGATATCTACTTCCACTCTCATTTAGAAAAGGAGAGAGATGCTGATGAGTTTTAAAGCACTCGAATTACAGCATGCTATTCCAAGGACACAAGAGATAGGTAGATGGCAAGAACAACTGCAACAACGGGCTGCAGCGGAGCAACAGCAGATTAAGGAAGAACAGAAGAGGCTAGCTGAAGCCAAACGGAATAAAACGGAGAATGTGCATAAATCAGAACAACAACAGGTTAAAAATAAACAAGAAGAGTCTGCAAAGAAGCATGAGGGAGAACCTGAACAAAGGCGAGAGGGACAAGCAGAAGGAGAAATGAAAGCGCAAACCCATCCTTCACCTGACCCAATCCGTGGGCATCATATTGATATTTCTTTGTAACTATTCTAACTAGGTGAAGAAAAATGACTCTATTGTTATATATACTACTTGGAGTTGGCCTAATCGCTATTGTGCTTTCAGGCCTCTCCCTTTGGTTATCTAAAAGAAAACATCACGAGATAGGTTCTGAGGCAATTTCTTCGATGAAGCATTCAGAGCTCACCAGCCTGGATCGCGCTAGCATGGAAACAACGCTTAAACGCTTTGTTCAACAGGTGAAAAGGGAAAATGAAGAGTTAGCTGAGAATTTGCATGCGAACATCGAGCAAATCAGAAAAAGCCAGCAGGAATTATTCGCTTCTGCTAAGCAATATGCACAAGACAATCTTTCTCTTCAGCAGGAGATGGAAAAATTACATCTTCAATTTAGTGAGTTGCAACAATCCCACGCTTTATTACAAAAGGGAGTAGAGCAATCCCAGATGTTGAGCCAAGCTAGCGCTGACCAGCAACCAGAGATTTCTCAAGACGTGTTGGCATTAAAAGATCGGTATCAGCGAGTGTTTGAATTAGTACAACAAGGGCTTACTACTCCCGAGATAGCTAAAAAGCTTGGAGCCGGACATGGGGAGATTGAATTAATTTTAACGCTTGCCGAGCCGATTGAAAGAGAGGCCTGACATGAGAACGAGAATCGGGTGGATGGGTTTTGGACTAGGGATTGTATTCTCTGCCGTATTTCTTCTAGTCTTCGGACAGAAGGCGATTAGCATAGATGAACTAAAGCAAATCGCTGCTACTCAAGGGTGGGTAGTTCTTTCTAAAGAGGAATATCAGCGTATGCAAACGCAGGTTCCTTCAAAAGATCAGCCACAAGCAACTCCAAATCCGAGTAAAGAAAAACAAAGCGGGCAGCCAGCTATCTCTGCTCCAACTGGACAAAAGCAACCAGAGAAGAAGCCTGATACTGCCCCAACAGCAAATACTGAGAAAAAGAAGCTAGCTTCCGAGCATGATAAGGAAGCAACGAAGGCTTCACCGTCGGCGACAGAGAAGCAGAAAATGAATGAGTCCAGTAAAGAGAAAAAGAAGACGGAACAATCAACCGAGAAATCGGATAAGAAAACGAAAGAAAACGAAAAAGAAAGCAGTAAAACTACGCAGCCTGTTAAAGGCTCATCAGCTCCAACGCAACAACAAGCGAAGGATGTTTCAAAACAGAATCATAGCTCTAAGGAGAACAGTGAGCAATCTACGTCCACTACAGGCGAAAAAGAGCCTGCGAAAAAGCAGGAGCAGTCAGTTGAGCAAACTACGAATAATAAGCCGGGAGCGGAGCAAAAGGATACATCAGGTATAACGCCGCCAGTTCCTCCAACCCCTCCTGAGCCGCCGAAAACTCCAGTAGCCGATTCGCTATCTGAACATAAATAAGTGACAGGTAATAGAATGCTTCCTAATAGTTATTTTCTTAAAAAATAAGTTTACTGATGATATGTCGTTCATTTTTTGGATAAAATGGATATCGTTAGGTGAAAATAACAGTAAACCGAAGCAACTTTTCTAACACTATTTATTGCATTTGTTATTTTGATATGATATAGTTTTCTTCGGTGTTAAATACACACGCAGGCTAATTTCGGCAACGGTGCTACCATCTGGTAGTTTTGCTTGAAAAATGCGGTCGGCGGAGGTTGACACAAAAAACCAAACTAGAGGAGGTGTGAAATATGGCGGTAATCTCTATGAAACAACTTCTTGAGGCTGGTGTTCACTTCGGTCACCAAACTCGTCGTTGGAACCCAAAAATGGATCGCTATATCTTCACAGAACGTAACGGAATTTACATCATCGACTTGCAAAAGACGGTGAAAAAAGTAGAAGAGGCATACAACTTCATGCGCGAAGTTGCTGCTAACGAAGGTAAAGTACTTTTCGTTGGTACGAAAAAACAAGCGCAAGAGTCTGTTAAAGAAGAAGCTGAACGCACTGGTCACTACTACATCAACCAACGTTGGTTGGGTGGTACATTGACTAACTTCGAAACTATTCAAAAACGTACTGCTCGTCTTGCTGAACTAAAACGTATGCAAGAAGATGGTACTTTCGATGTTCTTCCTAAAAAAGAAGTTATCGTATTGAACAAAGAAATGGATCGCCTAGAGAAATTCTTGGGCGGTATTGCGCACATGAAAGAATTGCCTGACGCATTGTTCGTAATCGACCCTCGCAAAGAGCGCATCGCTGTTGCGGAAGCTCGTAAATTGGGTATCCCAATCGTAGCGATCGTTGATACTAACTGTGATCCAGACGAAATCGATTATGTGATTCCTGGTAACGATGACGCTATCCGTGCTGTTAAACTATTAACTGGCAAGATGGCTGACGCTCTGTCTGAAGGAAACCAAGGCGGAGAGCAAACAACCACGGCGTAATGAATGAGGGTGGACTGAGGGTTTTCAGAACCCCGTCCACCCTTTTCTACGAATACAATTGTATCTCCCGACGAAGAGTTTCACACATTACATACGTAGGCAATAAGATGCTTGCGGATTAGTTGAAGGAGGATGTAATTCAATGGCAATTACGGCACAAACAGTTAAAGAATTGCGCGAAAGAACAGGCGCAGGTATGATGGACTGCAAACGCGCACTAGAAGAAGTAAATGGTGATATCGAAAAAGCGATTGACCTACTTCGTGAAAAAGGTATCGCAAAAGCTGCGAAAAAGTCCGGACGTATCGCTGCTGAAGGTTTGACTGGATTTGCAATTAACGGAAACTTTGGTTCAGTAGTAGAAGTTAACTGTGAAACAGACTTCGTTGCTAAAAACCCTGAGTTCCAACAACTAGTTAAAGATATCGCTGAACATGTAGTAAACGCTCGCCCTGCTACTGTTGAAGAAGCTTTGACTCAAGCGTTCCAAGGTGGAGAAGATTTGGGTACAACCATCAACGCGAAAATCGCAACAATTGGTGAAAACATCAGCTTCCGTCGCTTTGAAATCCTTGAAAAAGCTGACAACGGCGTTTTCGGTGGATACCTGCACATGGGTGGAAAAATCGGTACGTTGGTAGCTTTAAATGATACTGACAATGAAGTTTTGGCAAAAGACATTGCAATGCACGCAGCAGCTTCTAACCCACGTTTCGGCGTGAGAGAAGAAGTTTCTCAAGACGTGATTGACCGTGAGCGTGAAGTGTTGAAAAACCAAGCGTTGTCTGAAGGAAAGCCTGCTAACATCGTAGACAAAATGGTAGAAGGCCGCATGGCAAAATTCTTTGAAGAATATTGCTTAGTAGAGCAACCATTCGTTAAGGATCCAGACAAACGCGTTTCTCAATTGTTGAAAGAAGCAGGAGCTAGCTTCAAAGGCTTTGCTCGCTTCCAAGTTGGGGAAGGTATTGAAAAGAAACAAGAAGATTTTGCTGCTGAAGTAATGGCGCAAGTGAATAAGCAATAAGATGAAAATAGGGAACACCGCTGTGTTCCCTATTTTTAAAGAAACACAGGAAATAACAGCAATACGAAATGAAAATGGAGGTCTTTTCGCATGCCAGACGCTGCATATAAACGAGTCATACTAAAGCTGAGTGGAGAGGCACTAGCTGGGGAACTAGGGTATGGAATCGACCCAAAAGTTATCGCTTCGATTGCAAATCAAATAAAGGAAATCGTAGAGCTAGGTGTAGAAGTAGCCGTAGTAGTAGGTGGAGGAAACATCTGGAGAGGTCTTTCCGGAAGCTCCAAAGGAATGGATCGCGCAACGGCTGACTACATGGGCATGCTTGCAACTGTTATGAACGCGCTTGCGATGCAAGATGGGTTAGAACAGGTCGGCGTACCTACCCGTGTTCAAACTTCTATTGAGATGCGTCAAGTAGCTGAGCCATACATTCGCAGAAAGGCGATTCGTCATTTAGAGAAGGGGCGAGTTGTCATCTTTGCGGCTGGTACAGGTAACCCGTACTTCTCCACCGATACAACAGCAGCATTGCGTGCTGCCGAGATCGAAGCAGAGGTTATCCTGATGGCAAAAAATAAGGTGGACGGTGTGTACACAGCCGATCCAAGTATTGACGAAAGCGCTACAAAATACGATAACCTAACTTTCCTTGAAGTTTTAAACAAAGGCTTAGGCGTCATGGATTCTACCGCTTCCAGTCTTTGCATGGATAATCATATACCACTTATTGTTTTTGCCATAACGGAAGAGGGCAACATTCGTCGGGCCGTCATGGGAGAAAAAATTGGGACTATAGTAAAGGGGGATGCTTAAATGCCACAAAACATTTTAAAGGATATGGAAGATCGCATGAGCAAGGCGATTCAAACATTAAAAAAGGACCTAGCGACATTGCGTGCTGGTCGTGCGACTCCGGCTATGTTGGATAAAATCATGGTAGACTACTATGGAACACCAACACCAATCAATCAATTGGCTAACGTAGTTGCTCCAGAACCACGTATGCTACAAGTTCAGCCTTGGGATAAGAATGCTCTAAAAGATATCGATAAAGCAATCATGCAGTCTGATATCGGACTTACACCAACTAATGATGGTTCCGTAATCCGCATTGCCGTTCCACCACTTACAGAAGAGCGCCGCCGCGACTTAGTAAAAGTTGCGAACAAGAGTGGAGAAGATGCAAAAGTAGCAATTCGCAACGTACGTCGCGATGCGAATGATGGTATTAAAAAGTTGGAAAAAGCGGCTTCAATCTCTGAGGATGAATCCCGCGGTCATCAAGAAACGGTTCAAAAAACGACCGATAAGTTTATTGCGGAAGTTGACAAAATCGTAAAAGATAAAGAGAAGGACATTCTCGAGGTATAATGTGAGAAAATGTTCCCCCTCTGTGATGAGGGGGAGCTATGTCTATATCTCTCTTTTTGGGGGAAACCTGTATGTTAGAACGGTTAGGAAAAATGTTTAGCGGTAGGCAGGAAGAACATAAAAGCAATGCGTTTGATCAGGCAGGAGTCATTCCGCACCATGTAGCAGTCATTATGGACGGTAATGGACGATGGGCTAAAAGGCGTAATTTACCGCGTGTTGCTGGGCACCATCAGGGTATGAAAACCGTAAAAGATGTGGTAAAAGCAGCAGATGAAATCGGTGTAGGTGTATTAACGATGTACGCCTTTTCTACAGAGAATTGGAAGCGTCCTAAAGACGAAGTTGAGTTTCTAATGAAGCTCCCGCAGGAGTTCTTGTCGACTGAATTGGTAGAATTAGTTGAACGAAATGTACGGATACGTATGATAGGTTCTAGAGAAGGCTTACCTTCTCATACTCTAAACGCTTTAATTGAAGCAGAGGAAAAGACAAAAAATAATACAGGCTTACAACTTAATTTTGCCCTTAATTATGGAGGGCGTGATGAAATTTTAAAAGCGACAAAAGAGATTGCTCAATTGATCGCCCAAGGCAAGCTAACACCTGAACAAATTGATGAGGAAACAATTGCCTCTCATTTATATACACAAGGAATTCCCGAACCTGATTTGTTAATTCGCACGAGCGGAGAAATTCGTATTAGCAATTTCATGCTATGGCAACTAGCTTATACGGAATTTTGGTTCACGGATGTGTATTGGCCCGATTTTTCCAGAGAGCATTTCATACAGGCGATTGCTGAATACCAAGGTCGAGCTCGTCGCTATGGCGCAGTTTGATCTGGAGAGGTGGAACAAGTGAAGGAACGGATAATTACCGGAATACTTGGGGGTGTTGGTTTTCTCACCCTGGTATATCTGGGGGGGATTTGGTACTCGTCCCTTGTATTACTTATGGCCTTCATCGGCCTTTTTGAATTTTTACGCATGGCCAACATAAAGCCATTTAGTTTTCCAGGTATACTAGGCTATGTGATTTTGATAAGTGCATGGCAACCAGACCTCGCAGCTTTATTATTTCCAGTGCTAGGATTCTTGAAGGTGAATGGTATTGGTACAATCACAGTGGAATGGGGTCAAATTCTGCTGTTACCTTTATTCTTGCTGCTATTTTATACTGTACTTAGTAAAAATCGCTTTCATATTGAACATGCCGCTCTGGTATTACTCGGAGCGTTATACATAGGATATGGTTTTCACTACGTTGCCGTCGCTCGCGGGGGGATCGGCTTAACTGGATTTTGGCTCACGATTATCATCTTGTTATCTGTATGGTCAACAGATTCTGGAGCCTATTTTGCAGGAAAAGCATTCGGTAAACGTAAATTATGGCCAGATATTAGTCCAAATAAAACAGTAGAGGGAGCGCTTGGAGGTTTCCTTGCCTCCCTTGTGATTGTCGGGGCAATTGATGCTTTCTTGATCTTTTTGCAAGTACCTGGAGCTCTTCCTTGGGGACAAGCTTTAGCAATTGCAGCCATTACAGGTATTGTCGGTCCGCTAGGAGATTTAGTAGAATCAGCTTACAAGCGCCATTTCGCAGTAAAGGATTCAGGTCATATTCTACCAGGCCATGGAGGTATTCTCGATCGATTTGATAGTATGCTTATTGTGTTTCCGATACTGTACTTATTTGGCTTGTTTTAAGTAGTAGCTCGTAGACAAATAGGGGTTTTGAGGTGAGATGAGTGAAAAATATATCGCTGTTAGGTTCTACCGGTTCGATCGGGACAAGTACCATGGAAGTAGTGAAACAGCACCCCGATCAATTTAACATCGTTGCAATGGCAGCCGGTACTAACATTGACTTATTAGAAGAACAAGCTTTATATGCGAAACCGCAACTTATTTCCGTAGGGACAGAAGAGCTTGCACGAGAGTTATCGAAACGCCTTGCGGGAGTTTTATCCACAGAGATCGTGTATGGATTAGAGGGCTTGATTGAGGTAGCAACACATCCACAAGCATCATTTGTTATGTCAGCAGTAGTAGGCAGTGTAGGAGTAAAACCAACCCTGGCTGCGATTGAACGTGGCAAAACAATTGGGCTTGCGAATAAGGAAACCCTGGTAAGTGCAGGACACCTGGTCATGGAGGCTGCCCAAAGGCATCAGGCGACAATTGTTCCTGTTGACAGCGAGCATTCTGCCATTTTTCAGGCTCTAAACGGGGAAAATCGACAGGATGTTTCCAAACTCGTTATTACTGCTTCAGGAGGATCACTTCGCCATTTGTCTCGAGATGAGTTAGCTCATGTAACGCGAGAAGATGCTTTGCGGCATCCAAATTGGAGCATGGGAGCCAAAATAACGATTGACTCAGCTACAATGATGAATAAAGGATTTGAAGTATTAGAGGCTCATTGGCTATTTGGAATGCCATATGAGCAGATAGAGACAATTCTTCACTATGAAAGTATTATTCATTCTATGGTAGAATACAAAGATAAAGCCGTGATAGCACAATTGGGAACACCGGATATGAAGGTTCCCATTCAGTACGCTCTTACCTATCCAAGCCGCTGGCCGTTGCCGACTGAGACCCTTGATCTCGTGAAATGCGGAACGCTTCATTTTAAAGAGATGGATTTCACCCGCTATCCACTCTTAAAACTAGCGTACGATTGCGGTAAGGTTGGCGGTACACTGCCCGCTGTACTAAATGCAGCCAATGAAGTTGCCGTTTCGCGGTTTTTGCAGGATGAACTCACAATCGTAGGAATTGAAGAGGTTGTTCATCAGGTATGTGCCTTGCACAACACGAGTTCGCACCCTGCCTTAGAAGAGATTGACGAAGTTGACGCATGGGCACGACAAGCTGCACGCAACTGGGGCAAATAAGAGGGAAAGAAACAAGCGAAAAGCTTTGCCAGAGACAGGGTACTGATTAGACGCTTTACCTACATATAGTAGAGTAGTGGTCCTGTTTCGATAGAACGGGTGAGTGCTTCTCAATCACGAAATAGAAGGAAAGGTGGCTATATCTATGCAAATGCCTCCCGTACAGATTGGTTTTGGATCGGTAATCGCCTTTGTAGTTATTTTTGGATTGTTGGTCTTTTTCCATGAAATGGGCCATTTTTTGTTAGCAAAACGGGCAGGTATTTTATGCCGTGAGTTCGCTCTTGGAATGGGACCAAAAATGTTTAGCTTTAAGAGGGGCGAAACAGAATACACGTTGCGTTGGTTACCGATCGGTGGTATGGTGCGAATGGCTGGTGAAGACCCTGAGATGGAAGTATTACAGCCTCATATGGAGGTCGGGGTTTTATTTAATCAAGCTAAGCAGATTTCTCACATTTATGTTACTCCTAAAGATATCCCCAATCATGCAACGATTGGTAATGTGGTTCGTTATGATCTGGAGCATGATTTGATCATGACCTTGGATATACAGGGAGAAATGAAGACATTTGCTGTTGATCCCAAGACAATGCTAGTGATTGAGGGTAAGGAAGTACAGATCGCTCCTTTTAATCGTCAATTTAAAGGGAAAACCATATGGCAACGTTTCCTAGCTATTTTTGCTGGTCCTGCTGCTAACTTTATTTTAGCTTTTGTTATCTTTGTGATGGGGGCTTTATTCTTCGGAGCTCCGTCAAAAGATGCTGTTTTAGGCCAAGTTATTCCGGATGGACCTGCTTATCAGGCGGGGCTGAAACAGGGAGATCGCATTATTAGCATCGATGGGACACCAATAAATGATTGGAACCAGTTTGTAGGAGCGGTTAATGCATCTCCTAATAAAAATATCGAAATGAAGATCAACAGGGATGGGCAAGACATGGTCGTACCCGTACAGGTAAATGAACAAGGTAAAATAATGGTTGGTGCCGGTGTCAAAAGAGAGATTGGATTAGCGCTGACGCATGGTGTTGACCAAACAATCTTCTGGACGAAAACCATCTTCACCAATCTTGCACAGCTCTTTACAGGACATGTAAGTGTAAAGGATTTAAGTGGACCAGCAGGGATCTTTACAATGACCAGTCAATTTGCGCAAAATGGTCTTGCGGCACTCTTTACATGGACAGCTCTTTTGAGTATTAACCTTGGTATTTTTAATTTGCTGCCAATTCCTGCCCTAGATGGTGGACGCTTGGTGTTCATTGCCATTGAGGCATTGCGCGGTAAACCAATTGATCCTAACAAAGAAGGCATGGTTCACTTTGTTGGTTTTGCTTTATTGATGATGTTAATTCTAGTTGTGACTTGGAATGATATACAACGTCTCTTTTTACAGTAATTCAACATGTAGAGAGAAACAGATAAAGGAGTGTGCTTACTTTGTATAAGCGCGAGGAGACCAAACCGGTATTTGTAGGCGGAGTCCAAATTGGAGGACAAAAAAGTGTGGTTATCCAATCTATGACCACCGCTGATACGCGTGATGTAGAAGCTACGCTCAAACAGATAGAGCAATTGCATGAAGCTGGATGCCAAATCGTTCGTTTAGCGGTTGTTAATGAAGATGCTGCAAAAGCAATCAAGCAAATTAAGGAACGCTCCCCATTGCCGTTAGTAGCTGATATCCATTTTGATTATCGATTAGCGCTTACAGCATTGGAGAGCGGGATTGATAAAATTCGAATTAATCCAGGGAATATTGGAAATCGGAAACGAACCCAGGCAGTAGTGGATGCTTGTCGTGAACGAAATGTTCCTATTCGTATTGGTGTAAATTCAGGTTCAGTAGAAAGACGTCTAATAGACAAATACGGATACCCTAGTCCGGAAGCGATCGTGGAATCAGCTATGAACCATGTAGAGATTTTAGAAGACCTGAACTATGATAATATTACGATCTCACTAAAATCTTCAGATGTTCCAACCATGATTCAGACGTATTCGTTAATGGCCGAACGTCGTCCTTATCCGTTACATGTAGGGGTAACAGAAGCAGGTACACAATTCTCTGGTAGCATTAAATCTGCCGTAGGAATTGGTACGGTTTTATCCATGGGGATCGGTGACACAATTCGCGTATCCCTCACTGCCGATCCTGTTGAAGAAATTAAGGTAGCGAAACAGATTTTGCGCAGTCTAGATATCGTGAACAACGATCCGGTTGTTATTGCTTGTCCATCTTGTGGTCGTTGTGCCATTGATCTGATCGGATTGGCCACGAAGGTGGAGGACGCAGTTAGCACGTTGAAGAAACCATTAAAGGTAGCTGTTATGGGATGTGCAGTTAACGGACCAGGTGAAGCACGCGAAGCTGATGTGGGTGTAGCTGGCGGTAATGGAGAGGGACTAATCTTCCGCAACGGTGAAATCGTCCGTAAAGTAAAAGAAGATGAACTTTTTGAAGAGTTAATGAAAGAAATCAACACAATCATGGAAGAGAAATAGAACGTGTTGATTTGATCAAAGGAGGAACTTGTGTGTTAAGGCAAAGCCAATTACTAATCCCTACTTTACGCGAGGTACCAGCAGACGCAGAGATTGCCAGTCATAAACTGTTGTTGCGTGCTGGTCTTGCAAGACAGTTAGCTTCCGGTATCTATACATTTATGCCGATAGCTCTACGTGTCCTCCAAAAAATTCAAAACATCGTGCGTGAAGAAATGAATAACGCAGGTGCTCAAGAGATTTTAATGCCAACGATTCAACCGGCAGAAATTTGGGAGAAAAGCGGCCGCTGGGATCATTATGGTCCTGAATTGATGCGTTTACGTGATCGTCATGATCGTCGTTTTGCTTTAGGGCCAACTCATGAGGAGGTTGTAGCTACTTTAGTAGCTAGTGAAATCAACTCCTATAAAAAACTGCCAATTAACTTGTATCAAATTCAAACAAAATTCCGCGATGAGGTACGCCCGCGCTTTGGACTCATTCGTTGTCGGGAATTTATGATGAAGGATGCTTATTCTTTTGATACAACTCAAGAGGGCTTGGATAAGAGCTTTAATGATATGTTCCATGCTTATCACCGTATTTTCACTCGTGTTGGACTTAATTATCGTGCGGTAGAAGCAGATGCGGGTTCTATTGGTGGAACGGGAACGTATGAATTTATGGCGTTGTGTGAAATCGGTGAGGATACGATTGCTTATTCTACAGAGGGCGATTATGCAGCTAATCTGGAGAAAGCGGAAGTATTGTATAACGGACCAACTTCCCCAGAAGCAGACGTAGCTCCATTAGAAAAAATTCACACTCCAAACATCAAAACCATTGAGCAACTAAAAGAGGGTCTGGGTGTTGAAGGCAAAGACATCGTGAAAAGCTTAGCATTCATGGTGGATGATCAGTTTGTACTTGTTTTGATTCGTGGTGATCATGAATTGAACGAAGTGAAGCTGAAAAATATGTTTGACGCAATTGATGTACGCATGGCGACTGAAGCAGAAATCACGGATAAGCTAGGTGCTCCAGTTGGTTTTGTTGGTCCTGTGGGTGCTGGTGAGAGAAAAATTGAGGTAGTAGCGGACAATTACGTTCAAGAGGTGGCTAGTGCCATCATCGGGGCAAATGAAGTAGATTACCACTTGAAGAACGCACAGTATGGAAGGGATTATCAAGTATCTCGTTTTGCTGATCTGCGAAATATTCAGGAGGGTGACGTTTGCCCACGTACGCAAGCTCCAATCGCTTTTGCCCGCGGTGTAGAGGTAGGTCACGTATTTAAATTGGGTACAAAATACTCAGAGCCAATCGGTGCTAAATTCTTAGACGAGAATGGCCGTGAACAAACAATGATCATGGGATGCTACGGTATCGGCGTATCTCGCACGCTGGCTGCGGTAATTGAACAAAACAACGACGAAAATGGTATCATCTGGCCAACGTCAGTTGCTCCTTATCATGCACATGTAATTCCAATCAATGTCAAATCTGATCAACAGCGTGAAATGAGTGAAGAGATTACAGCCGCATTAGAAGCTGCGGGAGTAGAAGTATTGTACGATGACCGTACAGAACGTGCTGGTGTGAAATTTAAGGATGCCGACTTACTTGGTTTACCGCTTCGAATCACGGTTTCTGATAAATTGGAACCAGGTACAGTTGAAGTTCGCATTAGACGTACAGGTGAGGCTACTGTGGTAGCTGTGAGCGAGCTTGTCCCTTATGTAAAAGAACAGCTAGCAAACCTATAGAGTTAGGTATCAAAAGCAATGCAGGATTTGCTTTGAATTTTGTAGAAAAGAAAAAGGTACCCCAGAAGCGCAAGGGGTACCTTTTCTATGTAGATATTACCGTTGGTTCTGCTTAGCATTTTGTCGTAAGGTAGAGAAGGAGAAAAGCGAGAGGTGAGAAAAAATGGATCTATTAAAAGAACAAAAACATAGATTTTCTCTGCTCCTCAAGCAATTAGAGGTTCCCCAAGAGATGGTTGAGCGTTATTTTACCGAGGGGTATATTGAGAAGCTGGAAGTATATAAACAAACCAAAGAATGGATATTTCATTTTACATTTGAAAAAATGATGCCAGTTGATATATATCGTGCGTTTACGAAACGATTACAGCAAACCTTTGCGCATTTAGCTAAGGTTGACGCGATTTTTCGTTATTCCTTGCAGCCGCCCGTACATATTGTGGTGGAAGAATACTGGGATTACTTGCTCAGCGATCCAGATGCACATTTGCAAACATTGGTAGGTACCCTGAAAACAGGACGAGTGGAGACAGCGGGGGACCAAGTAAAGCTATTGTTACCTACTGAGATGGCAGTAGATATTATGAAATCGAAAAAAGCAGATGAACAACTGACCCAAGCATTTTGGAAGATTGCACAGGTACGCCCGCGCTTTCTGTTCCAAGCCGAAGAAAATGACGAGGCTATGCAGGCCTTTATTGAGCAACGTAAAGAAGAAGAACGAGCGTTGGTTAAAAATGTCATGACGCAGCAGGCTCAAGCAGAGAAAGAGCGCCAGAATGGACAAGAAGCTGAAGCGATTACCACCGTTACCATTGGATATGACATCAAGGAGGAGCCTGTACCTATCAGTGAGATTCAAGAGGAAGAAAGACGAATTACGATACAAGGTACAGTCTTTAATGTAGAAATTAGAGAATTAAAAAGTGGGCGTCACATCCTAACATTCCATCTGACAGATTACACGGATTCGTTAACGGTCAAAATCTTTTCCCGTGACAAGGAAGATGTTAAAGTACTTGAAGCGATTAAGGACGGTATGTGGATTAAAGCGCGCGGTAGCGTTCAGCATGATACCTTTATGCGCGAGCTGGTAATGATGGCAAATGACATCAACCAGATTGAACAGCAAGGACGTAAGGACCAAGCAGAGGAAAAACGGGTTGAACTACACGCTCACACTCCTATGAGCATGTTAGACGGAGTTGTTTCTGTTAAATCTTACATTTCACAAGCTGCTAAATGGGGACACAAAGCTGTTACGATAACGGATCATGGTGTCGTACAGTCATTCCCTGAGGCTTATAGTGTAGCGAAAAAGAACGGTGTCAAATGTATTCTAGGTTTAGAAGCCTATGTAGTGGAAGATGGTATTAATATTGTCTATAACCTAGATCGTGGAGCAACGAATTACGCCATTGATGACAAGACCCCTTATGTCGTATTTGATACAGAGACAACAGGTTTAAATGCGAATGAACATACCATTATTGAAATCGCGGCTGTAAAAATGATAGGCTCAGAAATCATTGAAGAATGGACAGAATTAATTGATCCTGGTATTTTGGTTGGTCCTAAAACCACGGAGATTACGGGGATTACAAACGAAATGCTACGGGGAAAACAGAAGCTGGACGTTGTCTTGCGCCGTTTTAAAGAATTTGCTGGGGATTCGATTCTTGTGGCCCACAACGCCGAATTTGACCAAGCATTTATTAATGCGTGTGCCATTCGAGTAGGAATGGAACCGTGGACAAATTCTTTTTTAGACACTTTGCCGCTCGCACGCATGCTGTATCCAGGCATGCGCAATTATCGATTAGGAACGCTTGCAAAACGCTTTAATGTTGAACTAATCAATGCTCACCGGGCGTTGGACGACACCGTTGCACTAGCAAAGGTTTTCCAGCTCATGTTAAAAGACGTGAAGGAAGCAGAGATCAAAACACTTTCTGAGCTAAATGAGCGCAGCAACGCTCAAGCGGATTATAAGAGTACCCGTCCTTTTCATGCTACGATATTGGTGAAAAACAAAGAGGGCTTAAAAAATCTGTATAAGCTGGTGTCTATCTCGCATACGGAAACATTCTTCCGCGTACCACGTATTATGCGTAGCCAGATTACAAAATATCGAGAAGGCTTGTTAATTGGAACGGCTTGTAAAGAAGGGGAGCTATTCCAAGGCATTCTGCGTGGTAAACCTGAACAAGAATTAGAAGAAATTGCTACATTCTATGATTATATTGAGTTGCAGCCCTTGGAGCATTATAAACCTCTATTGCGCAACGAGACGATCCCTAACACGGACGTTGTAAAGACATATCATGAAACACTGATACGCATTGCTGAGCACTTGGAACGGCCTGTTGTGGCCACAGGAGATGTTCATTTTCTACACCCTCAAGATCATACGTTTCGTGAAGTATTCTTGCTATCAAAAGGAGACCAGGATGCTAACGACCAACCTCCACTATATTTCATGACTACGGAGGAAATGCTAGAGGCATTCTCTTATTTGGGTGAACAGAAGGCTAAAGAAATTGTAGTAGACAATACAAATGCCATTGCTGACATGATTGAAGATGTTAGCCCGATCCCAGATCGTTTGTATACCCCTGTAATCGAAGGGGCAGATGAAGAGCTGCGTGATATGTGCTATAACAAAGCGAAGCGCATCTACGGCGATCCGTTGCCAGAAATTGTTGAACAACGTCTAGAAAAAGAACTGACCAGTATTATTAAACACGGATTCGGTGTTATTTATCTGATCTCACAGAGATTGGTGACAAAATCACTCAGCGACGGCTATTTAGTAGGGTCACGGGGATCAGTAGGCTCTTCTTTTGTAGCGACTATGTCCGATATCACTGAGGTTAATCCACTGCCGCCTCACTATGTTTGCCCAAACTGTCAGCATAGCGAGTTTATTATGGACGGCTCCATTGGTTCTGGATTCGACTTAAAGGACAAGGATTGCGAGAAATGCGGCACTAGATATATGAAAGATGGCCAAGATATTCCTTTCGAAACCTTCCTTGGATTTAAAGGAGATAAGGTTCCCGATATTGACTTAAATTTCTCAGGTGACTATCAGCCAAGGGCGCATAAATATACACAAGACCTATTTGGTATCGATAATGTTTTTCGTGCAGGAACGATAGGTACAGTTGCCGAAAAGACAGCGTACGGCTATGTTCGTAAATGGGCGGAAGAGCGCAAGCTAATGCTTCGCGGAGCAGAGATTGCTCGCTTGGTTAATGGTTGTACGGGCGCTAAACGTACGACTGGACAGCATCCAGGGGGAATTATTGTTTTGCCTGATTATATGGATATGGAGGATTTTTGTCCGATCCAATTCCCTGCTGATGATGTTAAATCTGAATGGCGAACAACGCATTTCGACTTCCATTCCATCCATGACAATCTATTGAAGCTCGATATTCTGGGTCACGACGATCCGACCGTTATCCGGATGCTTCAGGATTTGACGGGATTAGACCCGAAACAAATCCCATTAGACGATCCAAAAACGATGTCTATCTTTAGTTCAACAGAAGCGCTAGGTGTAACGGCTGATCAAATTCGTACGAATATGGGGACGTTGGGAATACCGGAGTTCGGTACGAAATTCGTTCGGCAGATGCTCGAAGATACAAAACCAACCACCTTTGCTGAATTGGTACAGATTTCTGGCCTCTCGCACGGAACCGATGTGTGGCTAAACAATGCACAGGAGTTGATACGTAATCAGACGTGTAAGCTGTCTGAGGTTATCGGTTGTCGTGACGATATCATGGTATATCTGATCTATAAAGGATTGGAACCTTCACAAGCCTTTAAAATAATGGAATCAGTGCGTAAAGGAAAAGGTGTCAGCGAGGAAGACCAAGAGGAAATGCGCAAGCATGATGTACCCGAATGGTATATAGGCTCTTGTCAACGGATTAAGTATATGTTCCCGAAAGCGCATGCGACTGCTTATGTAATGATGGCGGTTCGGATTGCTTATTGTAAGGTACATCATCCGCTAGAGTTTTACGCTACGTATTTTACAGTTCGTGCTGATGACTTCGATATCCCGTTAATGGTACAAGGATCGGCAGCTATTCGCCAACGGATTGAAGAGATTGAGGAAAAAGGTCACGATGCCCAACCAAAAGAAAAATCTCTTTTGACTGTATTAGAGATGGCCTTGGAAATGGTAGAGCGAGGCTTTAGCTTTACCAATGTCGATCTATATCGTTCAGACGCTGAGAAGTTCCTGATTGATGGAAACAAGCTTATTGCACCGTTTAATGCGATTCCAGGGCTTGGAACTAACGCAGCAATCAGCATTGTAGAAGCACGTGAACAGGGTGAATTTTTATCAAAAGAGGACCTACTTAGCCGTTCCAAAATTTCCAAAACAATTTTGGAATATCTAGACGAGCAGGGAGCCCTCCAAGGTATGCCCGATTCAAATCAATTGTCCTTGTTCTAACGATTAAAGCATAGTGCAGTTTACTGATCATACGTTGAGAATGGCAACGTTAACGATCTATCCATCTATCACTATGATTAATTTTTGGTAGGGTAGAAGGAGATTGTTAGGTTGCCGTTTTCTAAGTGATTTTTCATAGTGGAGTGAGGTAAGCTGAAAGCTTGAAATAGAGGTGGTACGGCATGCGACCGATTTGGATTGGGATTATATTTTTTGCCTTTACCTTTGTATTGAATCGTTCCATGGAGCTTGCTGGAGGCAGTTGAATGTGGAGTGCAACACTTCGCTTTTTTTCATGCTACCGCCACTATTGTTTCTTGTGTTTTTACGAGGAAATCTGGGAATGCTATGGATAGAGATTAAAAAGCACCCAAAAGAATGGATAGTATAGAGCACGGTTGGTTTTGGCCTGTTTTACGCCCCCTTTTGTTTTGCTCAATCGTATGGTCCAGGATGGTTAATAGCGGGAACATGGCAGATTACAATCATCTCTGGCTCCTTTCTTTTTTGAGCAGAAAACAGGCTCACAGGGCGTACAATAGTGCGAGGGAAAATCTCGCTTCCGGGGTTATGGAAGTCAAGTATCATTTTGCTTGGAATTGTGTTCATGCAGAGCGAGTCGATACCTATCAGCGTGTACTTGATATGACAATTTGCAGTACGCCGTTTTGGATGCTGTTATCGATAACAGCTTTGGTTGTAGATGGGGCGCCAAGTCAGAGTCAGGTATTCCAAACCTCTCTCGTTGCGATTTTCTCAGGAATTTGGGCAACGGTGTTATTTTTCCGAGCTACGGAAATGGTGAAAGGCAACATGCGTCGCCTAGCGGCTGTAGAAGCAACACAATCGATAGAAGTCTTATTTGCTACAGCAGGAGAGGTCGTGTGGTTATCTGCCAGCTTGCCTACACCAGTGGCTTCAGCGGGGCTCCTGCTTATCATGCTGGGAATGATTTTACATAGCCTGGTATCGGGGCGGAAAGAAAAGGAAACACCCCCTTTTCATGTATCAGATTGAGTAAGCTGGGCTTTACAATGACTGGTATAATAGGGATTCAGCATGTTTTTGGAAAGTCTGATCAAATGAGGCAGTGGTTGTCAAGAGCCATGGTATTATGCTATAATTTTTTTGGAAATACTGGTTATACACGTACGAGAGTGGGGAAACCCACTCTTTCTTCTTGACCACAGAGGATTTCTAGCTAGAAAGCTTCTTGTGGCAAAGAATTAGATTTGTGACCACCCGGTGCCACTTTGGTAGCCGGTTACACATTTATAACAGTATGGATCTGCTTAAAGGAGGAACTTGCTTGAGCAAGGTAGTGCAAATTGTTGAGGAACTACTGACTCCTATCCTTGAAGAAACAGGATTGGAACTGGTGGATATCGAATACAAGAAGGAAGGTAGCAACTGGTTTTTGCGTATCTTTATCGATAATGATTCGTCCAACATCGATATTGAAGATTGCGGTACCGTTAGTGAAAAACTAGGCGCAAAGCTGGACGAATTGGACCCGATTCCAACCGCATATTTCTTAGAGGTTTCTTCGCCTGGAGCGGAGCGTCCCTTACGTAAAGAAAAAGATTATCACAAGGCTGTAGGCAAACACGTACATATCACCACCAAAGAAGCGGTGGACGGTCACACGTTGTTTGAAGGTACACTAGAAGCGTTTGACGGTGATACGTTAACGATTTCTGAACAAAAAAACAAATATACAATTAAAATGGATCAAATAAGCGAAGCCCGATTGGCTATCGTCTTTTAATTGAGGGGAGGACATTAGTACAATGAATGCAGAGTTTATTACAGCACTGCATGATCTGGAAAAGGAAAAGGGGATTGACAAAGAGGTTTTGATTGAGGCGATTGAAGCAGCGCTGATCTCTGGTTACAAGCGCAACTTTAACTCCGCACAAAACGTTCGTGTTGATGTAAACCGCCATTCAGGTCAAGTTCGCGTGTTTGCACGTAAAAATGTTGTAGAAGATGTGTTAGATGCTCGTTTGGAGATTTCTTTGGAGGCTGCTAATGAAATCGATCCTAACTTCCGCATTGATGACATCGTTGAAATTGAAGTAACGCCTCGTGATTTTGGACGCATTGCGGCTCAAACGGCGAAGCAAGTCGTTACGCAACGCATTCGTGAAGCAGAACGCGGACTTATTTATAATGAATTTATTGATCGTGAAGAAGATATCGTTAATGGTATCGTTCAACGCCAAGATTCCCGCGCATATTTTGTTGACTTGGGGAAAGTGGAAGCGGTAATGCCTCTCACTGAAAAAATGCCAACAGATGATTTTAAACCACAAGACCGAATCAAAGCATATATTATTAAAGTAGAGAAAACGACAAAGGGTCCCCAAATCGTCATTTCCCGTACGCACCCAGGACTATTAAAACGTCTATTTGAATTGGAAGTACCTGAAATTTATGACGGTGTCGTTGAAATTAAATCAGTCGCGAGAGAAGCTGGAGATCGCTCTAAAATTGCGGTTCACTCCACAAATGAAGAAGTCGATCCAGTGGGTGCCTGTGTAGGTCCTAAAGGTCTACGCGTACAAACGATCGTAAACGAACTAAAGGGCGAAAAAATTGACATCGTTCGCTGGTCTGAGGACCCGGCCGAGTACGTAGCTAACGCGTTAAGTCCGTCTAAAGTAGTTCACGTTGAAGTGAACGAAGAAGAGAAAATGACGCGCGTAATCGTACCTGATTATCAATTGTCGCTAGCTATTGGAAAACGTGGACAAAATGCACGCCTGGCAGCCAAACTTACTGGATGGAAAATAGACATTAAGAGTGAAAGTCAAGCTGAACAAGAGGGGATTTCCTATCCTAAGCCTTCCGATGAAGACGCTAGCGATGTGGGTATGGAATGAAAGTAAAAAAAGTTCCATTACGTAAATGCATCGTTTGTCAGGAAATGTACCCGAAGAAGGAATTGCTCCGCGTCGTTCGAACGCCGGATGAACAAATTTTGATTGATCCGAGCGGAAGGGCGTCCGGACGCGGCACTTATGTTTGTCAAAAAGAGAGTTGCCGCACACCAGATACTTTCACTGCTGGAAAATGGAAAAAAGTTTTGGAGCGTGCGCTAAACACCAGCATTTCACAGGAACAATACGAGAACTTCCGCGAGAAATGGCTGGAGATGATGGGGAAATGAATCAAAAAGTAGCGCAATTGCTAGGGTTGGCCATGCGTGCAGGCAAAGTAGTAACGGGTGAAGGTCTCGTGATCAATGGGGTTCGTAACGGACAGGCAAAGCTTGTCCTTCTGGCTACAGATGCATCAGCTAACACGACCAAGAAAGTGTCCGACAAATGCCTGTATTATAAGGTGCCTTGTTATTCGCTTTCGACCAGGTACGAACTTGGAAGTGCGATTGGTAAAGAAGCTCGAGTCTCGGTCGCCATCACAGATACAAAGATGGCGAAGAGCATGGAGAACCTTCTCACACCTAATCCATAACAAGGGGTGATTACATGAAGACACGCGTATATGAATACGCAAAGAAACATAACATGAGCAGTAAAGAAATTGTTACTCTCTTGAAGAGAATCAATATAGATGTCAGCAATCACATGAGTATTATGGACGAAGAAACGGTACAAAAATTGGAACAGCATTTAGCAAATTTACGAGCGAATGCTTCCAGTGGTAACACCCAAGCAAAACAAGTGCAACAACCAAAGCAAGATAAGCCACAAACCATAACGAGCAGCGAGGCGCGAGCCACATCCCAATCGGAAAAATCCCCCAAACAAGACGGTCAAAAACCGCAAATTGCACATGCTGCTGGTAACACCTCAGCTCAAACAAAGAGTAGAGGAACGCAAAACCAAAATCAGGGGAAGAATCAGGAGCGAAGAGCAAATACTATGAGTCAAAACAAAAAACAAGATGCAAAGCAAAATGAAGTAAAAGATCAAACGACCAATGTTGAGGCAGAACGTAAGGAAGAAACGCTAGCAGACAAAGCGAAAATTCCAGCAAAAGTTGGAATGGAAAAACGCGAAAAAATTAAGAAGGCTCCACAAACTAAAAAAACCTTTGAAGATAACAGAAAAGGACCGCAGTTTAATAAAAACCAAAAACGTTCAAATGGACGTCACGGTGGAGCCCCTGTACAACGGCCTGTGTTAGAATTACCTAGCAAAATTACGTTTACAGAGTCACTTACTGCAAACGAATTGGGTAAAAAGCTAAGAAGAGAGCCAGCAGAAATTATTAAAAAACTATTCGCTTTAGGTATCATGGCTACGATCAATCAGGATCTAGATCGAGATACCATCGAATTAATTTGTGCTGACTACGGTGTAGAAGTAGAAGAAAAAATCGTCATTGATGAAACAAACTTCGAAACAATTGCTGAAGTGGATGCAGAAGAAGATCTAAGTGAACGTCCTCCAGTTGTTACCATCATGGGTCACGTTGACCACGGTAAAACAACGTTGCTAGATGCGATTCGCTCTACAAATGTTGTTGCAGGAGAAGCTGGTGGTATTACACAGCATATCGGTGCTTACCAAGTTGAAATTAAAGGCAAGAAAATTACCTTCCTGGATACACCTGGTCATGCAGCGTTTACTACAATGCGTGCTCGTGGTGCTCAAGTTACGGATATCACTATTCTTGTTGTAGCTGCTGATGATGGTGTGAAACCACAAACAATCGAAGCAATCAGCCATGCGAAAGCGGCAAATGTGCCGATTATCGTTGCTGTCAACAAAATTGATAAACCAGCTGCTGATCTAGATCGTGTAAAACAAGAATTAATGCAATTCGAATTAGTATCGGAAGAGTGGGGCGGCGATACGATTTTCTGCCCGCTATCCGCAAAACAGCGTACAGGTATTGAAGAACTTTTAGAATACATTCTATTGGTTTCTGAAGTACAAGAATTAAAGGCTAATCCTGATAAACGTGCTCGCGGTACGGTTGTTGAGGCTGAGTTGGACAAAGGTCGCGGTCCTGTTGCAACTGTATTGGTTCAGCATGGTACGCTCCGAGTCGGTGATCCAATCGTTGTAGGCTCTGCTTTCGGTCGTATTCGTGCTATGGTGAACGACAAAGGTCGCCGCATGAAAGAAGCACCACCGTCCATGCCAGTTGAAATCACCGGTTTAAATGATGTACCTCAGGCTGGGGATCAATTCATGGTATTCGAGGATGAAAAGAAAGCTCGTTCCATTGGTGAATCTCGTGCAGTTAAACAGCGTGATTCTGAGCGCCGTGCAAGTGCGCGTGTTTCCTTGGATGACTTGTTTACTCAAATCCAAGAAGGCGATATTAAAGAATTAAACCTAATTATTAAAGCAGACGTTCAAGGTTCTGTAGAAGCTCTTCGAGGTTCTTTAGAGAAAATTGAAGTGAATGGTACTCGCGTGAAGGTTATTCACACAGGCGCTGGTGCGATTACAGAGTCTGATGTTACTTTAGCAAATGCTTCTAACGCAATTATCATTGGTTTCAACGTACGTCCTGAACCGAATGCTCGCAGTATGGCTGAGCAGGAGCAAATTGATATCCGCCTACACCGCGTTATCTACACTGTAATTGAAGAGATTGAATCCGCATTGAAAGGGATGCTTGATCCTGTATATAAAGAGGAGATCATTGGTCAAGCGGAAGCGCGTCAGATCTTCAAAGTATCTAAAGTGGGTACAATTGCAGGTTGCTATGTTACGGAAGGTAAACTGAGCCGTGACGCAGGTGCGCGATTGATTCGTGATGGCGTAGTTATTTACGAAGGTAAATTAGATACGCTAAAACGTTTCAAGGACGATGTGAAAGAAGTGGCGACGAACTACGAGTGCGGTGTTACTCTAGAACGTTTTACGGATATTAAAGAGGGCGACATTATCGAAGCCTTCATTATGGTTGAAGTTAAAGCCTAATGGTAGCCGTGACGCAGTTAGAATTGTTTATGCCCTATACGAGTTCTCTTAAGGAAAAACGTTCGATTATTAAAAGCGTCATGAGTCAAATTCGAAATAAGTACAATGTATCAATTGCTGAAATAGATTTTCACGAGCAATGGCAGCGTACCTTACTTGAGGTAGCTGCCGTTGCCAATGAATACTCCTTTTTGCAAAAGGAAATTACCACCATCGTGCGGTTTGTAGAAACATTTTCCGACGTAGAGTTAATTCGTGCGGATACGGAATACTACGACTAAGGTACGATTTACGTTCGGAGGTGAACAAAATGAGCATGAATAAAACCCGAATGAGTCGCGTAAGTGAAGAGATCAAAAAAGAATTGAGCATTCTGTTGCAACGTGAAATGAAAGATCCACGCATCGGTTTTGTAACAGTAACAGATGTGGAAGTAACTAGTGACCTTCAACAAGCAAAAGTGTATATTAGCGTTTTCGGAGATGAGAGCAAACGTGAAGAATCGCTGAAAGGCTTGCAAAAAGCAAAAGGCTTTCTACGCACAGAAGTGGGCCGTCGTATCAAATTAAGACATGTGCCTGAGCTTCTATTCAAACTGGATGCTTCCATTGATTACGGAAATAAAATCGATAACCTTTTGCGTGAAATCTCCCCAAATGAAGGAGAGAAATAGGATGAATATCGACCAAACTGTTTTCTTAGATGCCGCTCGTTTTGTTCGTGAAAACGAGCGTTTCTTAATTATTTCCCACGTTAATCCTGATGGTGATACGACAGGCTCTGCACTGGCTATGGCTTTGTTGTTAGAACAGATGGGGAAAAGCTATGTGATTGTAAACCAAGGGTCTACACCTGATATGTTCTCCTTTTTACCGCGCTCCAACCACATCATCAATCTATCGGAACAAACTGTGGATGAGAAATTCGCCTGCGTTATCGCTGTAGACGCGGCAGATAGCAGTCGGATGGGAGAAGTAACTCATTTGTTTGCTCCAGATGCACAAATTCTAAATATTGACCATCATCCTACCAATGATGCGTTTGGTATGTATAACATTCTCCTGCCTCATGCTGCTGCAACGGCAGAGATTATGTATGATTGGTGTGTTGCTTCCTCCTTTTCATTAACAAAAGAAATTGCTACATGTATCTATACAGGATTACTTACGGATACAGGTGGTTTCCGATATTCCAATACGACACCGCACGTGATGGAAATCGCCTCCCATCTACTTACATATGGAGTTTCTTCAGCCGAGATCGCAGAACGTTGTCTAGAGAGCATTACATTAAAGCATGTACAGGTTCTAAAACGTGCTTTAGCATCTCTGGAACTGACTAACGAGGGACTCGTGGCCACTATGCAAATATCAAAACAGGATTTTTTAGAAACCCATTCAACCAATGATGATACAGGTGGCATTGTAAATTACGGGCGTAATATTGAAGGCGTCGAGGTTGGAATATTATTCACCGAGGTAGAAGAAGGCATTATCAAAATTAGCCTGCGTTCACGTGCGAAGGTAGATGTAGCTCAGATAGCTAAGAATATCGGCGGCGGTGGACATGCCCGCGCAGCAGGTTGCACGATGAAGGATGTAACTTTGGAAGAAGCCAAGAAGTCTGTTTTGACATTGGTAGATCAAGTGCTTGGAGTGGAAAGAAATGAATGAGCAGCAGCATGGAGTTCTCGTTTTACATAAACCAGCAGGAATGACTTCACATGATTGTGTTGCCAAAATTCGTCGCATCTTTCAAACGAAAAAAGTGGGGCATACGGGAACACTAGACCCTGATGTGACAGGTGTGTTACCTATATGCATAAATAATGCGACACGAATTGTGGAGTACTTACAGGAACTTCCAAAGGCTTATGAGGTTGTTATGCGTATTGGTTCAACCACGACAACCGAGGATGCCTCTGGGGAGGTAGTGGAGACAGCTAAGGTGGATGCTGCGACCATTACTAGAGAACGGGTTGAAGAAGCAATGAAGGAAATGCTTGGCGTAATCGAACAAACCCCTCCTATGTACTCTGCTATTAAGGTAAATGGACAGCGTCTGTATGATTTAGCCCGTGAAGGAATTACGATTGAGCGAAAGGCTCGCGAGGTTACTATTTATGAATTACAGCTCCATCACATTGAATCTAACGCAGACTATGTAGATGTGTCGTTTTATTGTCTTTGCTCCAAAGGGACGTATATGCGTACGTTATGTGTTGACCTTGGACAAAAACTGGGGTATCCTGCGCATATGGCCAAGTTAGTTCGTGTCAAAAGCGGACCATTTACAATGCAGCATGCCCATACGTTTGAGGAATTGGAAGCCAGCATGAACAAGGAGCAGGGCTCTAAGAGCATTGAGGAACTTGTGATTCCAATTGGAGAAGCCTTATCTTATTTGCCTCGCTATGAAATTACAGCGGATCGAGCTAAGGCTGTTCTAAACGGATTGGAAACAGGCTTGCCAGGTTGTCAGATTGAGGAAGGGAAGCTCATTTGTTTGTATAGTAATGGTCAATTACTTGGCATTCATAAGGTATATAAGAGCCACCGAGGTCTATATGCCAAACCAGAAAAAGTTTTTCGCACATGAGGTGGGGACTTTGAACATAATACGACTATCCTATCCGCTTTCATCTGAGATCGAATTACAACCATGCGCGGTCGCCATGGGATACTTCGATGGTGTTCATATCGGGCATCGTCGCGTCATCCAGCGAGCGATTGATCATGCCCAGGCACATGGAATAAAAAGTGGTGTCTTGACCTTTGACCCACATCCACGTGAAGTTCTAGGCAGAAGTGGTTATTCTCAATATATCACCCCGTTGGATGATAAGCTGGAGCAATTCGAAAAAATGGGAGTAGACATCGTCTTTGTCATGCAATTTGATATTGCCTTCTCCTCTATTTATCCTGAGGATTTTGTAGAAGAAGTGATTTTGCCGCTTCAGGTCAAGCATATTGTGGTTGGTTTTGACAATACGTTTGCTTATCGGGGAATGGGGACCACTCAGACGCTATTAGAACTAAGCAAGGATCGATATACTGTAGATATCATTGGTCCAGTAAATCGTTTAGGCGAAAAGGTAAGTAGTACCATTATTCGGGAATATCTGCACCAGGGAGAAGTAGAGCAAGTACGTCATCTGTTAGGACGCCCTTATAAGGTAAAGGGAACAGTGATTCACGGAGACAAGCGCGGTCGAACCATCGGGTTTCCTACGGCAAATGTCGGGGTGGACGAGCCTTATTTAATCGGGAAAAATGGTGTATACGGCGTTCGAATTACCGTTGATGGTCAAAACTATGACGGTGTGATGAATATTGGAATTAAGCCGACTTTTGAGCTGGAGAAGCGTGAAAAATCGCTGGAAGTTCATATCATAGGGTTTAAAGATGAGATTTATGGAAAAAATGTAGAAGTAGAATTACTCTTCATGATCCGCGATGAAATTAAATTTTCTGGCGTGGATGCTCTTGTCGCCCAAATCCAGCAAGACGTGAATTTTGCTAAAGATAAATTTGCTAAGTTGGCTTGAATGCTAACGAAGTGAATGATTTCCTTTACTTTATGAAAAAAAGTATGCTATAATCTGTACTGTTCTAAATAGAACGCCCCTTTAGCTTGGCTGTCCGATTCTCACCGACGGCATGCTCAGCTAGTGGGAAAATTAATGGAGGTGAGTACGAATGGCACTTACTCAAGAGCGTAAAACTCAATTGATCAATGAATTCCGTACACATGATAACGATACTGGATCTCCTGAGGTTCAAATCGCAATTCTTACGGAAAACATCAACAATCTTAACGAACACCTACGCACTCATAAGAAAGATCACCACAGCCGTCGTGGTCTATTGAAAATGGTAGGTCAACGCCGTAACCTTTTAGGTTACCTAAGAGACAGCGACGTTGCTCGTTATCGTACATTGGTTGACAAACTTGGTCTTCGCCGTTAATCGGCACGTCTGAAAAAGCGGGTGAATTCCCGCTTTTTCTATTATCATATCTATTTTATTTCTGCCATAGCAGGAAATAATACATAGAGATAGAAAAGAATCATGTTAGACAATGGTCTAATTAAGGAGGACTGCTAAAAGAATGGAGCAACAATATCGTACTTTTGACTTTGATTTAGCAGGCCGAAAACTTACGCTTGAGTTTGGCAAAGTTGCAAAACAGGCACAAGGTTCGGTCTTAGTGCGTTACGGAGATACCACCATTCTATCTGCGGTTACCGTTTCGAAAGAACCAAAAGACTTGGATTTCTTTCCATTAACGGTAAACTATGAAGAGCGCTTATATGCAGTAGGTAAAATTCCAGGTGGATTTATTAAGCGAGAAGGTCGCCCAAGCGAGAGAGCTATTTTGGCGAGCCGATTAATTGACCGTCCAATTCGCCCTCTATTCTTGGAAGGCTTCCGCAATGATGTACAAGTAGTAAATACAGTTCTTTCCGTTGATCAGGATTGTTCAACCGAAATCGCAGCAATGATTGGTACTTCTGCTGCATTGAGTACATCTGAAATCCCATTTAATGGTCCGATTGCTGGTGTTATTGTAGGCCGTATTGACGGTAAATTTATTATCAACCCTACGATTGCTGAGCAAGAAAAAAGTGATATCCATCTAGTGGTGGCAGGTACGATGGACGCTATTAACATGGTAGAGGCTGGTGCAAAAGAAGTACCGGAAGAAATCATGCTAGAAGCGATCATGTATGGTCACGATCACATCAAGAAAATTGTTGCTTTCCAAAATGACATCGTAGCTGAAATTGGTAAGCAAAAAATGGAAGTCGTCTTGCATAGTGTAGACGAGGAAGTTGACCAGGCTGTGCGTGCTTTTGCTGATGCTAAAATACGTGAAGCAGTCCGTGTTGAAGAGAAGCATGCCCGTGCAGAAGCGATCGATGCTGTTAAAGAAGAGACACAAGTACATTTTGCTGAGGTGTATCCAGAGCGCGAGGGAGAAATTAGCGAAATTCTCTACGACATGGTGAAAGAAGAAGTTCGTCGTCTCATTACCCATGAAAAAATTCGCCCAGACGGTCGTGCACTAACTGAAATTCGTCCATTGTCGAGCGAAGTGGGGATTTTACCAAGAACACACGGTTCAGGTTTATTTACTCGCGGTCAAACACAAGCATTGAGCGTTTGTACATTAGGAGCACTTGGTGATGTACAAATTTTGGATGGACTTGGTCTTGAAGAAACAAAACGCTTCATGCATCATTATAATTTCCCTCCTTACAGCGTAGGGGAAGCACGTCCACTTCGTCCTCCAGGTCGTCGTGAAATCGGTCACGGTGCATTGGGTGAAAGAGCAATTGAACCAATCATCCCTAGTGAAGTAGAATTCCCTTACACAATTCGCCTGGTATCAGAGGTAATTGAATCGAATGGTTCTACTTCTCAAGCGTCTATCTGTGGTAGTGTTCTTGCTTTGATGGATGCAGGGGTACCAATTAAAGCACCAGTTGCTGGTATCGCAATGGGCTTGATCATGGATACAGATGGTGAACATTTCTCCATCCTAACAGACATCCAAGGTATGGAAGACCACTTGGGAGATATGGACTTTAAGGTAGCAGGTACCGCTGAAGGGGTTACAGCTCTTCAAATGGATATCAAGATTGAAGGTATCAATCGTGAAATCCTAGAGCAAGCATTGACGCAAGCGAAGGAAGGCAGAATGCATATTCTGAAAAGCATGCTGGCTACAATCAATGCTCCGCGCGATCACTTGTCTCCTTATGCACCTAAGATCATGACAATGTCAATTAACCCAGAAAAAATTCGTGATGTGATTGGGCCACAAGGTCGCGTTATCAATAAGATCATCGAAGAGACAGGCGTTAAAATTGATATTGAGCAAGATGGTCGTATCTTTATTGCCTCTACGGATGCAGATGCGAACCTACGTGCAAAACAAATCATCGAGGATTTGGTACGCGAAGTAGAAGTGGGTCAAACTTACTTGGGAACTGTGAAACGTGTTGAAAAATACGGTGCTTTTATCGAGTTGTTTGCAGGTAAAGAAGGACTTTGCCACATTTCACAACTAGCGGAAGAACGCGTCGCTAAAACGGAAGATGTAGTTTCTGTCGGGGATAAAATCTTGGTGAAAGTGACCGAGATTGATGACCAAGGCCGCGTAAATATTTCTCGAAAAGCTGTTTTGAAAGAACAAGCGCAGGCTGCACCACAAGAAACTGAATAATAAATAGCCAAAAAGCTTTGCCGATCATGGGAAACTATGTGGGTGCAAGCTTTTTTTGCTTCTATCGAGCATTTTCTCTACATAGATTGGACAAAGAGGATAGAGAATAAGAGTAAGAACTCGATAGATAAAAGCAAAGGTGATGAAACCGTGAAACAGCATTCTAAAAAGACAAGAAAATATATGGCGGTAGCAACTGTTTGTGGAGCGTTATTGTTTGGATTAGTAACCTCATCTCCGATTAACACATATGTTACACAACTAAAAGTTGGCGTTACCCCTGTACAAGGTCAGATTACCATTGAGGAGCCATTTAAAGAAAAGATAGAGCAGTGGCAAAAGGAACGCGAGGAAGCACCACAAGATGCATATCTTGATCCTGTTTGGAAAGCGATTCCGGGATATAACGGACGAGTGATTGATGTTAACGCAACAATTGCTCAAATGAAGAAAACAGGAAAGCAGGATGAAAGTTCAATTGTCTATAAAGAACAGATGCCAAAGGTACAGGTAGAACAGCTAGGGGCTCATCCCATTTATAGAGGGAATCCCAAAAAAGAGGCAGTGTGCTTCATGATAAATGTAGCCTGGGGCAATGAATACCTGGATAAAATTCTTGCTACATTGGATCGGCATAAAGTAAAAACCACCTTTTTTCTAGACGGATCTTGGGTCAAACGAAATCCTGAGCTAGCAAAGAAAATTTATGATAGAGGTCATGAAATAGGAAATCATGCCTATTCCCATCCAGATATGAGCAAGCTGGGAGAAGCGCGTATTCGCCAAGAGATTAGCAAAACACAAGATATTATTTCTAAGACAATCGGTTTAAAGCCCTCTCTATTTGCTCCGCCGTCTGGTTCGTTTAATCAACGGGTGGTAGAAATTGCTCATCAGGATTATCAGATGAAGACCATTCTCTGGACAGCGGATACAATTGATTGGAAAAATCCGCCGGTAGGAACGATGGTAGAGCGCATTCGCAAGAAGTTAGATAAAGGGGTGCTCATACTAATGCACCCAACTGATTCCTCATCTAAAGGACTAGATCAAATGCTGACACTAGCTGAGAAAAAAGGATTGAAACCAACGACGGTTTCCGAGGTAATCTCTAGTCGTCGATTGCCGTAGAAGCTTATGGAATATTGTACCGGACGCTATTTTTTGCTATAGTAAGACATGTTATTTTCTATTGAAAGCGAAACGCTTATCAGTAACATGTACAACAGGGAAGCGACTTTATGATCGCTTCCCTGTGTGGCATAAGCCAGAGATAGCAGATTGATAGAGGGGGATCAGATTTGATTCAAACATATACGTGTGCAAATGGTGTCCGGATTGTTACCGAAAAAATAGCTAGTGTTCGATCCGTTGCTTTAGGAATTTGGGTAGGAACGGGTTCAAAATATGAGAATGAGCAAAATAACGGAATTTCACATTTCTTGGAGCACATGTTTTTTAAAGGTACTACAACTCGCAGTGCGAAAGAAATAGCGGAAGCGTTTGATGAAATTGGTGGGAATGTAAACGCCTTTACATCCAAAGAATACACTTGCTATTATGCGCGTGTACTTGATCGTCACGCACCGCTTGCTCTCAATATTTTATCTGATATGTACTTCAACTCTGTGTTTGATGCAGAGGAGCTAGAGAAAGAGAAGAACGTAGTCCTAGAAGAAATCAGTATGTATGAGGATACACCAGATGATTTGGTGCATGATCTGATTGCACGTGCTTCCTATGCCGATCATTCGCTAGGGTACACGATACTGGGAAAAGAAGATGTACTCAAAGGCATGAAACGCGAGGATTTGTTGACATATATCGAACAACGCTACTTACCAGAGAACACGGTAATTACAGTAGCAGGTAACTTTGACGATGAGTTAATCACATTGGTGCAATCATTATTTTCGACGTACCAGCGTGCAGGAAAAACAATGGATATCGCTACACCAACCTTTACAGGTCAAAGCATTGTACATCAAAAGCAGACCGAGCAGGCTCATTTATGCCTGTCTATGCCTGGTTATGCTGTGGGCCATGACAATGTTTATTCCTTAATTATTTTAAATAATATTTTGGGTGGCAGCATGAGTTCTCGACTGTTTCAAGAAATTCGTGAAGAACGCGGTTTAGCATACTCTGTTTATTCTTATCACTCTTCCTATAAAGAATCTGGTACATTCAATATTTATACGGGAACAGCACCAGAGCATGTAGGTAAAGTATTTGATATCGTGTCTAATGTTCTACATGATGTTCGCGCAAATGGAATTACAGAAAAAGAATTAAACAAAGGAAAAGAGCAGCTTAAGGGTAGTTTGATGCTAAGCTTAGAAAGCACTAGCAGCCGCATGAATCGCTTGGGTAAAAATGAGCTGTTACATGGCCGACACCTTACATTAGATGAAATTATTGCGAAGGTAGATCGTGTAAGTCAGGAATCTGTTCTAGCAGTAGCGAAAGAATTATTCCACTCCAAAATGGCAATGGCAATGGTGAGTCCATTGGAAGCATTCCCGGAAAATGTTGATGCAAATGTATTCTTAACGTAAAAAGAGGTGTCTTGTGTGTTTGTAAACATAAAAAAAATGTCTCCAATGATTGGAACCGATATTCCTTTACCGCATTATGCGACATCAGGCTCTGCGGGACTTGATCTATCAGCATGTATTGAACAAGACATCACGATTGCTCCTGGGGAACGCGCCAAGATTCCTACAGGGATTGCTGTGCAAATGCCTGACGCAGGTATGGTAGGTCTAGTGTTCCCACGTAGCGGCAACGCTTTTAAATACGGAATATCACTAACGAATGCTGTTGGAGTAATTGATAGCGATTATACAGGTGAGATTCAAGTGCTGTTGCAGAACCTAGACACGACTGAACCATTTGTGGTCAAAAAAGGGGACCGTGTTGCCCAGCTTCTCTTTATGCCAGTGATGCAAGCACGGTTAGAGATTGTTGACGAGTTGGAAAAAACAGAACGTGGTGCAGGTGGATTCGGTTCTACAGGTAAATAACTGTTGGGTAGAAAGGCTTCTCCTAAGTCATTAGGCTTAGTGGGAAGCCTTTTTATTATTTGATCTTATACGAATTATTTTAAAAAATACCCTTTACGACAATCTTACGTATAAACTGATTAGCTTTTTCGTATATTCTGCTGTGAGTGGACAAACAAAGGAGGAAGTAAAATGCGACTAAGCGAGTTTAGCGGTAAAGAGATTGTAGATGTTGATTATGGAGAAAAACGCGGAGTGATAGCACAATCGGATATGGAAATTAATCCAATAACAGGCGAAATTGCTTCTATTGTCATTTCCAATCCTTCTTTTTTTGGGATAGGGAAGAAAAAAGCTGATACGATGATTCCTTGGAGGTCTATTGTACAAATTGGTCCGGATATGATAATTGTACAGTTACAACCTACCCAAAACCATTTCCCACAGGAAACTTCAGTAACGAAACGTTAGGTGTTCGAATAGGATGACGGTAGATTACCGCAGTGCACGACATATACATCGACCGTGAACAAAAAACGGTCCGTCAACTATTTTACATTTTCCATGGGACTCGGAAAAATTCTTTGCGTTTCCAGGTTATCTTGCGTAAAATGTTTGGAAAGGGGAACACGGCATGCTGACGGGAAAACATGTTGCTTTTATTGGCGGTGATGCTCGTCAGCTGGAAGTCATCAAAAAATGCATCCAGCTGGACGCCACAGTTACTCTTATTGGCTTTGATAACTTAGAGAGTAGCTTTACAGGAGCAAACAAAAAACCATTAACATGCGATGTGTTAATGGATGTTGATGCCCTGATCCTACCTATCGTCGGTACAGATGACAAAGGAATGATTGAAAGCATTTTTTCTACAAAAAGCATTCAGCTATCTAAGGAGCATATTGAAGCTTTACCAGAAAAATGCGTTGTCTATACCGGGATGGCAAAGCCTTATCTCAGAGAACTAATAAAACTGCATAACGTCCCACTAAAAGAGCTATTGAACCGTGATGATGTGGCTATCTACAACTCCATTCCCACTGTGGAAGGAGCATTGATGGTGGCGATCCAAAACACTGATATTACGATCCATGGCTCCGAGGTGATTGTTCTCGGATTAGGTCGAGTAGGTATGTCATTAGCTAGAGCTTTGCATGCATTGGGAGCACATGTTAAGGTTGGGGCAAAACGTCCGGAACACATAGCACGTAGTAATGAAATGGGTATTGATGCTTTTGATCTGGATGATTTTAAGCAGTATGTTTCAAAGGTAGACATTATCTTTAACACAATTCCACATTTGATTATTACATCAGACATCATAGCACACATGCCACAGACTGCATTTATCCTAGATATTGCTTCTAAGCCAGGTGGAACTGATTTTCGTTATGCAGAACGTCGAGGAATCAAAGCGATTCTCGCCCCAAGTCTTCCTGGAATTGTTGCACCGAAAACAGCCGGGCAAATCATTGCCAATACCTTAGCGCGACTTCTATCGGAGCAAGCCGAGAATCAGGGGGGGCATCATGAGCAACCTTAGGGGAAAAACGGTTGGATTTGGGCTAACGGGTTCCCATTGTACCTTGGAAGAAACCATGCCGCAAATTCAGCGCTTAGTAGACGCTGGAGCACGTGTTGTACCCATAGCGAGCCAGACTGTGATGACCACTGATACGCGTTTTGGAACGACTAACCATTGGCAGAACCAATTAAAACAGATTACAGGCGAAGAGATTATCACTACTATTACTGATGCAGAACCGCTTGGACCTTCCAAGCTATTTGACGTTATGGTGATAGCTCCATGCACAGGTAACACCACGAGCCGATTGGCGAACGCACTCACAGATAGCCCTGTTTTAATGGCTGCCAAAGCAACCTTACGCAATCTATATCCAGTTGTCTTGGCGATTTCAACCAATGATGGATTGGGGTTAAATGCGGCAAATATTGCAAAACTTCTAGCCACTAAAAATATTTATTTTGTTCCGTTTGGGCAGGATGCGCCTGACAAAAAACCAAACTCACTGGTAGCGCGAATGGATCTCATCATGGAAACGTGTGAGCTAGCTATTCAACATCGTCAGTTGCAACCTTTGCTTATAGAAAGATTCCATTATTGATGCAGCTAACAGGCTCTTAGGAGGAGAAAAAGATGGAGAACCAACTGAAGGTAAATGTCGCAGTCGTGGGAGCGACAGGAGCAGTAGGACAGCAAATGATTCAGCTTTTGGAGAAACGAAATTTTCCAATCGGTCAACTGAAGCTATTGGCTTCAAAAAGATCGGCTGGTAAAAAGGTACTGTTTAAAGGTCAGGAAGTGACAATTGAAGAGGCAACACCTGATAGCTTTATCGGTGTAGATTTTGCTCTGTTCAGTGCAGGAGGAGCGATCAGTAAGGAATTAGCTCCTCATGCTGTACGTTATGGAGCGGTTGTCATTGACAATACGAGTGCTTATCGAATGGATCCAGAAGTCCCATTGGTTGTGCCCGAGGTTAACATGGATGCAACGCGCAAACACAAAGGAATCATTGCAAACCCTAACTGCTCTACCATTCAGATGGTTGCGGCATTGAAGCCTCTTTATGACCGTTTTGGAATAGATCGGATTATTGTTTCTACGTATCAAGCTGTATCTGGTGCGGGTGCTCAAGCTATCGATGAGCTGTTGACTCAAACCAGAGATGTTTTAGATGGGAAAGAGCCGGAAGCAAATGTACTGCCAGTATCCAAGCTTCCCGTTCATCATCAGATTGCTTTTAACGCGATTCCGCAAATTGATGTTTTCACAGACAATGGATTTACGTATGAAGAGATGAAGATGGTAAACGAAACAAAGAAAATATTGGGTGACGATCAAGTTTTAGTTGCAGCTACTTGTGTGCGTATTCCTGTAGTAAAAGGTCACAGTGAGTCCGTTTATGTCGAATTAAAAAATGACTATGAACTGGAAGAAGTGAAATCTTTACTAGCACATGCACCTGGTATTGTGCTTGTCGATTCCCCTGAAGAACAAAAATATCCATTGGCTACCGATTCTGCGGATAAGCTTGAAGTTTTTGTCGGTCGTGTTCGCCGAGATTTAACGCATCCACGTGGGATCCATATGTGGGTTGTATCAGATAATCTATTAAAGGGTGCTGCGTGGAACACCGTACAAATTGCCGAGGAGCTTATCAAGGCCAACAGCTAGGAGAGAGGTTTTCATGAAAATACTTGTCCAAAAGTTCGGGGGTTCATCCTTAACAACGGAGGATCATCGCAATCGGGCAATTGGCCACATTGAAAAAGCACTGGCGGAAGGCTTTTCCTTAGTAGTAGTTGTGTCAGCGATGGGGCGTAAGGGTGATCCTTACGCCACTGACACGCTATTACAATTGATCCGTCAAAATGGGGACAGCCTACGAGCGCGCGAAAACGATCTGTTATTGCATACAGGGGAAATTATTTCCGCTTGCGTCATATCCAGCATGCTTAATGAGCGAGGCATCGAGTCCACAATTTTAACGGGTGGGCAAGCTAATATCATAACTACTAATGATTTTAATAACGCACAAATCCTTACGATTGAACCTGATCGTATTCAACAAGAGCTTGAGCAAGGGCGTGTTGTCATCGTCCCAGGGTTCCAGGGTCGTACGGAAGATTGGCAAGTGACCACTTTAGGCCGCGGAGGAAGCGATACGACAGCAACAGCACTTGGCGTCGCCTTAAAAGCTGACATGGTTGATATTTTTACAGATGTAAATGGCATTATGACGGCCGATCCACGAATAGTAGACGAGGCTAAGTCACTTCATACCGTCACGTATACGGAGATTTGCAACATGGCGCACTTAGGTGCTAAGGTGATTCACCCACGCGCTGTGGAAATTGCTATGCAAACCAATATTCCAATACGTGTGCGCTCCACATTTTCAGACGAACCAGGAACATTGGTTACCAGTCTACATGAGTTAGGCCGTTTTAATGAATCCTTTAGTGATCGAGTTGTAGTGGGGATAGCTCATGTTCCTAATATTACACAGATCAAGGTATTCTCTAAAGAAGGACAATATGATACCCAGCTTCAGGTTTTTAAAGCAATGGCACAACATAATATCAGCGTTGATTTTATTAATGTAAATCCATTAGGTGTCGCTTATACGGTACACGATCATATGGCTGAAAAGGCGGCGATTATCTTAGCTGACATGGGCTATGAGCCTCAAATAATGCCTCATTGTGCTAAGGTGTCGGTAATTGGCGCTGGCATTGCAGGAGTACCAGGTGTTATGGCTCATATTGTAGAAGCTCTTACGAAAGAGGAGATACAAATCCTGCAATCTGCTGACTCACATACAACCATTTGGGTGCTAGTGCATGACGAGGATATGGCTAGGGCTGTGCGGGCATTGCATCAGCAGTTTGATTTGTCTAATGCTCGATTATAGTTATGTAGAGCAGAAGTTAGAGAGCCTATTAAGGAAGAAAGAGGAGAGATGAAAAAACATGGCTATTTTTGGACGTATTGTGACTGCCATGGTAACGCCTTTTAATGACAAGGGCCAAATTGACTGGGATCGCACAGAAAAACTGATCAACTACCTAATAGACACAGGCTCAGAAGCACTCGTGGTAAGTGGTACAACAGGAGAATCACCAACTCTTTCTAAACAGGAAAAGCTTGACTTATTTACTTTTAGTGTACAAAAAGCGAACGGTAGAGTTAAGGTCATCGCAGGTACAGGTTGCAATGATACAGAAGAAACCATTGCTTTCACAAAAGAAGCAACAAAAACGGGTATAGATGCGATCATGCTGGTGGCTCCTTACTACAGTCGTACATCGCAAGAGGGGTTGTACCAGCATTTTAAGGCAATTAGTGAAGCAGTAGAGCTGCCAATCATGCTATACAATGTTCCTGGACGTACAGGAATTAACGTGACAGCGGACACGACTTTACGTTTAGCTGAACTACCGAATGTAGTATGTATTAAAGAGGCGTCTGGTAATCTTACCCAGATGGCACAGATCATTGAACGTGCACCTCAAGGCTTTGAGCTATATAGCGGTGATGATGGTTTAACTATTCCGGTACTCTCTATTGGCGGAGTTGGAGTAGTAAGCGTAACGAGCCATATAATTGGTTTAGAGATGAAGGAAATGATGGATGCGTTCTTCAAGGGAGATACTTCTAGGGCAGCAGCTCTTCATCGTAAGCTAGTTCCGATCTTTGAAGGTGCATTCAAATATCCTAATCCAACACCAATTAAGGCTGCGCTAAACAAAAAAGGGATTGAGGTAGGCGGTGTTCGTTTACCGCTTGTGGAGCTGACGGACGAAGAAGCTAGCTATATAGATGAATGGCTGTAGATTGCTGCTGTTTAGGAGTTAGCCCTTCTGGTACCTATGAAATCCGTTATTGTAATAGCGTTTTGACAAAATCGCTGGGTATGTCATATCTAAATGACTACTCAGCGATTTTTTGTGTAAAGCATATGTCTTGAGTCAGTATTTTACAGGTAACAAAATGATTTATAAGATTATGGATTGTACGGTCCACCTCTTATTTGTCCCATATCTTTACAAATAATAGAGAGCAGAATTTCAAAGGAAAAAACCGCAAACCCTTTTCAGAGCTGGCGTACTAATGTCTAGATAAATTTATATATATGCTTTTCTTACTTGTATTCCTGTTTTTAATTCGGATATAATAGGGATAAGCGATTTGGGGCGGTTTAATTTGAGGTGTAATTTGACAACTAAATATAGGAGGTACATTCATTGTCTAAGTTGAATCAAAGTGTTCTTATCTTTGCCCTGGGCGGAGTTGGCGAAATTGGTAAGAACATGTACGTAGTAGAGACCGATGAAGACATCGTTGTTATTGATGCTGGTCTCAAATTCCCAGAGGAGGAAATGCTGGGGATTGATATGGTAATACCTGATATTACCTATTTGGAAGAAAATCGTGATAAAGTACGCGGAATTATTATTACACACGGACATGAAGATCATATTGGAGGACTAAGTTACGTATTGCGTCACCTTAATGTGCCGGTATATGCAACAAAGTTAACGCTAGGTCTGATTGATGTCAAATTGAAGGAAGCGGGTATCCTAAATACAACTACTCGTCACTTGATCAATAGTGATTCAGAAGTAAGTCTTGGCAGTACATTAACTGCAACGTTTTTCAGAGTAAATCATAGTATTCCTGATTCAGTCGGCGTTTGCTTAGAAACCCCTGAAGGTTATGTTGTCCATACCGGAGATTTTAAGTTTGATCAAACCCCCGTAAACAATCAAAGAGCTGATCTCGGAAAAATGGCAGAAATTGGGGAACGAGGCGTACTCTGCTTGTTATCAGACAGTACAAACGCAGAACGTCCAGGCTTTACTGGATCTGAAAGTTCAGTAGGGAAAGCGTTAAAAGAAGTTTTTCATAAAGCGGAGGGGCGAATTATCGTTTCCACGTTTGCATCAAACGTTCATCGTATCCAACAAGTTTTTGATGCTGCTGTTCAATACAATCGTAAAGTAACGTTAGTAGGACGCAGTATGATCAATGTGATAACTATAAGTATGGATTTAGGATATTTACATGTACCAGAAGGGGTAATTGTAGATATTGATGAATGTAATAAATTACCATCAGAACAAGTAGTTATTCTGTCAACAGGAAGTCAGGGAGAGCCTATGTCAGCGCTTACCCGCATTGCCCGATCCGCCCATCGGAAAATAGACATGATGCCTGGTGACACAGTAATCATTGCAGCAACACCAATTCCAGGGAACGAGAAATACGTTTCCCGCACCATCGATCACTTATGCCGAGCAGGTGCAGAAGTTATTTATGGAGGACATGGTCCAAATGGTACTGTACACGTATCTGGACATGGAAGCCAGGAAGAGCTACGTTTAATGCTTAACCTGATGAAACCTAAATACTTTATCCCGATTCACGGGGAGTATCGTATGCAGCGTATGCATGCAATACTTGCTGAACAGGTGGGAGTAGCATCTGAGAATATCTTCTTACTCGATAATGGAGATACCGTGGAAATTGCAAAGGGTCAGGCAAGATACGGTCCTAAAGTGCATGCTGGCAACGTTCTTATTGATGGACTGGGCGTAGGCGATGTAGGTAACATCGTTTTACGTGATCGAAAATTATTATCCCAAGATGGAATTCTGGTTGTTGTCGTTACCCTCAGTAAACAACATGGTACTATCGTGTCTGGACCTGATATCATCTCTCGTGGCTTCGTATATGTACGTGAGTCGGAAGAATTGATGGAAGAGGCAAATCGTATCGTAGCCCAAACTCTGCAAAAATGTATGGATGAAAAAGTAAATGAATGGTCATCGCTGAAAAATAATGTAAAAGATACACTTGGACGTTATTTATACGAACAAACACGTAGAAGACCAATGATTTTACCTATCATCATGGAAGTGTAATTCCAGACATGAAGTTAAAGAGTCGGAAATCCTTGCACAGCAAGGGTTTTCGGCTTTTTGTTTTGAAAAAGGTATTTAAACAGCTTCAACTATAAATAAAAAAGAAAGGAGTGGATCATGATACAAGGAAATGGAAGAGTTTAAAACCAGATTTGATGTAGGGAGTAAGTATGATCGTATGAATTCCTATGAGCAAAGAGAAATCATGATTACGAAAACACACGAGCTATTTTCGGATAGTGGAGGGGATATCTTACTAGATAATGTCAACATCCCAACTAATAGGTGCAAATAATAAATGACTGTTATGACGTTAGCCTGACTCTATATATCATCGGGGCCACTGTAGACAGATCATTCGATATGATTTATTATATACAGAAAAATTATATAATGTAAATATATTACAAAAATAACTTTCGTTAACGAAGCTAGTCAGACCTGAGTAATGCACCTATGTTGCATGCATTTGGAAGGAATATTTCAAAAAGAAGCTTGTCTAATCCTTTTTGAAATCTTTTATAAATAATGAAGAGCTCAACTAGAATAGAATGAAATTGTAAGAGGGATTCAATAAGGAGGAGAGAGGGGGTTACTGATGGCTCAGAATGATCATGAAACACAAAGTGATTTACCTAGTACGCTAGCCAAGCCGGCAAGACGAGCACTCGAAGGGGCAGGCTATTTCCGGCTAGAACAATTTACACTACGAAGTGAAGCCGAGGTGATGAAGCTACATGGTATGGGTCCAAAAGCAATGGATCAAATCCGTCGCGCTTTAGCTGACAAGGGATTATCATTTGCCAAAGAGATTTGAGCTGTGGATACATTTGGCTTCGATTCAGTAAAAATAGGCTTATTGTATGGCTATCAGGATCTCAAGCTCAGCTTAAAAGATTTTTCATACAACAAACAAGGGGACTGTGAGGTTTGTCGGTATGAAATGATCCCGTATTAGCTGAAAAATTAGTTATTGCTAGTGTAAGGAAAATAGCTTATTTCCCTTTTTACTCAGTGCAAATTAACGAGTGCCTGCCTGCATTTGAAAACATAAAATCTAAGCCTACTTATGCTAATTCATTAGTAGGCCTAGGTCATTGTTCAGAATGCAGCTATTCAAAAGCTATATGATTTGACGCAACGTTATATAGGATAATCACATTTTTAAGTATGGGCTAATTCACGCAAAAACAATTGCGGATACTCTGTGACGATTCCATCAGTATCTACCTTGATATTTTCTATAAAACTTCCACTTTGATAGGTAAAAATCGATTCAGTTTGGTTTGTTTTCATCAGAGAATAGGTCTGTTTTACCTGACGATAACATAGATCGGGTACTGATATGTAAACTACAGAGATTTCCTGTGGAGTAGAGAGGGTATGCTCTAAGCGATTGATAGGGAGTGTATTCGTAAATGGGGTACAGGATATGTCGATATCAATACATCCTGCTAAAGCGGAGATGACCTTTCCATGCGCATCCCGCCATTCTCCTTTCCCATTAGAGGTCAGTATCAGGGATTGTTCTTTGCCAATACACTGTATGGTCACTTTGCGGACGATCCAATTCGTGTCAAGAATAATTTGATATTGTACACGAAAAATTGCACCCTCGTCTGTCTTTCCCAATTACTAAACTGTCAACCGTTATCTTGTGATCGTCTTTTACTAATCGCAAATGTTCATAGCCGCTTCCGATGATTGGTCTCCAAAAAATATCTGTTGCTGTTGCCATAATACGTCCTCCTATAAGCTAATTTCACTACCTTTTCCTAATAAGAATGCAAGTAAAACGAGCAAATCGTAGAGATTGGTACTTTCGCTTTAGTTATCTATCTATTTAGAATTGTACCATTAAATAGATGGTGTTTTTAAAAAAACGTAAGCCTACTTGCTTTTTTATCTACGCAAATTCATTTTCTCTGTAATTTCATGAACTGAATCTATTAGAAATTCAAAACTGTAAATAGCTAAGACGTAAGAATACGGAACGAAAGGGATGTGAATAAAATGTAGACAAAAAATGAAACTGTTTGTTATAATCCAAACAAATAATAACTACGTTTAGTTTTATAGGGAGCTTCATTCACAAGCAGCAGTTCTAACGAATTTCCGTGGGCATCCTGTAAAAAAACGGAATGGGGAGTAGAACAACCTTTATTATGGGAGGGAAGCAAATGGCAAAGGCACTATATATCAGTATGTTGGGAGAAGGTCATGTAAATCCAACGTTAGGGCTAGTAACAGATTTAGTAAAGCGCGGGGAGCAGATTGTCTATTATTCGTCCAATCATTTTCAAGAGAAAATTGAACGAACAGGAGCTATATTTCGGCCTGTGAATCAAAGGGCGCAAGAAATACTTCAAGAAATTAGTAATCTGATTAATTCACAGCCGGTGGAGTTTTTCCTACAATTTCTACATGCCATGGAAATGATAACGGATACCATACAAAACGAAATTACGAATGAGACATATGACTATCTCTTATACGATGCACAAACGATGGTAGGTACTTGGATTGCTCACCAATGTAAGTTATTATCCATTGCTACTTGGACTACATTTGCATTTTCAAATGATCCTCATGAAAATATGACACTAACAGACTCAGATGATGAAAAAGGGAAGCTAGAGAGGCTGGCTACGCTTCAAAACTTTTTACAATTGGAAAAAATACAAGAATGTAAAAAGCAATTAGAAAACAAATATAAAGTTCCATTTCCGGGATTTTTTTTATCGAATCCTGGGCCAGTTGATTTAAATATTGTGTTCACTTCTTCTTATTTCCAGAGAAATAGTGAACAGTTTAATGACAACTATATTTTTGTAGGTCCTTCCATACCAGATAGCAGTCACCTTGGTGATTTTCCCATTGATGAGTTGAAAGGAAAACAAGTCATCTTCATCTCTATGGGAACGATCGTAAACCAACAGCTAGAGCTTTATCAAAAATGCTTTACGGCTTTAAAAGACGTGGATGGTAAGGTAGTACTTAGCATTGGCAAGAATACAACAATGGAAGAATTAGGGGATATACCAGATAACTTTATTGTGCGTCATTATGTTCCTCAAATAGATGTATTACGTCACACAAATGTGTTTATTAGCCATTGTGGGATGAATAGCATAAGTGAATCACTTTATTTTGAGGTACCGTTAGTTATGCTGCCCATTGTTAATGATCAACCTATGATAGCACGACGGGTGAAGGAGCTTGGAGCAGGGGTTTTGTTAGATTTTGAAAATCTATCATCAGAGGATATTAAACAAGCTGTTCACGAGGTTTTAGAAAATCCGATTTATCAGGAAAAGGCAAAAAAAATCAGTCAGTCATTTCATAAGTCTGGAGGGCGTCAAAGGGCAGCGGATGAAGTGTTCAAATTTACTCGTACCATAACAAAAAGGTAATTTATTTGTAACCGATGTGGAATAAAATTTTGGGCAGGATGAATTTAAAATAAATCCATATAAGTCTGATAAATAAGTCTTTTAGTTCCATCTCGAATAGGACGTACTGATCAGACTGCTGATTAAATCGCTTCGATCTAGTTAGTTGATTCGGCTGCAATATGACATGCTAGCATTGGAAGCGACAGAAGTGGTTAAGGGTGAATAAATGTAGAAGTCAGGCAGGTAGTCTAATCATTTCTTCTTACAGAGGCATAAAATATATGGCCTGTGGGAACAGGGATACAGTATGAACGACCTGTCAAGATTTCGTTGATGGGTCGTTGTTTTTAGAATGAGAAGTTAACCTGGAAAAGTAATAATAAAAGCTGTACCGAGGTATGTGAAATGCTAATGAAGGAGTACAAGCAAGCATCACATGTGATATACTGTCCTTTTCGCGTCATGGTAAAAAGAAGGAATCGTTCTGTACATAAAGGAGAATCTTGTATGAGAAAAGTAAGAGGGTATATTTTGATGGTAGCAGCAATGCTTCATTGCGTTACGTTCGGTGCAAATTCCGTCTGGGCAGAATCTACTAAGCAGATTGATGTATTGGTCGACACCAAACTGCTTAGAAGCGCCGGAGAAGTCATCAAGGGAACTACATTTGTAACATTAGATACGTTACGCAACGATTTCCGATTTCATGTATACTACGAGCCCCAAACAAAACGTATTTCAATCCTATCTTCAAAAAAGGAAATCGTAATGAAGGTAGAAGATAATGCCTATCTCGTAAATGGACATAAGCTGTTTATGGAGGAAGCCCCTCGAATCAAAGACTCTTCCATACTGGTACCATTGCGGGTTATTTGTGAAAACATGGGTTTTTCTATTTCACAGAATTCCGTTACGAAAGCTGTAAGCACCCATTTTGTATCCGAAAATGACCTGCAATTCGAGAATAAAGAACTGAAAATTAACAGAAATCATACAAACGTATCGATACAATATCCGCAATTAAAATGGCTTTCTTCCAATGTAGAAATTCAACGGAAAATAAACGATCAGCTAGAAAAGGTTGCACTTGAAACCTTTGAAATGGGTTCTCAAGCTTCTATGGAGATCAGAGAGGGTGAAAATCCTTATGATTACTCACTTGATTACGAGATTACCTATAATCAAAACGGATTCATTAGCGTCGTTTTTGATCAGTATACATATACGGGTGGAGCACACGGAATGGTTGATCGGGTTGCTTACACAATCGATATCAAAACAGGTAAAATTCTTTCACTGCAAGACCTTTTCAAAGAAAATCCTGATTATAAAGTAGAGATTTCACAACAAATAAAGAGACAATTTCAACAAAAATATGGGTATTTACTAACACCGTTCGAAACGATTAATGAGCAACAAGCGTTTTATATCAAAGGAGATTCCGTAATCATTTATTTTGGTTTATATGAGTATACTCCTTATGCTGCGGGGATTCCTGAATTTGCTTTCCCGCTTGCTTCCCTTTTAAAAGGATCAATGGTCTCTAGATAGCAGATACATGCCTTATCTTACAAAAATGTAATATTGATGAAAGGATATTCAATGTTACATTGGCCAAAACTCCCTTATACTGATCGCAAGAGAATTCGTATAGAGGAGAATGAAAATGAAGAAGGCAATTATTAGAATCTTAGTTTTCTTGATCGTTTTAGGCGGTTTGTATTATCTTTTTGAAGACAATCGATTCAAAAAAATAGGTGCAGACCTTTATTATGTTCAGATCATTGGAGAAGGTAAACACATGTCAAATACAGACTCGTACGAGTATACGTTAACCGGATATGATAAGGATGGAATGGAAAAGACGATTACATTTACTGGTCTTAAACAATTGCGTCAAAAGGCGTATCTTAAATTGTATGTGAAGCCTGATGGAGTAGTTTCCTATACTGAGGTACAAATATCAGAGATTCCTGCTAAGGCAAGCGAAAAATTAAATAAAGGCTTAGAAAGTAAATAGACGATAAAAACACTCCTGTCATGGATGATTGGCTGAATATGCCATCAAATATGACAGGAGTGTTTTTTTACAAGGATTTGACTCATGTGAAACAATTTTATAAGCAGGTTAGCTTTTCCATCAATGCATGAATTCGGTAGGGCTAACCCATACTACAACTAGCATAAAGGAGGTCGTTAGCCAGATGGATCCTAAAGATTATTTGCGTAAGCCCCCATTTACAATGAATAGAACCAATAATGAGGAAAGTCCTCAAACACCCCAAATACAACCAGACCGCTCAAGATCTCAAGAGCAGCCAGATACGCCAGCACCACAGCAGGAGCCTTCAGATGAGGTTAAAAAACGTCTAATAGACAATATTACTCAGCTTGGCCAGACTAACGTACCTCAATTGGAAAGCAATATTTACTGCCTAACAATCATCGGCCAAATAGAGGGGCATATTCAATTACCCCCTCAGAATAAAACAACGAAATACGAGCATATCATTCCCCAATTGGTTGCAGCAGAACAAAACCAAAAGGTTGAAGGTGTTATGGTTATCTTAAATACAGTGGGTGGCGATGTTGAAGCGGGCCTTGCTTTAGCCGAAATGATTTCATCCTTATCGAAGCCTGTTGTTACCCTCGTACTTGGTGGTGGGCATTCTATCGGTGTGCCAATTTCTGTTGCAGGTGATTACTCCTATATTGCTGAGACAGCGACAATGACAATCCATCCGATTCGATTAACGGGGCTTGTTATTGGTGTACCACAAACCTTTGAGTATCTGGATAAAATGCAGGATAGAGTAGTTTCATTTGTCGCTCGTAATTCGGATATTACAGAGGAGAAATTCCGTGATCTCATGCTACGTACAGGTGAATTAACCCGAGATATTGGAACGAATGTAATTGGCTCTGATGCGGTTAAATATGGCTTAATTAATGAAGTAGGTGGACTTGGGAAAGCGTTAAAGAAACTAAATGAACTTATTGAGGAAAAACGTAATAAAGAGGGTGTGCTTCAATGATTATTTACTCTGTTATGCCAATGGAGCTCATATTTGATAACCAGGAGCAGGTGGAAAAGCAGCAAATTCAGGAAATCCAAATGGGAGCGGCAGTCATGCTGGTAGAGCCTATTAATTCCTATGAAGGAAAAATTGTCCGTCTGATTAGTCCTAATCCTCATGACTATGTCAATCCAGCCTATGCACCTGGGCAAACAGTTAAATTTCGTCCTTCATTTGATTAATAAAGGAATTTTGTTAGTAGTTTGTATTTGTAACAATTTCCTGTGGTATACTAATTAAGATAGCAAAAACAGCCGGACGCACCAACTCCGGCTGTTTTTGTTCCCTTAAAGCAGGGATTCTCGCTGTCAAAAGGGAATGTTACAAGGGGACTGGAAAAGCAAAAGTAATCATACGTAAAGGAGGCAAGCGTGCCATGAGTAGAAGAAAGAGAAAAACATCCCCATCGGCATGGGCCTCGATCATTAAGCTGGAACTGATTGGTCTTATTATAATCTGTCTCAGTGTGATCGGTCTTTTGGAGAGTGGTTGGTTAGGTCAAAGAGTCCTTTCCTTTTTATTTCGCATGTTTGCAGGATCATGGGATTTTCTGATACCTGTTGCCCTTATTGTGATTTCTGTATATATGATGTTCGTTCGAAAACTCCCCAGAATGAGTCCAAGAATGTTCGGTTTTTTCATCATTTTCATGGGAATTCTATTATGGGACCATCTGCTGTTATATGAGCTTTTATCCGGTAATGGACGTTTCGATCAAAATATGATTCAGCTCACTTGGGAGAGAATTTTAGAGGATCAGAAGCAGAGAGTATCGACCGTAAGCGTCGGCGGGGGAATGATCGGAGCTATTTTATTTACAGTAACCAATGCGTTAATTGGCACAGTTGGAACGGGTCTTGTTGTTGGCCTCTTCTTTTTGATAGGCATCATGTTTATCTTCCAGGTTTCCTATGTAGATCTGTTCAATATCATTCGAGGCAAGCTGTCCGCAGGTTATATGAAAACAAAGCAATCAGTTAAAGAATCTATGCAGCTTTTACAAGAAGAAAAAGAAAAGAAAAAATCAGAGGAAAAGCTCGGGAATGGATCAAACTTGGAGCATGCTAGTTCGATAGAGGCTCCACCGCCAGTGATTGTAGATAACAGTACCCCTTGGGAAGAGCAAATGGATAGTGAACCAGCGATGGTCTCACCTGTGATAAAAGATTTCACAGAGCGAGTAGAGACTCTCCCAGAGCAGGAAATGACAAATCTGCCAAACAAAACAGAAACATCAGCCAAGATCACGATTAAAACAAAGGCTGATTCTCAAGGAGAAGATATGCCGGATGTGACGGTAAATTTTCAAACAGAGGATAGTCAGCTTGAAAGTACTTATATAATCCCTGATTTGTCCATGCTATCAAGACCGAAGAACACTGGTCAACAAAAAGACGTAGATCACGCCTCAAATGCGGCTAAGCTAGTGCAAACGCTGAAAAGCTTTGGTGTGAGCGCTATTGTCTCTGAAATCCATCGCGGTCCAGCCGTAACACGTTATGAGGTACAACCTGCTACTGGGGTAAAAGTAAGTCGTATCGTAAGTTTAACAGATGACTTAGCCTTAGCCTTAGCAGCAAAAGACATTCGAATTGAGGCTCCTATACCCGGCAAATCTGCCATAGGTATTGAGGTTCCCAATAGTGAGATTTCGTTGGTAACACTGCGAGAGGTTTTAGAAAGTCCACAATGTAAAGATTCAGAAGCCAAATTAACTGTAGCTTTAGGACGCGATATTTCTGGTGAGCCGATTTTGGCAGATTTAGCAAAAATGCCCCATTTATTGGTGGCTGGAGCTACAGGAAGTGGTAAATCAGTATGTGTTAATGGGATTATTATGAGTATTTTATTGCGCGCAAAACCGAACGAAGTGAAATTAATGATGATAGATCCGAAAATGGTAGAACTTAATGTTTATAATGGTATACCACATTTGCTAGCGCCTGTTGTAACTGATCCAAAACGTGCTTCTGTAGCTTTAAAAAAAGTAGTGGTAGAAATGGAAAGACGTTACAATTTGTTCTCTAAATCGAATTGTCGCAACATAGAAATGTACAACCAGATGGTGAAAAACGCAGAACAAGGGCAACATACGGCTCCCCTCCCTTATATCGTTGTAATAGTGGACGAGCTGGCCGATTTAATGATGGTAGCTCCAGGAGAGGTAGAAGATGCCATCTGTCGATTAGCCCAGATGGCTCGCGCAGCTGGAATTCATCTTTTAATTGCGACCCAGCGGCCTTCTGTTGACGTCATTACAGGTGTGATAAAGGCGAACATTCCATCGCGAATTGCCTTCGGAGTTTCGTCTATGGCTGATTCCCGAACGATTTTAGATATGGGAGGCGCAGAAAAATTACTTGGGCGAGGAGACATGCTTTTCTTACCTATGGGAGCCTCCAAACCAACCCGCGTACAAGGGGCTTTTGTTGCAGATAAGGAAGTTGAAGATGTCGTATCCTTTGTGAAGGAACAGCAGGAAGCAAAATACAGTGAAGAAATGATTCCCGAGGAAATAAGCGAGGAGCCACAAATGGTCATGGACGATGAAATGTATGATCAGGCCGTACAGGTTGTGGCAGAAGCTCAGACAGCATCAGCCTCTCTATTGCAACGAAGACTGCGTGTTGGCTATACGAGAGCTGCTCGGCTTATAGATATGATGGAGGCCCAAGGAGTTGTTGGTCCGTACGAGGGGAGTAAACCACGAGAGGTACGAATTCCACGACCATCATCTGAATCACAAATCTCTTAAAAGGTTTTTTATGTTAAAGAGTAAGAAAACTAACATATTCCGAATGATAGAATAAAAAATTCGCTTGCATATCGCTTCTTACATGGGGTAAAATTTCTACGGGCTGGCGAAAATATTGGAATCATGTCGAAAATGGGTGTTTTTTCCTTAATAGGAATTGGTAGAGAACAAAATAAACAAATTATCGTTTTTTATTTATGAAGTGCTCTCTCCAAGCTCCTGAATCATCACCCAAATTTGATAGTCTGATATTTTCTTGTCTACATAAAAACTGATAATTGGGGGTATCACAAGCATGAAAAAGATCCTATCTGTTCTTTCCGTGGCAACCCTGAGTCTTTCACTAGTGCTAACTGGTTGCGGTAAAGCTCAACCAACTGAGCCTAGTAAAGAAAGCGCTTCTCCAGCGGCAGAAAAGAAACTTTCTGCAAAGGTTGGTATGGTTACTGACGTTGGTGGTGTTAACGACAACTCCTTTAACCAAAGTGCATGGGAAGCTCTACAGAAACTAAACAAAGACACAGGCATTGAAACAAACTATGCTCAAAGTAATGGCGATGCTGACTACGTACCAAACTTGAACAACTTTGTTAAGGAAAAATGGGATCTAACATGGGGTATTGGTTTCATGATGGCTGAACCAATTAAGAAAATTGCTGACCAAAACCCAGATTCGAAACTAGCGATCATTGACGCGCAAGTTGATGCTCCAAACGTAGCATCCGTATTGTTCAAAGAGCAAGAAGGTGCTTTCTTGGCAGGTGTTGTAGCTGCTGAAATGTCGAAAACCAAAAAGATTGGTTTCGTAGGCGGTGTTAAAATTCCTGTTATTGAACGTTTTGAAGCTGGTTTCCTTGCTGGTGTAAAAGCCGCTAATCCGGAAGCTCAAGTAATATCTATCTACACAGGTGCATTTGATAAGCCAGACCAAGGTAAATCCACTGCTTCTGGTATGTATGCACAGGGTGTAGATATCATCTTCCATGCTTCTGGTGCTACTGGTGACGGTGTATTCAACGAAGCTGCTGATCGTAAGAAAAAAGGCGAAAATGTTTGGGTTATCGGTGTAGACAAAGACCAATCTCTTAACTTTGGTAACGAAATCACTTTAACTTCTATGGTGAAAAAAGTAGACGAAGCTGTTTACAAAGTTTCCAAAGATATGGCTGAAGGCAAATGGGAAGGTGGAAAAGTTGTTAACCTAGGTATCGCTGAAGACGGCGTAGGTTTAGCATCTACTTCTACTATCAATGTGCCAGCTGAAGTTCTGAAAAAAGTTGATGAATTTAAAGCAAAAATCGTAAGTGGCGAAATTAAAGTTCCAGAAAAAGCTGTTAAGTAATTGATCTAGTTATTTTATTTGTTGAAGAAAATAAGCAACAAGGCTAGTTTCATGACTAGCCTTGTTGTTGCCTTGTACAGAGTTACTTGTGGATTATTACCCAGAAAAACGGGGTGAGTGAAATGAAAGACGTAAAAACTGTAGTAGAAATGCGCGGAATAACGAAGCGCTTTCCAGGAATTATTGCAAATGATAATATTCAACTTAAAGTAAAAAAGGGCGAGATTCACGCGCTCTTAGGTGAAAATGGTGCAGGTAAATCCACTCTAATGAATATTCTATTTGGGTTGTATCAGCCTGATGAGGGTGAGATTTTACTTAATGAAACACCAGTGAAAATCACCAGTCCAAATGTTGCTAACGAATTGGGTATTGGAATGGTTCACCAACACTTTATGCTTGTCGAACCGTTTACCGTTACGGAAAATATTATTCTAGGAAAAGAACCAAAGAATGGTTTGAAGATAGATATCAATTCAGCGGCTAAAAAGGTACAAGCACTATCTGAACAGTATGGGCTCAAGGTTGACCCGTATGCAAAGATTGAAGACATCTCAGTAGGGATGCAACAACGCGTTGAGATTCTTAAAACCTTGTACCGCGGAGCTAATATCCTCATTTTTGACGAACCAACGGCTGTTCTTACACCGCAGGAAATTTCCGAGTTAATAGAGATTATGCGTAATTTGGTTAAAGAAGGAAAAACCATTATCTTAATCACCCATAAGCTAAAAGAGATTATGGCAATTTGTGATAGTGTCACCATTATTCGCCGTGGTAAGACTATCGACTCTCTAGCTATTAAAGATACGAATCCAGATGAATTGGCTTCCAAAATGGTTGGGCGTGACGTAACGTTTTCTGTAGATAAAAAGCCTGCTAATCCTAAAGAAGCAAGTCTATCTGTGAAAAATGTAACAGCAATGGGTAATCGTGGAGTTAATGCCCTAAATAAAATCAGCTTTGATGTTAAGGCTGGTGAAATTCTTGGAATTGCGGGAGTTGACGGCAACGGTCAGTCTGAATTGATTGAAGTGTTAACGGGGCTACGTAAGTGTCAGGAAGGCTCAGTAACTCTAAATGGTAAGGACTTAACCAATAAAACTCCGCGTTTTATTTCTGAATCAGGACTATCTAATATACCAGAGGATCGACATAAGCATGGTTTAGTTCTCGATTTTAACATGGCTGAAAACATTGTTCTAGAGACTTATTTCCACCCTGAATTTAATAAAAATGGATTTTTGAATTATGATGCGATTAACAAACATGCAGAAAAGCTTATTGAAGAATTCGATGTTCGTACGCCAGGGATACATACACTAGCACGCGCTCTGTCGGGTGGTAACCAACAGAAAGCGATAATTGCACGTGAAGTGAACAAGAATCCTGATCTGTTGATTGCAGCTCAGCCGACACGCGGGCTGGATGTAGGTGCGATTGAATTTATTCATAAACGCCTAATTGAACAACGCGATAAGGGAAAAGCGGTTCTACTCATTTCGTTTGAGCTGGATGAGATACGCAATGTTTCCGATCGGATCGCTGTTATTTATGAAGGTGAAATCGTTGGTATTGTTGATCCGAAAACAACGAGTGAACAAGAGCTCGGGTTGATGATGTCAGGTGGAAAACGCATTCAAGGAGGCGAACAGGATGAATAGTGTATTTAAGATTTTTACGAAGGATTCTTTCATCGTTCCTGTTGTTGCGATTCTGCTTGGACTCATCGTCGGGGCGATTGCGATGCTAGCAGGTGGATTTGATCCATTGTTAGCCTATGGTTCTCTGGTCAAGAAAGTATTTGGTGACGCCTATAATTTTGGTGAAACGATTCGCCAGATCACCCCTTTGATTTTTAGTGGACTGGCTGTTGCTTTTGCTTTCCGTACTGGTCTTTTTAACATCGGAGTAGAGGGCCAATTCATGATGGGTATGATTACAGCTGTTTACCTCGGTGTAAAGCTGGACTTACCTGCCTATATTCATGCTCCATTAACCATTATTGTTAGTACAATTGTCGGTGGGCTGTGGGCGGCTTTTGCAGGTTGGTTAAAAGCTGCACGTGGTGTCCACGAGGTTATTACTACAATCATGATGAACTGGATTGCTTTGTATATGGTGAACTTTATTCTGGTGACTACATTGGTTCCAGAAGGACAACAGCGTTCTGAAAATATTAAGGAATCAGCGTCTATTGCAATTGGCTGGCTGTCTCAAATGTTTGAAAGTGCACGTATGCATTGGGGAACATTGCTTGCTCTTGTTTTAGCTCTCCTTTTCTATATTGTTCTTTGGAAAACAAAAACAGGCTTTGAGCTTCGTGCGACAGGCTTTAACCCGCATGCGGCACAATATGCTGGTATGAATGTAAATAATAACGTTATTAAAGCTATGTTTATTTCAGGTTGTATGGCAGGTATGGGTGGAGCCGCTGAAATTCTAGGGGTGTTCCATTATCAAGCTATTATGGCCGCTCAGCCTGGGTATGGCTTTGATGGAATCGCAGTTGCATTAATTGGTGGTAATACTCCAATTGGGGTAGTATTAGGTGCTATTTTATTTGGAATATTGTCCTTTGGAGCAAATGGAATGAAGATGGGAGCAGGCGTACCTGTAGAGTTAATTCGTGTGGTAATTGCCTCTGTAATCTTCTTCGTTGCCGCTCATGGTATTGTAAGATTTATTTTAAAACCTGTTTTATCTAAGAAGAATAAGAAGGAGGTGCTGTAAAGATGCAATGGCTAACCATTGGTGGCGATCTCTTACATGACACGATCGTATTTTCCACAGCCCTCATTTTCGCGGCACTTGGCGGTGTTATTTCTGAACGTTCCGGGGTAGTTAACATTGCGCTGGAAGGCCTCATGGTAATGGGAGCTTTCATTGGAGCAGTTGTTACTTACTTTATGGAGCCAGCACCGTACGCACCTTGGATTGGTTTAATCGCGGCTTGTATTGGTGGTATTATTTTTTCCCTGCCACATGCAGCGGCTTCGATTACGTTTAAATCCAATCAAGTAGTAAGTGGTGTTGCTCTTAACTTCTTGGCAACAGGTTTGGCAGTATATCTTACCAAAATCATTTTTGATGGTGCTGGTCAAACCAAAACATTGAGCGTTGTATTTTCCAAATGGGACATCCCGTTTTTAAGTGAAATTCCTTTCCTGGGCCGTGCTTTGTTCCAAGCATATCCTACAAGTTATTTGGCATTTATCACAGTGGCAATCGTTTGGTTCGTACTGTTTAAAACTCAGTTTGGCTTAAGACTTCGCTCTGTAGGGGAACATCCGCGTGCCGCTGATACAGCCGGTATTAATGTATTTCGTGTTCGTTACATTGCGGTTATGCTGAGTGGAGCTTTGGCAGCGTTGGGTGGAGCAACTGTTGCTTTAACAACAACATCAAATTTCTCTCACAACACGATTTCTGGACAAGGTTTTATTGCACTTGCAGCGATGATTTTTGGTAAGTGGCATCCAGTAGGTGCTATGGGAGCAGCTCTGTTTTTCGGATTAGCTCAAGCTGTTAAAACACTTGTACAAGTATTTGGACTTACCAAATACATTCCAGTTGAATTTATCTACATGTTGCCATACGTATTGACGATCTTGGTACTTGCTGGTCTTGTTGGTAAATCACGTGCTCCAAAAGCAAGTGGTGAACCATATGAAACAGGTTCTCGTTAGTAAACGGTATTTATCTATTTCTAATAAGAATCTACATGTATTTAAAGGTAAATCTAGCTAAAAAATCAATGGCCACCTTTCCGTCCGGAAGGGTGGTTTTTCTTGTTCGGCTACTTTTTACCAGTAATTATGCATAGATACCCTTTTGTAACCTATGGGATAATGGGACAAGTTTGACTTGGATAAGGAGGATATTTACATGAACAGATTACGAAGGAGTACGAGCCGATGGTTAGTAAGGAGTCTGGTGGGTGCTGCCTTGTTATCCATTTCCTGGATTAACCCTATACAAGTACAGGCTGCTTCTGTGCCACGTGTTTTCCTTATGGTAGATGGAAAGGGTTTAAAAACAGATGTAGAACCACAAATTGTGAATAATCGTATGCTGGTACCGATTCGTGCTGTTTCAGAAGCTACTAAGGCACAAGTTACTTATCAGGCATCAACGAAGCAAGTAGTTATTAAGACAAAAACAAACGAATTCACTTATAGGGTGAATCAAAAAACAGCTTGGGGGAATGGAAAAAAGCATAGCCTAGATGTTTCCCCTATAGTAAAGGAAGGACGTATTTTAGTCCCTTTACGTTCGATAAGTGAATTATTAGGCTATAAGGTAAATTATAATGAACAATCGAAGGTAGCAATGGTGGCTACTAAAACCTCTCCAGCAACTTATACGGTACAGGCCGGGGACTCGTTATGGTCGATTAGTCAAAAATTTGGTGTGCCTATTTCGGCGATACAGAATGCTTCTCGTCTAACAAAGGAAGAGATACGCCAGGGAATGACGCTGACTATTCCAGTCATTAGTATGTATAATCAGACATGGAAACCATTAGACATACAATCTAAGCAGCAATATCTAGGGAACATTGATCAAGCCTTAGCCCCCAAGCAAAGTGTCTTCCCCTTGCAAAAAGGTACATGGTATGAACAGGTTTACAATACATATGGGGATGAACGAACATGGGGCGCAGATGCTCAAGGTAGAAATCATGAAGGCATTGATATAATGGCTTTTCATGGAGTCCCTGTCTTTTCATCAACGAATGGAGTCATTAATCGCTTAGGGTGGAATAGCATGGGAGGATGGAGAGTTAATATTACACATTCCTCTGGCAAGTATCGGGTGTACTATGCCCATTTGAGCGCTTTTGCTCCCGAAATAAAGGTGGGTAGTTCTGTTAAAGCAGGTCAGTTAATAGGCTTTGTAGGCGATACCGGGTACGGACCGATGGAAACTACAGGTATGTTTTCTCCTCACCTGCATTTTGGCCTGTACAGCAATCAGACAGGTAAAGCTGTTAATCCTTATTTTTTCCTTAAATATCTGGAAACGACTGAAATCCAATCGACGAAGTAAAAGCATATGATATATGCCATACTTATATCCTAGACAGGGAATGGGTACACTACTTTGAGATAAAAAGCATAAGGGGTGTATCAAAATGTGGGAATGTCCATACTGTGGGTTTGTAAATGGTCATGTGTTTTTGGACAATCAATTACATGGCATTCTCTGCTTAAATCCGGACTGTGGTCGTTTTGACTCTAGCGATACTAGTGTGGAGATGCTTAGCGATTGGGATACAAGTGATTTTTAAGGAAGGGCATTACAGAAAAGGCTGTTGAGTTTTTCACTCATCAGTCTTTTTTGTTGGAATGAACTACGATGTATAAGAGTACAGTTGTGTGGCATACATTTGATGTAATCATTTTGCTGAAAGCTACCTATTTTGGGTAAAATAAAGAATAGGTACGTAAATAAGGAGGGAGACGAATCATATGGCTGAAAAGGCACAGGAGATTGCTTTTACGAAATCTCAGGTAAATGGCATGAATCTACATATTTTACAGACCAAAAAGTTTAAATCAATTACGATGATCGTAAACATTGAACAGGAATTAACGGAGGAAAATGCATCGAAAACCGCTTTGCTTGCCATGGTGTTAAAGCGTGCAACAGCTCGTTTTCCTGAACCACAAAAGCTTCGTCAGCATCTTGATTATTTGTATGGGGCTATTTTTGACGTTGATGTAGCCAAAAAAGGGGAGCGCCAAGTCCTCCAGCTATATATGGAGGTTCCAAATGAAAAATATGTAAGCGGAAGCCAGTCATTAGTTGAAGACGCGATAGAGTTTGTTGGAGATATCCTTACTCGCCCCTATTTGGTTAACGATCAGTTTGACAGCACATATGTTGAAGCAGAGAAAAAATCCTTAACGAAAAAAATTGAAAGCATCGTTAATGATAAAATGAGATACGCAAATCAACGGATTACGGAAGAAATGTTTAAGGGTGAACCATATGCTATTTCTGCATTCGGCACAATAGATAACGTTACAAAGCTAGATGCCGCTTCACTTACCGAATATTATCATCAAGTTATAAATAATAACCCTCTTGAAATCTTTGTAGTGGGCGATGTGAAGGAAGAGGAGATTACCGCTTTATGTAAGAAGCATCTTCAGCTGCCCTCCCAGCATAAAAGCCATCTAAACATTCAGCAGGTCTCTAAGCAGGTTACTGAACAAAAAACAATTGTAGATCGCATGGATGTAAATCAGGCTAAGCTAAACATAGGATGCCGTACCAATATTGTATATAAAGACGATGATTATCCTGCTTTGCTTGTGTATAACGGGATTTTAGGTGGATTCCCACATTCCAAGCTCTTTTTAAATGTACGTGAAAAGGCTAGCTTGGCTTATTATGCCGTGTCTCGTTTGGAAAGCCATAAAGGCGTAGTAATGATGATGTCAGGTATTGATGTCAATAATTATGAAAAAGCGGTCACCATCATCAAGGAACAGATGACGATGATGGAAAATGGCGAGATTAGTCAGGAAGAAATGGATATGACGAAAGCTACCTTGTACAATCAATTTAAAGAATTGCTTGATAGCGGTAGAATGATGGTGGATTTTGCCTATAACGGAGTCATAAGCGGCAGAAACCGTGATTTACAAACCCTGCTGTCTGAGATTGAAAAAGTGAACGTGCAGGATGTTGTCCATGTAGCTAAAAAAATTGAACTCGATACGATTTATCTACTACGCGATAAGAAGGGTGGGGAATAGGGTGAAAACAGTAACATTTGATCAGTTAAATGAAACACTCTATCATGAAAAACTGCCAAACGGCTTATCAGTCTATTTGTTGCCAAAGGAAGGCTTTAGCAAGACCTATGCCGTTTTTACAACCCGCTATGGTTCAAATGATAGCCATTTCCGATTAAATAACCAAGAGACCATCAATGTACCTGATGGTATTGCCCATTTTTTGGAGCATAAGCTATTTGAAAAGGAAGATCGTGACGTATTTCAGGATTTTTCCCGCAACGGTGCTTCTTATAATGCATTTACCAGCTTTAACCGGACAGCTTACCTTTTTTCTTCTACGGACAAAGTAGAGGAGAATTTGAAGATATTACTGGATTTCGTACAGGAACCTTATTTTTCTGAAGCAAGCGTTGAAAAAGAAAAAGGAATTATTGGTCAAGAAATTCAAATGTACGATGATAATCCGGATTGGAAAGTATATGTTAATTTGTTGAAAGCCATGTATCAAAAATATCCGGTACGAATCGAGATCGCTGGAACAATCGAAACCATTACACCGATCACAAAAGACATGCTGTATCAATGCTATGAGACCTTTTACCATCCAAGCAACATGGTGTTATTTGTGGTGGGAGGATTTGATAAAGATCAGATTGGTGAATTGATTCGTAGTAATCAGCAAGCGAAAAGTTTTCCACCAGCCCCGATCATTGAACGCTTTTTCCCAGACGAACCGACTGAAGTGGGAGAAAAGCTTGTGGAAGCTCATCTTTCCGTGGCAATCCCTAAAATATACATCGGATTTAAAGAAGTGAAAAACCAATTATTTGGTGAAGAGCTGCTAAAACGTGAACTAACGACAAAATTGATGCTAGAGTTGCTGTTTGGAAACAGCTCTAGTTTTTACCAAAGATATTATGACGAAGGACTCCTTACAGAATCCTTTGATTTTGATTACAGCAACGAGACGGATTACGGCTATACGATTCTAGGCGGCGATACACCTGATCCCGAAAAGCTAGTTAGCGTTATCACACAGGAAATCAAGGAGGCGAAAGCGCGAGGAATTGATGAGGAATCGTTCCAACGACAAAAACGGAGAAGAATCGGACTTTTCCTGCGCTCGTTAAATTCCCTTGAATTTATTGCTAATCAATTTACTAGTTATAAATTTAATGGAATTGATTTGTTTGAAATCGTACCTACTTTAGAAAAAATTACGTTAGAGGATGTACAAAAACGTATGCATGACCATCTACAAGAAAGTCAGATGGCGGTCTCGATCGTACGTTCACAGGCATAGGCAACCGGGGAAGAGGAGAAATACATGGAAGACAAGCAAGCATGGGCATTGGTTACGGGAGCTTCCGGTGAGATTGGGCAAGCTATTGCCCGGAAGCTGGCAGACGAATCAATCCCCCTATATCTTCATTACAACACACAGAAAGATAAAATAAACGTATTGTTAGCGTATTGTGAAAGCAAAAATGTGCCGGCGATTGCGCTACAGGCTGACTTATCTCAACCTGATGCAGTCGCGGCTATGTTTAGTCAAATGCCAGTGAAGCCATTGTATATCGTTAATAATGCTTCGATTGATCATGTAGGTCTCTTGAGCGACGTGACCCCAGAATTATTTGATCAATTGGTTCGAGTTAACATAGGCTCTTGTTTTTTTGTATCGCAGCAAGGACTTCCAGCAATGCTACAGGCTAGATTTGGGCGAATTGTTACCATCTCCTCCATATGGGGAGAGATAGGTGCATCGTGTGAGGTTTTATATTCCATGACAAAAGGTGCTATTCTTAGTTTTACAAAAGCATTGGCTAAAGAAGTGGCACGTAACCACATTACAGTCAATGCGGTCTCGCCAGGTGCTATTTTAGGTGGAATGATGGATCGGTTTACTTTGGAAGAAAGAGAGGCTGTATCCGAAGAAATTCCAATGGGACGACTTGGACGACCAGAAGAGATAGCCGCAGCGGTTTCCTTCTTATTCCAAAAGGAGGCCGGGTATATTACTGGTCAAACCATTTCAGTTAATGGTGGCTGGCATACCTAGAAATGAAAACATGGATGTAAAAGCTCAGTAACTTTTCCTTCTTCTTGTATAAAAATCAGGACTGAAACGCATTCTAATTCTGAGCGGACATGAAAAAGCGTCCGAAGAGTGCTTAAGGAGGGATTGGGATGTCAGTACTTGATAACTTTAGTGATTGGAAAGGTTTTTTATCTGAACGTGTCCAACAAGCTACACAAGCTGGTATGAACTCCGATACCATTCAAAATGTAGCATTTCAAATCGGTGGATACCTTGCTGATCAGGTTGATCCGAAAAACGAACAAGAACGTTTACTTAAACAACTATGGGATGCTGGTGATGACGAGCAACGTCGCGCCCTAGCTAGTGTCATGGTTAAGCTTGTAAGCGATGGTAAAATGGAATAGATTTTTCTTTTGAGGAAAAGTAGCTCTTACGTTAGAAAAGACGTAAGGGCTGTTTTTTATACGAAGGAATGTAAGAAAAGCAGACAGATTAAAATAAGCGTATTTTTTATAAGAGAATAATAAGTTGAACGGCGCATAGAAATGATTATTGATAAACAAAAGAGCGAACCGCTGATAAAGTGCAGTAAAAGAATTTTTATTGGTATCATTGGCATGTTTTCTGCATTTTTTCTTTGTCCTTCTACATGCAAATGGTATACTATTGTTGAAAAGCCATCTATCACGGGGGAAGAACAAGTAGGATTGTTCTTACAGAAAAAAAGGGGATACATGATGCTCACGGAGGAGAAGGAATTTTTTGAGTGGTATTTAGAATATCGCTTAATAAAGGATCGTCCTGGTTTGCTAGGAGACTTAGCTTCTATTCTGGGGATGCTTAACATCAACATTCGTACAATTAATGGTGTTCAAACCAATACGCGAGGAATGTTATTATCCACAGATGACAATGATAAGATTGAAGCCTTGCGTAGCCTGTTGTTAAAAGTAAGCAATATTGAAATTAACAAGCTACGTCCACCTACCATGCTTGACCGTCTAGCTGTTCGTCACGGACGTTATATCGAACGTGATGCGGAAGATAAAAAAACGTTTCGCTTTATTCGTGACGAATTAGGAATTCTGGTTGATTTTCTAGGAGAGCTATTTAAAAAAGAGGGGCATCAATTAATCGGAATTCGTGGAATGCCTCGGGTAGGTAAAACAGAGTCTATGATCGCAGCCAGTGTATCCTCCAATAAGCGCTGGACGTTTATTTCATCAACTTTATTAAGACAAACAGTTCGTAGTTCCTTGACCGTTGATGAAATGACAGCTAATCATGTATATTTGATTGATGGGATCGTCTCAACCATGCGTTCAACGGAACGTCATCACAGCTTGTTGCGTGAGATTATGGCTTTCCCAGCTACTAAAGTCATTGAACACCCTGATATTTTTGCAAGAGAGACAGAGTACAAGCTGTCTGATTTCCACTACATTATTGAGTTGAGACATCATCCCGATGAAGAGATTACATATGAATTAATCAACACGAGAAGTTTTAATGACTTCGAGATGACGTAAGGAGGCTACATTGTGTCTGAGCTCGGCCAAGTATTGAAGAGAGCAAGAGAAGAAAAAGGAATCTCGCTCAATGATATACAAAAAATGACAAAAATCCAAACCAGATATTTAGAAGCGATTGAGCGGGGAGATTTTCACATGTTACCCGGCCACTTTTATGCAAGAGCTTTTATCAAAAGCTATGCGGAAGCGGTAGGATTGGATCCTAATCAGATCGTAGAGCATTACCAGGCCGACTTGCCATCCCAACCGCCACAAGAAGAGGTGGAACGATTACAAAGACGCCATGTGGTTCAAAGGCGATCACCTTTTCAAACCGGTAGCTGGGTAGCTCCTACTTTATTAACACTATTTATCATCTTAGTTCTTGGCGTTGCTTATATGGCACTAGTGAACCGGGATAGTACACCACCTACTGTGCAAAAGCCCGCTGAAGGTATCATTGATACCACACAAGGTGGAGGAGGGACTCCTACGCCGAATCAAACTCCGGGTCAAGGACAGGTTCCGACTACTCCTGGAACAGCTACACCGCCGGCAACGACAACTCCCCCAGATGTTACGATGCCTGATGAGAATTTACCTGAGACGGATGGGGCTGGGGCTGCGGGTACACTTACTTTTGAATCCCAGCAAGGAAAGACTTACAATTATAAGGTTGGTAATACGGATAAAATCTCAGTGACGATTAAAGCAACCCATGGTGCTTGCTGGGTACAGGTGCGAGATAAAGATCGAGGGAAAAAACTATTTGAATCTACTCTTCAAAAAGGCGAAGAAAAAACAATAGAGGCACAAGATACTGCTTTTCTGCATGTAGGTTATTCCCCTGCTATTGAAATAGTAGTTAACCAGGTTCCAATCACAATGAGTGATATTAAAGCGCAAACGGCTAAGTTTAATTTCACTTTGCAAAAAGACGAAGTGCCGGCACAATAACTTTTTATAAGCTCATGGACTCCCGTTTCACTATCAAAAGTGAGACGGGAGTTTTTTAGCAGAAGGACTTATTTATAAGCTAACATGATTGTATCTGCAATCAGAGTTAACCCATATAGGATACAGGCTTTGAACGCTTGAAAACGGTTGATTTTAAGTGCTACTCTTTTTGACTACTCGCCTTTGCTTATATTATACTGGTTAGGTGAATTTGGGCTGGAATATGCAATTGGAGGAAGAGAAATGACCGAAAAGACAACACCCCGTGAAAAGGTTGCCATAGTAACCTTGGGTTGTGAGAAGAATCTGGTCGATTCAGATATGATGGCACATCTGATCGATGAGAAGGGTTATGAGTTAGTTGATAATCCAGATGATGCAACTGTCGTTATCGTGAATACCTGTGGATTCATCGATGCTGCAAAAGAAGAGTCTGTGAACAAGATTTTAGACATGGCCGAGTTAAAAGAGAGCGGAAAATTAAAGTCGTTGGTAGTAGCTGGCTGTTTAACCCAACGCTATAAAGAAGATTTATTACATGAGATTCCTGAAGTGGATGGTATTGTTGGAACCGGCGATTTTATGTCAATTATTAACGTGATTGAAGACACGCTCATTGGTAAACGTACAAGCCTGATCGGCAATCCCGTGTTTAACTACGAGCAAGTGGTTAAACGTAAGGTAAAAGAAGGAACTTATACAACATATACCAAAATTGCAGAAGGCTGTGATAACAATTGCACATTCTGTAGTATCCCACTCATGCGCGGTAAATTTCGCAGTCGTTCAATCGAATCTATCGTAGAGGAAGCGACATATCTGGCAACGAAAGGCATTGTGGAAATTTCGCTAATCGCCCAGGATTCAACGAACTACGGTATGGATTTATACGGTAAGCTAATGCTACCTGAGCTATTGAACAGACTGTCTGAAGTAGACGGCATTGAGTGGGTTCGACTACACTATGCATACCCAGGGTTCTTTACAGATGAGTTAATTGAAACATTTGCTAAAAACCCGAAAGTTTGTAAGTATATTGATATGCCTTTGCAACACTCAGAGGACGCCATTCTGAAACGGATGCGCCGTCCGGGACGTCAAACCGATATTCGTAAGCTTGTTGCTAAAATCCGCGCTGAAGTACCGGATGTAGCTTTGAGAACCTCTTTAATTGTTGGGTTCCCAGGGGAAACAGAAGAGGATTTCTTGAAGCTCTGTGATTTTGTGAAAGACATTAAGTTTGATCGTCTAGGTGTGTTTACGTATTCGAATGAAGACGATACTCCTGCGACACGCCTGCCTGATCAGATTGATGAGGATGTCAAAGAAAAACGCGCTAATATATTGATGGAGATTCAACGTGAGATTGCTAACGAGAAGAATGGTCAATACGTGGGTAAGGTATTGGATGTCCTAGTAGAGAGATACGAAGGTAGAAACAACATTTACGTAGGCCGTACCCAATACGATGCTCCAGAAATCGATGGGGAAGTCTTTATTTCAAATTATCAAGGAGAACTAGGTAAGATTGTAAAGGTGAGAATTACCCACTCATACGATTATGATCTAGCTGGGGAGGTTATTTAGTTGAATCTTGCCAACCGCATCACGCTTGCCAGAATTTTTCTGGTTCCTGTCGTCATGTTTTTTCTACTAGTAGAATACAAATTTGGCACGTTTACCATCGGGACTCTAACTATGACGTACAATGAGCTGATAGCGGCTTTGGTATTCATCTTGGCAGCCAGCACAGATGGTCTAGATGGGTACATTGCCCGTAAGCGGAAGATTGTTACGAATTTGGGCAAATTTTTAGATCCACTGGCGGACAAATTGTTGGTATCGGCTTCACTTATTTCTCTTGTTGAGATGCAACGAATCGAAGCGTGGGTCGTTATAGTGATTATTAGTCGGGAATTTGCAGTGACAGGTCTACGAATGATTGCAGCGGCGGAAGGAAAGGTTATTGCCGCAAGCGCGTGGGGAAAAATTAAGACCTGGGTTCAAATCGTAGCGATTGCTGTCTTAATGATGAATAATTTCCCGTTTGAATTTGTCGGCATACCTTTTGACAAAATCGCGATTTGGGCAATGGTCCTGATTACCCTTTGGTCGGGGTATGACTATTTTTCTAAGAATCGCAATGTCATTCAATATTCGTAAAAGATTGGGATGAAGAGTGATGAAAGCGGAAATAATCGCGGTTGGAACTGAGTTATTACTTGGACAAATTGCTAATACAAACGCGCAGTTTTTATCGCAAAAGCTAGCAGAAGTAGGAATCAATGTTTATTATCACATAACAGTTGGCGATAATTATGAACGAATGCTACAAGTGATAGAACGTGCGAAATCGCGTTCCGATCTCATCATTTTTACCGGGGGGTTGGGCCCTACGCAGGATGATTTGACCAAAGACGTAGTGGCCGACCATCTTGGTCACAAGCTAGTCACGGATGAAAAAGCAATGGCGAACATTCGTGATTTTTTTGAGAGACGCGGTACTGACATGACTGAAAATAATCGTAAGCAAGCCCTTGTAATTGAGGGATCGACAGTCTTTGATAATGATCACGGAATGGCACCAGGAATGGGGATTACCCAAGAGGGCGTTACATATGTCTTGTTGCCTGGTCCCCCAAGCGAAATGTATCCGATGATGGAAAATTATGTGATGCCGTTTTTGGCTTCTTTAGGAAATGAGCATCAAATCTTTCATTCTCGTGTCTTTCGCTTTTTTGGTATCGGAGAATCTCTGTTAGAGGCAAAGCTGATAGACTTAATTGAGGAGCAATCCAATCCGACAATTGCCCCCTATGCCAAGGAGTTTGAGGTGACGTTGCGCATTACGGCTCGCGCTACCTCTGTGGAGGAAGCAGAGAGATTGCTACGTCCTGTTGAAGAGGAGATTCGCAATCGTGTAGGTGAGTTTATATATGCAGTAGGGGAATCTCCGTTGCATCAGGTGCTTTATGAGCAGCTACTAGTAAAACAAGAGACGATTTCTTTTGCTGAAAGCTGTACAGGGGGCACTGTTTCACAACTGCTTACCTCGGTTCCCGGTGCGTCGCAGGTATATCGAGGAGGAATTGTTTGCTATTCCAATGAAATCAAGCATCAATGGCTGGATGTGCCTCTTGAAGTCTTAGAGACAGAAGGGGCTGTCAGTGAAACAACGGCTCGGCTTTTAGCTGAGAATATTCGCCAAAAGATGGGCACAACCTATGGCGTTTCTGTTACCGGTGTAGCAGGGCCTGAGTCTTCCGAGGGAAAACCTGTGGGACTGGTCTATATCGGAATCGCCAGTGAGAAGCAGCCTACTTTGGTAAAAAAGGTGCAAGTTGCAGGACAGCGCAGAGCGATAATTGGGCGTGTTGCCAAGAATGCTCTATATTATGCGCTCCAGCAGCTTCACTGTAATGACTAAAAGAAAGGTGACTATCATGACGATTTTTTCAGATTTAGCTTTACATAAAAATGTGTTGCAAGCTATTCATGATATGGGCTTTGAAGAACCATCACCAATTCAGGCGGCTTGCATTCCTAAAATACTAGAGGGTGGCGACCTGATCGGACAGGCTCAAACAGGTACAGGGAAAACGGCTGCGTTTGGTATCCCGTTGGCTGAGGTCTTAAACCCTACTAACAACCGTATACAGGCGATTGTTTTGACTCCGACTCGCGAGCTCGCTATACAGGTGGCGGGAGAATTAGTGAGAATATGCAAATACAAAAAAATTCGCACACTCCCTATCTACGGTGGGCAATCAATTAGCCATCAGATTCGTGCGCTTCGACAAGGTGTGCATGTGGTGATTGGTACACCTGGGCGTGTTTTAGACCATTTGCGCCGCAAGACACTCCATTTGGAAAATGTGAAAATGCTTGTTCTCGATGAAGCAGATGAAATGCTGGACATGGGCTTTATTGAAGATATCGAGACCATTCTTAGCCACATGAAAGCTGAGCGTCAAACCTTGCTTTTCTCAGCAACCATGCCTCCTGAAATCAAGCGTTTAGCTCATCGCTATATGAAAAATCCCGAGACTGTGGCTGTCAGCCGTGAAGAAGTAACAGCACCTTCTATTGAACAAGTGTATTATAAAGTTTTCGAACGTAATAAACGGGAGAGCCTATGCCGCATTCTCGATAGCCAGGATGTAGAGCTTGGCATTATTTTCTGTCGAACGAAGCGCGGGGTAGACGAATTGAGTGAGGCCTTACAAGCACGAGGCTATATGGCAGATGGCTTGCATGGCGACCTATCTCAAGCACAGCGCGACAAAGTAATGAAGGCCTTCCGGGAAGGTACGATTGAGTTTTTGATTGCTACAGATGTAGCAGCTCGTGGGATTGATGTAGGTAACGTCTCACATGTTATTAATTACGATATTCCACAGGACCCAGAAAGCTACGTACATCGGATCGGCCGAACTGGACGTGCTGGGCGTAAAGGGATAGCTATGACACTAGTCACTCCTCGAGAGATGCGTCAGTTAATGGTGATTCAAAAACAGACGAAAGCATCCTTGATTACTCGCACCGTACCTACCTTGGAGGAGATTGCGGAGCGCAAACGTACTCAATTACGTGAACAGCTACGTTCGCTGATTGAAAGTGAGTCTGTGAATGGTATGTATCAAGAAATCGTGAATGAGCTAATGCAGGAGCATGACCCAGCTAAAGTTGCAGCCGCTGCTCTACATCTCGCGTTTCATACTGATCCGAGTGGAAATGATGAAGAAGAAGGGTACAATTTTGGTGAGACGGGCGCAGCAAGAGGAATGGTTCGTTTCTTCTTAAATGTAGGACGAAATGTGAACATGAAGCCTCAGGATCTTGTACGGGAGATTTCCGAATCGGTGGGCATTCCGGGCAAATCAGTAGGACGAATTGATATTTTTGAAAACTTCACGTTTGTAGAAGTCCCAGAAGATGTTGCTCCGTTTGTTTATGAGGCGTTAAGACAGACGCGCATCAACGGTAAACGTATTAATCTAGAGCCCGCTAAACCGCGGACACGTAAATCATAATTAGGCTGTACAGAAGGTTTTTTCACATGGAGGTTAAGTGAAAATGCCTTCTTTTTTCTATATAATTCCTATACGAATATTTGTTCGTAAAAAATACTTGGCAAACCCCTCTATCTCGATGTATGATACATACATAAGAAAAAGTTGAGTGGAACGAGAAAGGGAGTGTCACTATTGTCAGATCGTCGCGCTGCGCTTGAGAGTGCTTTAAGACAAATAGAAAAACAGTTCGGGAAAGGCTCCATCATGAAGATGGGAGAAATGGCACATTCACAGGTTTCTACTGTTTCAACAGGAGCCTTAGCTCTTGATATCGCACTTGGTGTCGGCGGTTTCCCACGTGGCCGTATTATTGAGATTTACGGGCCAGAATCCTCTGGTAAAACAACAGTTGCACTTCATGCCATTGCAGAAGTACAGAAGCAAGGTGGACAAGCAGCCTTTATTGATGCAGAGCATGCTCTAGACCCTGTTTATGCTGCTAAATTGGGTGTTAACATAGAAGAATTACTTTTATCCCAACCAGACACAGGAGAACAAGCTTTAGAAATTGCGGAAGCTCTCGTACGCTCTGGCGCTGTAGATATTATCGTAGTAGACTCCGTAGCGGCTTTGGTACCAAAAGCTGAGATTGAAGGAGAAATGGGTGACTCTCACGTTGGTCTACAAGCTCGTTTGATGTCTCAAGCTTTACGTAAGCTTTCTGGAGCTATCAATAAATCCAAAACGATTGCGATCTTTATTAACCAGTTGCGTGAAAAAGTGGGCGTTATGTTTGGAAACCCAGAAACTACTCCTGGTGGACGTGCTTTGAAATTCTATGCTAGTGTACGTCTTGATGTGCGTAAAGCAGAGGGAATTAAACAAGGCAATGATATAGTAGGTACAAAGACTAAAATTAAAGTTGTAAAAAATAAAGTAGCTCCTCCGTTCAAAGTAGCCGAAGTCGATATTATGTATGGAGAAGGTATTTCTAAAGAAGGCAGTATTCTGGATATTGGAGCTGAGCTGGACATTGTTGCTAAAAGCGGCGCCTGGTATGCATTTAATGAGGAACGTTTAGGTCAAGGCCGTGAAAATGCAAAACAGTTCTTGAAAGAGAATCCAGCTATTGCAGCTCAGATTGACCAAAAAATTCGAGAATATTACAGCTTGAATCCTAATTCCATCCCAGAGGGAGAAGCGGTTCTCGATCCAGAGCAGGATGAAGAGCCAACTTTTGATTTAGAGTAGAAGAGATGTAAGCCTGTCGTATTCTGTGCGGCAGGCTTTTTATGTGAAGACAAAGCAGTCTCGATTAGAATGGGAGGAAACATGAAAACCTCAGGGGTAATCACGGCCGTTCATAGGGATTCTAAAAGAAAACAAGTGTATTTAATTGATCTGGACAATGAATTTGCATTTGAAGTGCATGAGGAAGTCTTTATTAAGTACCATTTGATGAAGGGTACAGAGATAGATAGTAATTTTTTCGCAGAGGTTTTACGAGCGGATCATGAGAATAAAGCCTATTTGGCTGCTATTAATTATCTTAGCTATCGTCCACGGAGTTCTAGAGAAGTAGAAAGATATTTAATAGGGAAAGAGTTTTCACTAGAACTAGCGGAGCGAATAGTAGAGAAGTGTACGCGGGAAGGATATATAAACGATGAGCTATTTGCTAAAAAATGGGTAGAAGAGAGATTGCGTTTAAAGCCTAGAGGAGCCTATATGCTCAAGATGGAATTAAAGCAGAAGGGAATTGCCCCAAGTTTGATAGAGAAAGTATTGGGAAGAATAGAATATGAACAGGAGCTAGATGCAGCGCGTGGTTTGTTACGAGGAAAACTAGCAAGAATAACAGCTCCCATTGATCAAAAAACAGAGCATAAGCTCTTACAATTTTTATTACGGAAAGGATTTTCCCATTCCATTGTTCAACAGCTAAGAAATGAATGGAGAACAAAAAACTGGATGGAGGAAGATGACGAGTAGGGAGGGCGTATCCTCTAAATCCTTCCCTAGCGAAGCAATCCTACTCCCCACAAGGTCTACTCCTTGACAAGGCTTGTTCGCAAATAATAAAATAGGTTTGTATTACTTGGTGTTTGATAACTTTTTGCGATTAGCAATCCATAACTGAATATCCATGAGGCCTATGTCTATCATGATTGCAGTCGACCGAGTCGCATCGGTCTTGTTTTTTAGGCTATGGATGCCAAATGTTTCCTTCTTCGGTCTTACTTGTTTTTCATTTTGTGTACGAGATACGAAGATGATAGGAATCACCAAGAAAAAAATGATTTGTATGAGAAATGTAAAAGTCATAGACAAAGGAGGTGTAAGAGAACACGTATGGATCTATCTAACCCACTATTGTTAGTTTTGCTATTGTTGGTAGCACTAGCAATTGGTTTTGGGGTCGGATACTTCTTACGTAAATCCATTGCAGAAGCCAAAATTTCAAGCGCAGAAGAAGCGGCGAAGCAAATCGTCGAAGAAGCGAAACGCGATGCGGAGGCAGTGAAAAAGGAAAAAGTCTTAGAAGCCAAAGACGAAGTGTTTAAGCTGCGTACAGATGCTGATCACGAAATCAAAGAGCGTCGTAACGAAATTCAGCGTCAAGAGAGACGTATCCTTCAGAAAGAGGAGTCTCTTGACCGAAAGCTGGACCAATTGGAACGTAAAGAAGTAGAACAAAGCGACCGTGAAAAATCAATTACTGAGTTGCAAGCCAAGGTTGAGCAATTATATAAAGATCAAGTTGCTGAACTCGAACGCATTTCAGGACTAACTCAAGATGAAGCAAAAACAATTATTCTAACAAACGTAGAAAACGAAGTGCGCCATGACATGGCAATTATGATCAAGGATATTGAAACGCAAGCAAAAGAGGACGCTGATAAAAAAGCTCGTGAGATTATCACAACAGCAATCCAACGCTGCGCGGCTGATCATGTGGCAGAGACGACCGTTTCAGTTGTTACTCTTCCCAATGATGAAATGAAAGGTCGAATTATCGGTCGAGAAGGTCGTAACATTCGAGCACTAGAGACACTAACTGGTATTGATCTTATTATTGATGATACTCCTGAGGCAGTTATTCTTTCAGGCTTTGACCCGATTCGACGTGAAATTGCTAAAACGGCTCTCGATAAGCTGGTGGCAGACGGACGTATTCACCCAGCTCGTATTGAGGAAATGGTTGAGAAATCAAGACGTGAAGTAGATGAACGTATTCGTGAGTACGGGGAACAAGCAACATTTGAGACAGATGTACACGGATTACATCCTGATTTAATAAAGATTTTAGGACGTTTGCGTTACCGTACAAGTTACGGACAAAATGTCTTGAAACATTCAATGGAAGTAGCTCATCTTGCTGGCCTAATGGCTGCGGAATTAAAAGAAGACGTGAAACTGGCAAAAAGATCAGGTTTGCTGCATGATATCGGTAAAGCAATTGATCATGAGGTAGAAGGCTCTCACGTAGAGATTGGTGTGGAACTAGCGAAGAAATACAATGAGCACCCTGTTGTTATCAACAGTATTGCTTCTCACCATGGTGATACAGAACCTACTTCTGTCATTGCGATGTTAGTAGCTGCAGCTGACGCCCTTTCTGCTGCACGTCCAGGCGCACGCCGTGAAACCTTGGAAACATATATTAAACGCTTGGAAAAACTTGAGGAAATCTCTGAGTCCTTCGATGGCGTAGAAAAATCATATGCAATCCAAGCAGGTCGAGAAGTACGCGTGATGGTACAGCCAGAAAAAATTGATGATGCTGAGTCAATGAGGCTAGCACGAGAAATTACGAAACGTATTGAAAATGAGCTGGATTATCCAGGACATATACGTGTAACGGTGATTCGGGAAACCCGCGCTGTTGAATACGCGAAGTAAAAATAAAGTGGCGAGACGCCACTTTATTTTTTTGACGGATAGAAATGTATCTACATTCTCATCTCTATACGTACAACCAAGTCCTGCTGGGGGTAGCGGATTGGTCATCGCCCATTTTTAGAATCAATAGTAGAGGTGATTAGAATGAAATTATTGTTCATTGGAGATATTGTAGGGTCTCCCGGAAGAGAAATTGTAAAAGATTATGTACCACGTTTGAAACGAAAATATGCACCTGATCTGATTGTAGTTAATGGTGAAAATTCGGCACATGGTCGTGGAATTACACGAAAAATTGCTAATGAGCTTTTTCAGGTGGGTGTTCAGGCGATCACGATGGGGAATCATACATGGGATAATCGAGAAGTTTTTGATTTTATAGACGACGATTCACGTATTGTTCGCCCAGCGAACTTTCCGGAGGGGACCCCAGGTAAAGGTCTTACCTATGTCCAAACACATGTGGGAGAGGTAGCCATCATTAACGTGCAGGGAAGAACCTTTTTACCACCATTAATGTGTCCATTTGAAACGGCAGAGCGGCTAGTAGAAGAAGCAAGAAAGCGCACCAAATTTATTTTTGTGGATGTGCATGCTGAGGCTACTTCAGAAAAACAGGCACTAGGCTGGTATCTGGATGGGAAAATTAGTGCCATGGTTGGAACACATACACATGTACAAACAGGAGACGAACGAATCTTACCTAATGGGACCGGCTATATTACCGATGCAGGAATGTGCGGTCCAACAGATGGGATTCTGGGTATGGAGCGGAGCGCAGTGATAAAGAAATTCTTAACACAATTACCTGTCAGATTTGAAGTGGCAGAAGGGCCGACACAATTAAACGGTGTTCTCTTTACCCTCGATAATTCCACAGGAAAAACGAAAAAGATAGATCGAATTCGAATTGACGCAGCTTGTCCTTTTATGGAATAATACAAGGTAGATTCGAATTTTGCGAATATTAATCGTAAAAGGCAGGAATTTTTAGGGGTTATGCGAATATCATTCTAGAGATAAGAGTTATTTCTATCTGACGGGAGGTACAAAGGATGGACGTATTAAAAGTTTCAGCAAAGTCTAACCCCAACTCTGTTGCTGGTGCTCTTGCAGGCGTACTCCGTGAGCGTGGGGCCGCCGAGATTCAAGCCATTGGAGCGGGGGCGCTCAATCAAGCTGTTAAGGCAGTAGCTATCGCACGTGGGTTCGTAGCGCCTAGTGGTGTCGATTTGATTTGTATCCCAGCCTTTACAGACATAATAATTGATGGAGAAGAACGTACAGCCATAAAATTAATTGTAGAACCCAGATGATAGAGAACTAAACTACCTATTCACCTGTTTGTCCTCTTGGAATAAACAGGTTTTTTATTTGCCGAATAGCAGACAAGCCTGTTAAAGCATAGAGAGTTAGATGCCAAGCCTCTCAGTCGATTGGCTTGGCTTTCTTATCGTTTTTACATATAATTATTTCAAAAATACATCGTAAAAAAGATGTACAAGCAGTCAAAAAAACAAATAAATAAACATGACTTGCTTTCAGCACGAAAATCAACGAAGATATAAAGAATAGCTAATGAATCAACTTCAACAGAAGGACAAAACCTTCTAAATTTTTAGTAAAAATAGTTGCGACTTTATGGGAACATGTTACAATTACTTGAGAAGATCATTAATATACCGAGTACATTTATTAACACAATGCAACCATCTTTAGTAAAAGCACTTGCAATTTGAATAAGCTAGGTCTAAAATTGGTTTTGTTTATACACAAATTCTTCACAATTTGTCTACTATATTACATAGACAAATACTGATTGAACAGATGTGTGCAGTTCGGATTGAATGATGATTGTAGATTTTCTCACAGTCGCTGAAGGGGTGGAATTTCATGATTAGTCAACTTTCTTGGAAAGTTGGAGGACAACAAGGGGAAGGTATTGAAAGTACAGGTGAAATCTTCTCTATTGCCATGAACCGCATGGGTTATTATCTGTATGGTTACCGTCATTTCTCCTCGCGTATTAAAGGAGGACACACCAATAACAAGATTCGTGTGAGCACGAAGCCTGTTCAGGCCATTTCGGATGTCCTAGATATGTTGGTAGCGTTTGATCAGGAAACGATTGATGTAAATGCTCCAGAGCTACGTGAAGGCGGAGTCATCATAGCAGATGCTAAATTCAACCCAGTGTTGCCAGAAGGGATACAGTCTGTCCGCCTATTAGCTGTTCCACTAACTCAAATTGCTGATGAATTGGGTACTTCCTTAATGAAGAACATGGTATCCATTGGGGCAACCAGCGCAATTTTGGGTATTCCAGTTGAGGGATACCGAAACATTGTAGAGGACATGTTCTTGCGTAAAGGTGAAAAAGTAGTCGAATTAAACATGCAAGCGATTACTCGTGGAGCACAATTTGTAAATGAATTAACAGGTGGACAACTTCCAGAGTTCCAACTAGAACCGGCAGATGGAAATAAACGTCTTTTCATGATCGGCAATGATGCGATAGCTCTAGGCTGTTTGACGGCTGGAGTCCGCTTTATGCCTGCATACCCAATTACACCAGCGTCTGAGATCATGGAATATCTTATTAAAAAACTACCGAAATTTGGCGGTACAGTTATACAAACAGAGGATGAGATTGCCGCTATTACGATGGCAATTGGAGCTAGCTATGGTGGTGTACGTACCTTGACAGCATCAGCCGGTCCAGGTCTGTCTCTGATGATGGAGGCAATCGGTTTAGCAGGAATGACCGAGATGCCTGTCGTGATTGTAGATACACAACGTGGCGGTCCGTCTACAGGTTTACCTACAAAACAAGAGCAATCAGATGTTAATGCCATGATCAATGGTACACATGGTGAAATTCCTAAGGTAGTAATGGCACCTACATCGGTTGAAGAGTGCTTCTATGATGCAGTAGAGGCTTTTAATATTGCGGAAGAATATCAAGTCCCTGTTATTTTGATTACGGATTTGGCATTGTCACTTGGTAAGCAAACCGTTGAACCGCTTGATTATAAACGTGTTGAGATTCGTCGAGGAAAGCTGCTTGCGGGTCAGGAGCTTCCAGAAACTGAAGCTGGAGCGATGTTCCAGCGATATCAAGTAACAGAGGATGGTGTATCTCCACGCGTCATTCCAGGACAAAAGTATGGTCTTCACCACGTTACAGGGGTAGAGCATGACCAAACAGGTAAACCGTCGGAAAGCCCAACTAACCGTAAGGCGCAAATGGATAAACGTTTACGAAAATTAGACGTGCTTCCTTCTAAATTCCCTACACCGGTTCGCATTAATGGTGAAGGCGTAGAATCTGATGTACTGTTGGTTTCGATCAACTCTGTAGGAGGTACCGTGGAAGAAGCGCGTACACGCTTGGAAGCGGACGGTTTAAAGGTAAATCATGCTCAAATTCGATTGCTTCATCCGTTCCCTGTAGAAGCAATCAAGCCATACGTAGATCAAGCTAAAAAAATTATTGTAGTTGAAAATAACGCGACTGGTCAAATCGCCAACCTAGTGAAATTGAATGTAGGCTGTGCTGACAGACTGGAGAACGTAGTAAAATACGATGGGAATCCGTTCTTGCCGAACGAAATTTATACACAAGTCAAGGGGCTGATAAAAGATGGCGACGTTCAAAGAGTTTCGCAATAGTACCAAGCCAAACTGGTGTCCAGGGTGTGGTGACTTCTCCGTACAAGCTGCGATTCAGCGGGCAGCAGCAAACGTGGGATTAGAACCAGAAAACTTGGCCGTCGTGTCTGGTATTGGTTGTTCAGGACGTATTTCAGGCTATATTAATTGCTACGGCTTCCACGGTGTGCATGGCCGAGCTTTACCAATTGCCCAAGGTCTAAAAATGGCAAACCGTGAATTAACTGTCATTGCTTCTGGTGGAGACGGAGATGGTTTCGCTATTGGTATGGGGCATACTGTACATGCGATTCGTCGCAATATGGATATTACGTATATTGTGATGGATAACCAGATTTATGGACTTACTAAAGGTCAAACATCGCCACGCTCTGCGGCAGGTTTTGTGACGAAATCTACCCCTGCTGGCGCGATTGAACAAGCTATTTCTCCTATCGAATTAGCTCTGTCAGCGGGAGCTACTTTTGTGGCTCAGTCCGTATCCAGTGATTTAAAAGGTTTGACAGATGTTATTGAAAAGGGAATACAACATAAGGGCTTCTCGTTAATTAACGTATTCAGCCCCTGTGTAACCTTTAATAAAGTAAACACATATGACTGGTTCAAGCAAAATATTGTTCCAGTTGATAGCATTGAAGGCTATGACAAGCACAATAAAATTATGGCAATGTCCCATTCGATGGCGAACAATGGCCTGCTAACAGGTATTATCTATCAAAATACAGAGCAACAGCGCTACGAGGACTTAGTTAAAGGATTTGATCAAGAAGCCCTTGTGAAAAAGGATTTGCATCTTGGTGAAGAGCTCTTTAATCAATTACAAGCGGAATTTGCGTAAGGCAAATGCAAGTATAACGATGCTTACCTCATAAAAACATCCCTTCATCTACACTTGGCAGCAAAACGGATTTCTTTTGCTACAATAGTGTTTATGAGGGGATGTTTTTTTGAGGATGGGCGGGGAATTTTGACATGATCATACCATACAAGCAAGCTGATTCTAGTAACATACAGAATCAGCTTATGCGCCTGAAAATATCAATTCAATTGCTTTGATCGATCCATCATTTGGCGATAAAATAGCATCACCAAAAAGAACACGACAATCTGTCCAAAAAGCGGGTACAATATAGTAAGCAAAGAACTAAATCCTACGAAGCTAACTCCATAGCAGATTAGCAGTATGATCAATAGGATTAGTGAAAAATGAACGTTAATATAGCTTTTCACCTGTTCAACTAATCCAAACAGATTGGCAACGAGCGAGGAGAAAACCTCCGCATAGACCAATAATGCAAAAAGAAAGGTAATCGTTTTGCCTAGTCCAGACAAAATGAAAATAGTAGGCGTATCTACAAATTGAACGTGGGGCATATTGTCCAATAGTGATGCATATGCGAGAAAGAGAAGCAAGCCAATACCCAAACCGCCAACTAAACCTCCGTAAATCAAAGTACGCCTATAGGGGCACTCACGTCCAATAGGGACTAGGACTGCTTGGGCTAATGCAACGTTTAGTGATACATAATAGATGGGAGATTGGAGCCATCCGTCAGCTTCTAGTTCATCAAGAGGCAAGCCGGCTACGGAGGCAGTGCTATCCCAAGGCTTCGTGTAGAAAAAGACAAGTAGCGTAAATCCAATAAGGATTGGAACAAAAATACTATTTACCATATGAATAGCACCCATACCTCTAGCTGTTACCAGGAAAATAAATATCATACTTACCCAAATTCCAAGCTGAGCTGGTAAATGGAACGATTCTTTAAAAAGTGAACCAGTAAAAGCAAGCATGACGGAAGTTGTCCCGATGAGAACTAGGAGTAAGATTGTATTAAAAAAAGTGCCGATCGTTTTACCAAACAGGTAGAAGCTAACTTCCTGATAGGATTTGGCCTGTATACGCTGTGCTACCAGCATAACCTGTATAGCAGACCAGACAAATAATAGACTAGCAATGCCAATGCCAACTAAGCCATAGGGTCCAAACCGTACAAAAAATTCGAGAATCTCTCGACCTGAAGCAAATCCAGCGCCTACAACCGTTCCGATATAAGTAAAGGCGATCTGCAAAATAGTTTTCCATGAATTTTGCATTGAGTACCTCCTGTCCACCATACTACATCCTATGAAATGGAGAGTGAAAACATGCGTATCACTGTGTTAGGCTTTCAATCACCGTATCCAGGACCTGGAGGAGCTACCCCTGGTTATTTATTACAAACAGAATCAAAGAATATATTAATTGATTGTGGGAGCGGGGTAATTAGTCAGGTAACAAAATACATACCAATTCATCAGCTAGATGCGGTTTTCTTATCACATTATCATCAAGATCATATTGCTGATGTTGGAGTTTTGCAGTATGGTTTGAATGTGCATCAAAGAGTAGAAGGGATTCGTGCCAATCAACCTGTACCCATTTATGCTCCGACAGAGCCAGTCGAATTTAGCAGTCAAATGGCCTATAAAGAAGCAACAGTTTTTAAGCCGATAACTGAGCAGACAGACGTAATTGTAGGAGACATCACTATTCGTTTTGTTAAAACAGATCACCCCATTTTATGTTATGCCATGATGTTTACGTATAATGGAAAAACAATCCTTTATGGTGCAGATACAGGGATGCAAATGAATTGGGAGAGGGTTATGGAGCCTGATTTATTTATATGTGAAGGAACGTATCTTGACGGCTTTGAACCGAACAAGCCGACTGGCCATTTATCAGTGCGGCAAGCTGCTCAGATTGCCAATGATATAAAAGCAAAAGCATTATTAATTACGCATCTATTTCATAATACAAAAGACGAGGATGTATACGAGCAAGCAAGATCATATGGGGAATCATGCTATGTTGCAAGGATAGGATTACAGATAGAGATATAAAAAGGAGAGAGCTTACGTGTTTCCAAATGTTTTAGAAGTTGTACGTCAATATATTAGAGAACGAGTAGAAGAAGGAGAGACGGTAGTGGACGCCACTATGGGCAATGGAAATGACACATTATTTCTTGCTCAGCTAGTTGGGGAAAGAGGAAAAGTGTACGCTTATGATGTTCAATCAGAAGCGATTGAGAAAACCCGAGCACGTTTAGAACGCGAACAGGTAGTAGAGCGGGTGAATTTATTATTAACCAGCCACGAGCAAATGAAAGAGATTCCGGTAGCAATCGGAGCTGTTATGTTTAATTTAGGATATTTACCAGGTGGAAATAAGGATATTACGACACAGGCTAATACCACCATTCGTGCTATTGAAGCCGGATTGGATAAGCTCCGGACTGGTGGAATCATGACGATCATTATTTATTGGGGGCACGAAGCAGGGGCTGTAGAGAAGGAGGCGGTTGTTGATTATTGTGAAAAACTACCGCAGACAGAATACCTTGTGCTTCGTTATCAATATATGAATCAACAAAACCAAGCTCCTTTTATCATTGCCATTGAAAAAAGATAAGACAAAACAGATATCGTCAGCCCTAGCCGAGTAATGGATCTATTCATTACTCGGTTTTTTCAGTTGAAATCAAGCAGATAAAAAATAGGCAACCCATCTGTCTGCGGCCTACATAGAGTAATAAAAAAGAAAAATGTACTGAAGAAATGATGTAGGAAGGGATGAATGTGGAAAAAATCGGAATCATGCTTGATAAGAAAGTTATTTCCTTGAACAGACGACGACGACACACCTATGAGCGGCTGGCTTTTTATGTAGAGATTGGGGCTAGGCTTGGACTAGAGACTGTGTTTTTTCATGCTGATCAAATTAACTTTGCCACGAATAAAATTAAAGGCTATGTATGGAGAGATAAGAAGCTGGTACCATCCACTTTTATAATCCCAAAAGTCATTCACAATCGATTACTTTCTGGCAAGAAAGCTACGATTTTTCGGATAAAAAAATTAGAAAAAATAAGCCAAGTGTATAACGGAATTGTCACACGCAATAAATGGAGGGTGCACAAGAGACTGTGGGGACAGGATAATTTACGTCATTACATTCCAGAAACCAAGCTATTTCTTAAACAAGCCTTTACCGACATGCTGAATAAATATTCTTTTATCTACATCAAACCGGTAATCGGATCAGTAGGGGTCGGAGTTGCTCGAATAGAACGTAAGGCAGAGGAATATTTTTTCTACTCGTCGCAAACAAAGGAAAGCTTTCAGCATGTAGAAGAACTTGTACAGTTTGTGGAAAACTGGATCAAGAACAAAACCTACATTATTCAACAAGGTATTCCGCTTTGCAAGTATCAGGATCGAACTTTTGATGTGCGTGTTTCTATTCAAAAAAATCAATTGCATGAATGGAAGATATCAGGGATGGTAGCGAAGTTAGAAAACCCTACCAATAAATTAAGTAACTTAGCACAAGGTGGTAGGGCAGAACAATTGGAAACAGTTCTGGCCTCGCTGTTTGCTACTCAAAGTATTCCCGTCATTGTGAATCGTTTGAAGGCTGCATGCTTTGCCATTGTAGAAGAGCTAGAACAACATGAAACGTCACTAGCTGATCTGGGCTTAGATATGGGGATTGACCGGTCTGGATTACCATATTTTATTGAGGCGAACGTAAGGGATCAAAGATACTCATTTTTTAAAGCAGGAGAGAAGGCCATGTTTTATCAATCTTATAAAACACCACTTGAATATGGAGCTACTCTGTACAAAAAGAAAAAATGATGATTAGTAGACTGCTAGACGGCCAGACATCATGCTATTGGTTACGGGAAAATAGAAAAAGCGTGTGTGTAATAAAAGGCCTGCTCCAAGTTGGATGCGGGCCTTTCCTTCATTTCTAACATCACCATGGGGTGTGGGTCTTAGACTGTATTATTCGGCGTTACGGAAATGGTGGTACACGAGGGCAAGAACTGCTTTACGAGTCAAGATTCCTTCAAAAACACCTTGCTCATCCTCGACACACACAAACGGATGATTAATGGATAATTCTAGAGCGCGTTGAAAAGAGTCAGTAGGGCGTAAACGAGGGATGTTATGTTCCATGACCTCTTCTACATGATGCTCATGTAATGTTTCATACTCCACACGCTCTAAACCTAGAATGGATTCCAGTATCATTGTTTTACTAATTTGTCCCATCACTTTATAGGAAGAGTCCAATACAGGAATGGCCGAATATCTGCTTTTCACCAATACTAATAAAGCGTGTTCCAAAGAATTGCCCAATTGAACATGAGCTACTTTTGAGGCGGGCAATATTAAATCCATAATCGGGTAATTGAAAATATGCTTAGCTTGAGGATTAATCAATGCAAGATCCTCCTTACCTTTCATTGTTAATGGACATTCTTCTTGTATTGTATAAAAAATTAAGCAAAAATGCATTTTTTTCTCTATTTGAAATGAGTTGAAAAACAGTGTAGAAGTAGCTTGAGCAAATTTTTATAAGTCCTGACTATCCTAAATCTTTTATGTATGCTGCCCATTTTGTCTCAAAATAGATGAAAAAGAAAAAACCTGAGCGGGTCAATCCTCAGGTTTTTTAAATGAGAAGATGTCTTTTTTATAGATATGCAAAAGACCTCATTGATTATGAATTTATTTTTGTAACCGCCAATCAGATTGTTGAATCTCTGCTTCGGTATAAGAGAAGAGGCCAAGGCGTCCCGTTAAATGCTGGATTGCGACTTCTTTATCTGCTTCTGTCAAAGGCAATTCTCCCTTGGGAGCCGTCCATTTGTTTGAAATAGCAGAATAAAGCTGCTCTTTTACTTCATCTACGGAGATGGCACGTCCCATATGCTCGGAGATACTGCCGATAGTCTCCTTTCGAACGGCAGGAACAGGGCGCTGGGCTACTTCCATTTCATAAAGTCCAGCTTGATGATAGAAGTCTTCCATCAGGGCTCCGCGTTCTATTCCACTACCCTCAATATTGATACAGAGCTGCAAAATGGAACCATAGCGGGTACGGCGTTGAGCCATTCCACCAATTTTTTTACCAGAAAGCGCAAAATCATAGTCACCTACACAATAGGAATCTACGACTTCTCCTAGTTCAATCTTTCCGTAGTCAGCAAGTCCGACTGATAGAATATCAGCAGCTAGCTTATAAAAATCATCAATTGCCAGATTGCATTGTGGGAATAAAATAGCCATATTTAAAACACCGCTGTCCAGTGGAACACATGCGCCGCCCGAGGAACGGAGGAGAGCCGAGTACCCTTCATAACTGTATGCCTTCAAGGCTTGCTCTAAGTGCGGAAGCTTGGCGTCACGTCGTCCCAACCAAAAAGCTTTATCATAAATCCATAAATGGATAATTGGTTTTGCATTAGGCTCTTTCATAGCAGTAGCTAATGCTTCATCCAATGCGATCGGTTCTACCGGAGATTGTCGGTAGATGCCCGAATCAATCCAGGTAAATGGAGAGTGCAGTAGTTCAGAATACACAATAAAACCCCTTCCCAAATACCCTCCTGTAAGAGAGGTGTCTTTCTCCATTATACACATGTCATGAAAATCTCTGCTAGGAAAAAGGAGTATTCAGAAAAGATGGATTTTTCGGTGTGATTTGTTTAATATATGAGGAGAAAGTCAAGAAGTCCATGTAAGAGAGGAAGAGCGATTTGTCAGAGGAGGTAACTGTAGTCCTTGTACCCATGGAAGAGCGGGATAAAGGTGAATATGATCGATTGTTGTTAGAGGCTGATGAATCAGAAGAGATGATTGCACGCTATAAGCATCGTGGAGATATGTACGCTGCTTATACAGAGGAGCGTTTGCTTGGTATCGCCATTTTGCTTCCGTGTACCGAAGAAATGGTCGAAATTAAAAATATTGCGGTATGTAGAGGAGAGCAGGGAAAGGGCTACGGCAAACAATTTATTTCGTGTTTGGAAGAGAAGGCTAAAGAAGCCAACTATAAGGTGATGGTTGTAGGAACAGCGAATTCTAGCTTGGATAATCTAGCGTTTTATCAAAAGGTAGGGTTTCGAATTACAGGAATCAAAGCCGATTTCTTTTTGCAATACCCCTATCCAATTTGGGAAAATGGAATTCGTGCTTTAGATATGGTGATTTTAAAAAAAAATCTGTAAAACAGCAAAACAAAAGCTGGCTTCCCAGAACATTTCGCCAAAGGTACCAAACAATAAAAAATGGTACCTTTATCATATAACGAAATGTTCAGGGGACCAGCTTTTTTTATTTTTTCGTAGCGGTAAATGTGAAATTGTCAAACCAGGTAGTCTTTGATGGAATCTGTTTAAAAGCATCCTTACTCATATATAATCCTATTTCGGAATGATCCCATTTCACATTTTGGAGCGTATAGATGTTGGTGCCGTTTAGATAAACGGATAATGTATCACCGCTAGCTTTTATTTTAAGGCTATTGTTGGTTGTTAGCTTGGTGGCAATGCTTGCGATAGCTTTTGTCTCTTTCTTTTCAGGATCAGGCAGGTGGCGAATCTGTAGAGAATCCTTTGTTAGATAAACGATATCAGCTTCTCCATCGTTCCCATTAATAAATATACCGGCTTCCGCATCGGTTTTGACAGGAATAATATCTACTGATATTTCCCATTCTGTATCATCCCTGCTTACCTTATCTTTTAGGGGCAGGAGATAATGCTTTAGAGCGCTGTCATTGCTATAAGCTGTTACACGTTTATCATAAACCACCCACGCTCCAGTTCCTCGTGCACTGTTCCATTTTTTCAATTGATTATCTGAAAAATCATCAACCACTTCTCTTGTTTTTTGATCAGGCTTTGGTTGGGGGACGGGAGAAGTAGGATCAGTTGGGAAAACGACTTTTTGCTCATCTAGCTTAGCTCGATACAATAGAGAGGCGGCTTCCGCGCGTGTAATGGCATCTTGTGGTCGGAAGGTACCATCATTGAAGCCTTTAATCAGATCATAATCTAAGGCGATTGCGATAAAGGTGCGAAGATTGTAAGAAATTCTTTCTTTGTCTCTGAATTGATTTAATAAAGATACTTTTGCTGATTTTGATTGATCATAGCCCAGCAGGCGCACCAAAGCTACGGCAATGTCTTCACGTACGGCATTCTGATCAGGCTTGTAGCTGTAGGTTGAGCCTGACTTGTAGCCAGTCAGGTAAGGCTTTGCATACTCGACATACGTAAATGCCCAGTGGCTGCGCGGTACATCTTTAAAGGTCTGAGAAATCCCCCATTTATCCCCCAATTGGACTCCTGCTGCTGCAATCATAATTTTAGCAAACTCGGCACGGGTCACTTTTGAGTTTGGACGAAACGAACCGTCACTGTAGCCATCAATAATTCCCTTGGTGGCCATGTCAGTGATTGCCTCATAAGCCCAATGATCTCGCGAGACATCCCAAAAATTTGTGTTTTTAGCTTGTGCTAGCAGGGGCATCATGGAAAACAGCAATAGGAACGACAGCAATAAAGCAGATATCCTTTTCATGGTTTCCTCCTCATGTTCTTTTTCACAAATATGTGATGTTTGTCAAAATCCTTGACGCGCAAAACAACGAGTTAGTTTCGGTATTTATCAGAAAAAATAAAAAATAGGGCTGATTGAGTAGGGCTAATTTCCTGAGAGGTATTCTTACCTGGCTAAAAAGACTTGTTTTGAACAACGGAGAGTAGAATATGCTAAGAAAAAAGATAGAAAAAGCAAATCCTACATAAGATGTATGGTTGGGATTAGAAGATGAAAGTATATATTAGTTGACAAGTCTGTTATGATTTTTTGAGAATACAAGTTAAAGAGAAAAAGGGAGAAAGGTGGAATGGTGTGGGTATTGTAGATAGTTTGTTAAAAACGGTCATTAATACGAGTTATCGAGTTGAGATTGAGGGACTCTCAAAACTCGATTTTTCCAAGCCGGTTATTTTAGCACCAAATCACGTTTCCATATTAGATGCCGTATTACTGGCCTGCAATCTTCCTAAAGAAGTATGCTATGTGGTAAATACGGATATTGCCAAAAAATATGCCAGCTTTTTATCACAACGAAAATTTATAACGGTTGATCCTTTTAATTCTTATTCCATCCGCAAAATTGTGCGTGAGGTTAAGGCTGGAGTTCCTTTGGTGTTGTTTCCTGAAGGGAGAATTACAACGACTGGTGGAATCATGAAAATATATAGTGGGCTCGGTTATATTGCTCTTCGCACAGGGGCCACTATTTATCCCGTTACATTGGTGGGGCCTGAACGAACACCATTTTCTTACATTACGGATAAGTGGAAAACGCATTTATTCCCCAAGGTGCGTATCCGTATTGGTGAGGCCTATACGATTCCAGCAAAAGAGGGAGTATCGAAACGTATTCAAAAGGAAAAGGCCGGAAGTACAGTCCTGAGAACAATGCAAACAGAATTATTTTATGCCAAAGAGAAGCACCATGTGCAATTATTTAATGAAATGCTAGATGCCTGTCGTCTTAATGGTCCAAACCGGATGATTGGGGAAGAATTAACACAGTCAATAACGTATAAAAAGCTGGTCATAAGTACATATGCATTAGGGAATAAATTACAGGATCTTGTTCAGCAGGAGCAACGCATCGGCACATTATTACCTACATCACTTGGGCATACCGTAGCTTTATTTTCGTTATTTTATTTAGATAAAACGGTCGCTCTCCTCAACTTTAGTATGGGGGTTCAGACGGTATTGGATGCTTGTGAAACAGCGAGTATTTCCACCATTTTAACCTCCAGAGAGTTTATTCAGAAGGCTAATTTACAGGCGATGGCTGATGCGCTTACCAAACATATTCGGGTTATTTACCTAGAAGACGTAAAAGCATCGATTAGCACAACTGATAAAGGAAAAGCGCTGGTTGCTTATGTGAGCAAACAGCGTGCTTTAAAGGTGAATCCATTACAGGAAAGTGAACTTATTTTATTTACATCTGGAAGCGAGAGCAAACCAAAAGGAGTGGTGCTTACACACAGTAATATCTATAACAATATTCAGCAGGTCTTGGCCATGATGGATATGACATCGAAAGACAAATTTTTAAATACCTTACCCATGTTTCACAGCTTTGGGTTAACGGTAGGTACGATTTTACCAATTGTGACAGGAATTCCTGTGTTTTTTTACCCCTCGCCGCTTCATTACAAGGTGATTCCAGAGATTGCTTATGATCGCAATTGTACCGTGTTATTTGGAACGTCTACATTCCTTGCAGGATATGCTCGGACTGCCAAACCATACGATTTTTACGCTATGCGTCATGTAGTGGCGGGAGCAGAAAAATTAAAGGATGAGGTTCGACAGCTTTGGATGGATAAATTCGGCATTAGAGTAATGGAGGGATATGGTACAACAGAGGCTTCTCCAATCCTTTCACTGAACACTCCACTACAGCATAAAAAGGGAACAGTCGGTCAATTTTTGCCAGGTATTCGTTACGAATTAGAGAAGATTGAAGGCATAGCAGAAGGCGGCAACCTTTGGGTGGATGGAGCAAATGTCATGAAGGGCTATTTATTTCATGGAAAAGGCTTCGAGCCAAGAGAAGGGTACTACGATTGTGGAGATATCGTAACAGTGGATGACGAAGGGTATATTTCCATTGTAGCTCGGAAAAAACGTTTTGCAAAAATTGCAGGTGAAATGGTCTCACTAAATTTAGTTGAGCAACTGATTACGGAGGTAGTGCAAGATACGAGGCTCGCTGCTGTTACCACAGGTGATCCGCGAAAAGGAGAGCGCATTTATCTATTTACCTCTACTCCCATTACAATGCGTGAGATTAAGGAATACGTGATAGCTAAAGGCTTCTCAGTACTATTGGTTCCTTCTAAAATTGTGGAAATTGAGGAACTTCCTTTATTAGGAAGCGGTAAGGTGGACTATGTAACATTAAAACAATGGGCAGAACAAGAGACCCCATCTAAACGATAGGGAGAGGAGAGCGGCATTCGTGAAAAATAAAGCCTTGCAGTATTTATATATCACTCAGTTTTTATCTGCGTTTGCTGATAACATGGCATTATTTGTGATTGCCAATCTGTTAAGACAAAATGGCTTTTCTCCTGTCGCGCTTGCCTTAGTTTCCATGGCATTTTTCGTGCCGTTTATTGTAATGGCACCTGTGGTAGGGCCCATAGCAGATAAGTATTCGAAAACAGCCGTTTTACTTGTAGGTAATTTTTTGAAGCTTTTAGGCATCGTATTATTAATGACGGTAGACCACCAAAGCATTATAGCGTTGATGGCTAGTTACTTTACTGTAGGAATAGGAGCGGTTGTCTACTCACCTGCCAAGTACGGCATATTAGTAGAGCTTACTGAAAACGAAATGGAGTTATTTGAAGCTAATTCACGGATTGAGGCCTATACGATACTGGCTATTTTGCTAGGAATCGGAGGAGGAGGGGCCATTGCGGCCGTTACTAGTGTCATGGTTTCTTCGAGCATCTGCTTGCTGCTCTTTGCGGCTTCGATTGCGATGACCTTTTACATCCCAATGCAGCGAGGAAATCGCCATATTAAAATCAGAAAAGAAACCTGCTTATTTTTTGAAAATTTTCGTTTGCTGTACGGTCATCCGACTACACACTACGCACTGATAGGAACAGGGGCATTCTGGATGAGTTCGGCGGTACTTCGGATTGCTGTGCTTGCTTGGATTCCGCTTGCCCTGGGTTTTGCAGAGAACGACTTTCGTGTATCCCTTATACTAGCGACTACCTCCATTGGCATTATTGGAGGAGCCTTCTTTGCTCCGAAGGTGATTCCTTTATCTAGATTTACGAAAGCCATCCTCTATGGATTTCTTATGACTGGCTGTATTATGCTGTTTCCTTGGATACATTCAACATTCATTGCTATTCTGATGTTGCTTGCTGTTGGCTTTATGGGCGGGGTATTTATCGTTCCGATGAACACTGTCATTCAGGAGCAAGGACTTCAAATCATCGGATCAGGTAAAACGATTGCGGTCCAAAATTTTGTAGAGAATAGCTTAATGCTAGGGGGAACGGTTATTTACTATGCTGTATCCTATATGGGCGGCTCTGTTTCCTTTGCCATTTTATTTCAGGGTATTCTTCTTGTAGTCTTTCTTGGTTATCTAGTATTCAAAATTCCAGAGGTAGATCGAGCTCGAACCAAGCGAATCTAACTTTCACAAAAATGATGCATGGATGAATGAATATAAATATGAGATGATGGATCATGAAAGAGTTTTCATAGTGAAGGCTGTCAGTTAAAAATCGGCACAAGGTGATGAAATGAAACGCATAGAGCTGATTATGCAACAGATTGTATCCAGATCGCGTGAAGGACAAGCAAGCAGTGCCCAAGAGCTGGCCGAGATTCTTTCGTTAAGTCGAGCCAATGTCAGCTCTGATTTAAACCAGCTTTGGAGAGAAGGTCGTATAGAGAAAAGTACAACTAGGCCTGTACGCTTCTCCTTGCCTGGGATTCAACCTAAAGCTTTGATGAACGCAGGTTTGTCTAAACAAAGGAAAACGGACGGGAAGCAGACTTGGGAACGTAAGAGAGCGGGTTCTTTTCCGCCGGAGCTTAAGAGGAATATACATCATAGCGAAAATCAGCTACAAGCTAGTGTAATGGACCAGTTGGCTAGAGATTGCCAGAGCTTAGCAGCACTCATTGAACAAGCTAAGGCTGCACTGCTCTATCCGCCCCATGGCATGCATACGCTACTTTTTGGTGAAACGGGTGTTGGGAAAACCATGTTTGCTGGGCTTATGTACGAATATGCTGTGGAAAAAGGAATCTTAGCAGCTACTGCTCCGTTTATCACTTTTAACTGTGCGGACTATGCTCACAATGCTCAATTATTGGTAGGCCAATTATTTGGTGTGAAAAAGGGTGCCTATACTGGCGCTGATCATGATCGACAAGGATTAATGGAAGCTGCTGACACTGGCATTCTGTTTTTAGATGAGGTTCACCGCTTACCGTCTGAAGGGCAGGAGATGTTATTTACTTTCATCGATAAAGGTTTTTTTAGACGCGTAGGAGAAACAGATGGAGTGCGTCAGGCAAATGTACGATTAATTGCGGCGACAACAGAGAATCCTACCTCTGCATTGCTCGCGACTTTTACGAGACGAATTCCTATGATGATTTCTCTGCCTTCCTTAAAAGAAAGAGGACTGGAGGAGCGGCTACAGCTAATCAAACAATTTTTTCAAGAAGAGTCTTATCGTTTAGGGAAGGATATTCATGTCTCAGGTAATTCTATCCGTGCGCTTCTCCTGTACGACTGTCCAAACAACATTGGTCAATTGAAAACGGATATTCGCCTATCCTGTGCAAAGGCATATGCCGATTTTATATCTTTGCGGAAAACAGAAATGCAAATTACTACCGCTGATCTTCCTCCTCATGTAAAAGAGGGCGTGCTGCATGTGGAGCAGAATAGACAAAATATCGAGAAGCTTATTGGGGAAAAGAAGTATTTTTTGTTTCATCCCGATCAAGAACCATATATTTTAGAAGATTCATCGGTAATGGACAATAATATCTACGAACGAATGGAACAAAAGATTGTACAACTACGAGCTACGGGAGTATCTGATACAGAGCTGTACACAGTCTTGACTAGTGAGATTGAAAAGTATTTCACTACTTATCTGACTAATGTACGAAAAAGCTTCAATCAGGAAGATGTCTTGAAAATTGTCCACCCCGAAATTGTCAATCTGGTCGAGGACATCGTTAAGTATGCCCAAACTATATTGAATAGAACATTAACACGCAATGTTCTACTGGGAATGTCTTTGCATATTCAGACACTCATTGATCGGATTGGAAGGGGAAAAACAATCTCGAATCCGCAATTGAATCAAATTAGCAAGCTACATAAAGCTGAATTCATGGTAGCTCTTGAATGTGTGAGTAAGATAGAAGAGGCTTTTGATCTCGACATACCGCTAGACGAGGCAGGTTTTCTCTGCATGTTCTTTGTACTTGACGAAGCACAGCCTGAGGAGATCAAAAATTATGTGGGTATTCTCGTCATGATGCACGGTAATTCCAGTGCGACCTCCATGGTAGAGGTGACAAATCGCCTCTTAGGAACGAATCATGCTGTTTCATTAGATATGCCCTTAGAAAAGCCTCCCCATGAATTATTAGAAAAAGCCAGAGAAATTGCCAAAACGATTGGGAATGAAGAGGGTCTGCTGTTTTTAGTAGATATGGGCTCTTTACTTACCTTTGGAGAAATCATCCAAAAAGAATTGGGAATACCGGTAAAAGTGATCCCCTTGGTTAGTACCACGCATGTTTTAGAAGCTACCCGCAAAGCGATATCCGGTTCTACATTAGACGAGATTTATCAAAGCGTGTTAGCGGTATCAAGTCATGAAATACAAGAACAGTCTGTTAAACGGGAACGTAATAAGCTACCAAAGCAAGTGATCGTAACAGCGTGCTTGACAGGTGAAGGAAGCGCACTTGTGATTAAAAATCTATTGAAAAATTATCTTCGCTTTCATAACGAATCCTTACAAATTATACCGATTACGTGTGTGGATCAAAACAAAGCGAAACAGGAGCTGGAGGCACTAAAGACAAAACGCCAGATTTTGTGTATTGTCAGCAATTTTCGATTGGATATAGATGCACCTCAATATAATATTGAGCAGGTCTTAAGCTTACAGGCTATTCCTGAGATTCAGCAAATTATCAACCAGGAAGAAATTTATAAAAAAATGGGTGAAACACTAGAAGCTCATTTAAAATATCTCTCAGGCGAACAAGTCCTAGCAGATGTACGTGCTACTATTAAACGCATGGAACGAAAACTACAGCAGAAGCTATATCAGGATGAATTGATGGGGATTACATTGCATATGTGCTGTATGATTGATCGGCTGAAAGGCGGAGGAGAAGTAGCAGAATTTAAAGAAAAGGAAGCGTACAAAGAGCATTTTAAAGAGATGCTTACTGTTATACAAGGACAAATGCAGCCAATTGAGTTGACGTATGGAATCATGGTAGAAGAAAATGAAATTTGTTATCTCGCGAAATTTTTCCTTATGAGTGAAGCAAATCAGTCTCACGTATAAGTAAACACTCACTGTATTTAGGACGAAACACTATGGATTAGTGTTTCGTTTTTCTTATGGACAAGCGAAACACTAATGGAAGAATGAAAGGATGACAGCCTACATATACATCATTAGTGTTTTGGCATCATATTTGCAAAATAAGTAAATGTAAGCACTTACATGACCAGAGGGGGTATATACAGATGAATATCGTACTATGTTGTTCAGCAGGAATGTCAACTAGCCTACTTGTAACTCGAATGGAGGAGGCAGCAAAGGAGCAAGGTATCGAAGCGACGATTTGGGCTATATCTGCAGATGATATGCGTGATAACTGGGATAAAGCAGAGGTTGTGTTGCTCGGACCGCAAATCCGTTATAAATTAGCAGAATTTAAAAAGGAAGGCGAAGCGAGAAATATACCCGTTGATGTTATAAACCCTGTTGACTATGGAATGGTCAATGGCCAAAAGGTACTAGAAGCTGCCTTACACATGAAGAAATAGATAGGAGTGATATCGATGGACAGACTCGTTCAATTATTCGAGAGAGCGCTAATGCCCATTGCAGGGAAAGTCGCTGGGCAGAAGCACTTACAAGCCATTCGTGACGGTATCGTTTTAACAACTCCCCTGCTAATTGTCGGCTCCTTATGTTTGGTTATTGGGTTTATTCCAATCGAGGGTTATGATGACTTTATGAAGGGGATTTTTGGAGAGCTATGGCGTACAAAGCTCTTATATCCGGTAGGCGTTACCTTTGATATTATGGCACTCATTGCTAGTTTTGGTATAGCGTATCGGTTAGCGGAAAAGTATAAGGTGGACCCTTTATCGGCAGCATCGATATCTGTTGCCTCCTTTTTGCTAGTAACGCCATACAACACGATGTTTACTCCGGCTGGCACAGAAACAGCCATACAGGTTAGCGGGGTCATACCGGTAACATTAATGGGAAGTCAAGGCTTGTTTGTTGCCATGATTATGGCTCTTTTATCGACAGAAATTTTCCGTATTGTTATACAAAAGGACATTGTTTTAAAAATGCCGCCAGGTGTACCACCAGCGGTTGCGAAATCCTTCGTTGCACTGATTCCAGCCTTTATTGTACTTGGAACCTGCTGGATTATTCGTTTGATTATGGAAGCTACTACTTTTGAAAGCGTACACAATGTTGTTAAAACACTATTAGGAGTTCCCCTACAAGCACTGGGTTCCAGCTTCGCAGGTGCTTTAATCGCTGTTATTCTTATTCATCTTTTATGGGCTTGCGGCTTGCATGGAGCCAATTTAGTTGGCAGTGTAATGAGCCCGATCTGGTTAACGCTGATGGATGCAAACCGAGCTGTTTACATGAGCAATCCTAATGCAGAATTACCGAATGTTATCACGACTCAATTCTTTGATTTATGGCTCTATATTGGCGGATCAGGTACAACGCTTGCAATGGTTGTTTCCATGGCTTTTCTGGCAAAGAGCCAGCAGATGAAAAGCTTAGGAAGACTATCTCTTGCACCAGGCTTATTTAACATTAACGAACCGGTGATCTTCGGGGTACCGATCGTCATGAACCCGCTCTTAATTATTCCATTTATAGTAACGCCCGTTGTTCTTTTATGTGTCTCTTATTTTGCAATGTCCACGGGACTTGTAGCGAGACCAAGCGGAATATCCGTGCCATGGACCACTCCATTGTTAGTTAGTGGTTATCTCGCGACTGGGGCTAAAACATCCGGATTAGTCCTACAATTAATCAATTTTATACTCGCTTTTGCGATTTATTACCCATTTATACGTCTGTGGGATCGTCAAAAATGCAAGGAAGAGCAGGAGGCAACAAAAAATCAAGCTGTCACCACATTACAAGCATAAGAACAATTGTGTTAGTTAGATGCACGGGAAGGGAGGAATCGTTACGAAACTGATTATAAACGCCGATGATTTTGGTTACTCAAAAGGAGTCAACTATGGAATTATTACTTCTCATGCATGCGGGGTTGTTACATCGACTACGATGATGATGAATATGCCCGAGGTAGATCATGCCTTTTTACTGGCCAAACAGCATTCAACGTTAGGAGTAGGAATTCATTTGGTTTTGACCTGTGGCAAACCACTTGGTGACGACGTACCTTCCTTAGTAAATGAATCAGGTTATTTTCACTCACTGCCGGATGTATTTCATCACATAAATACAGAAGATGTAGAGAAAGAATTTACACGTCAAGTAGAAGCATTTCTCTCATACGGAAAGAAACCAACCCATATTGATAGTCATCATCATGTACATGCGCATGAAAAAATATTGCCTATTGTGTTGAAATTGGCGGAGCGGTATCATTTGCCGCTTCGTCTTCTCCGCACACCTGATGAGACTAATCGGTTACCAGCAGGCATAAAAAGCACTGCTGCTTTCGATCAGAGTTTTTATGGAGATAAGCTTTCCCTTGAGTCCCTGGAACAAATTCTCGATAAGCATGCTGGAGCTGAATCACTGGAGATTATGACACATCCAGCTTTTATCGACCAGTCTCTTTACCAAGGGAGCAGCTATGCGCTTCAACGTATGAACGAATTGGCGATTTTGACTGACCCGCATGTTACAAAACGGTTGAACTGCCGAGATATACAATTGATTACATTTGCACAACTAGGCTGACAGTAGTGCATGGGATAGGAGGCAACCATATGGAAATTACAGATGTAGCATTTCACATAATATTACATGGTGGTAACGCAAAAAGCTTCGCTATGGAGGCAATTGCAGCGGCGAAGCGAGGAGAAATAGAGGAAGCACGCAAGCTAATGGACGGAGCGACTGCAGAGCTACGTGAAGCGCACCATATTCAAACTTCTTTAATTCAGGAAGAAGCGGGCGGAAACAAGACAGAAGTAACCCTATTAATGATCCACGCGCAGGATCATTTAATGAATGCAATCACAGTGAAAGACTTAGCAAACGAGTTCATAGACCTTTATGCAAAAATAAACATCGAAGGGGGACTTACAGTTGAGCGGAATTAAAATCGTAACCATTGGCGGTGGTTCCAGCTACACACCAGAGTTAGTTGAAGGCTTTATCAAGCGGTATGCGGAATTACCTGTACGTGAGCTTTGGCTGGTCGATATTTTAGAAGGCAAAGAAAAGTTAGAAATCGTAGGCAATTTAGCAAAACGCATGGTGGAGAAGGCTGGTGTTCCCATGAAAATTCATTTGTCATTGGATCGCAGAGAAGCCCTGCCAGGAGCAGATTTTGTTACGACTCAATTACGTGTAGGTCTACTAAAGGCTCGTGGATTAGACGAAAGTATACCATTAAAACATGGATGCATTGGTCAGGAAACAAACGGTGCAGGTGGTCTGTTTAAGGCATTGCGCACTATCCCAGTAATTTTAGACATTAGTAGGGATATGGAAGAGCTATGTCCAGAAGCATGGCTCATTAATTTTACCAATCCAGCAGGAATGGTGACCGAGGCAGTTCTGCGTCACAGCAATATTAAAAAAGTCGTAGGTCTTTGCAATGTTCCAGTAGGTATGAAAATGGCTGTTGCCAAGATGCTGGATGTAGATGGTAGTCGCGTGCATATTGATTTTGCAGGGTTAAATCATATGGTTTTCGGTACAAACGTCTATCTGGATGGCAAGAAGGTAACCCAGCAAGTAATTGATAAGCTGACAAGTGACGAGGAAACCGGTCCTTCCGTGAAAAATATTGCAGATATGGGGTGGGAAAAAGAATTCATTCGGGCGCTAGGCTTATTGCCATGTCCCTATCATCGCTATTATTATCAGACTGGACCGATGCTTGAACATGAAAGAGAAGCGGCGAAAAAAGAAGGAACGAGAGCTGAGGTAGTTCAGAAGGTAGAAGCGGAATTGTTTGAGCTGTATCAAGACCCTGAGTTGGCGATCAAGCCACCGCAGCTAGAGAAACGAGGCGGCGCATACTATAGTGATGCGGCATGTAATCTTATTTACTCAATTTATAATGATGTACGGGATATTCAACCGGTTAATGTTCGTAACAACGGTGCCATTGCGGGGATTTCTCCTGATTCGGCTGTCGAAGTGAACTGCGTTATCACAAAAGAAGGACCTGTGCCAATCTCGGTGGGAGAGCTGCCAATCGCCGTAAACGGTTTAGTTCAACAAATTAAATCCTTTGAACGCGTGACGATAGAAGCAGCAGTGATAGGCGATTACCATAAAGCATTGCTAGCCATGAGCATTAATCCGTTAATTCCATCAGACTCCATCGCTAAAACGATTTTAGATGAAATGCTGGAAGCACATAAGCCCTATCTGCCCCAGTTTTTCAAAGAGGAGACAAGTAAAGTGACCGCAGAGGTTGGTAACGTCTAGATGAAACAAAAAGAAATGGGATAGTCAGTCATTTCACCTATACAAAAAGCACAGAGGTGTCATTGCGAAATATTGAACATTCTCGCAATCTCAACCTTCTGTGCTTTTCCACTCGTCTTTGCTGTGCAGTACCTATGTGATTATTTTCAAACCAATAGCAGCGGATACAATCATCATAATAAATAAAATCCGCCTCCATTCTTTCGGTTCCTTATAAACAAGCATACCCAATAAGGCGCTCCCAACTGTACCGATGCCAGTCCAGATTGCATAAGCTGTACCCATGGAGATACTTTGCATCGACAGGTTCAAAAAGGTAAAACTAAGAGCGAATCCCCCCATTAAAATCAGATAAGAGGCTAAGCTCTGCTTCAATGAGACCTTTTTTAAGCCAAGCACGCCAACAATTTCAAAGCATCCTGCAAAAAATAAGAAAACCCAGCCCATGCTTAGCTCGCTCCTTTCATCTTTGTTTCATTCGTATTGGAATCATCAGACGTAATTAATTTCAGTCCGATAACACCAATTAGCAATAATGCAACAAGACTTATTTTCGCTAAATGAAACGGTTCACCAAATAACAACATCTCTGTCAAAACAGTACCTGTCGTACCGATTCCTGTAAAGACCGCATAGACCGTGCCAATAGGCAGAAATGTCGTTGCACGGATAAGCACGATAAAACTAAGAGCAATCGTGATTATTGTTCCAGCCCATTCATACCAGGTAGAGGAGTATTTAATCCCCGAAACCCAAATAATTTCTAATAAGCCTGCGATAAGGACGTATGTCCAGTTCCGGTTCATCATAGGTTTACTCCCAATCCCTTTCCCTGTGTATTCGAAGGTGTATTCCCTTGGCAAAAATTTTCCATGAGGAAGACCAACGTTTCTCATATCGATCTGATCCACCAAACAATAATTCCGCAAATAGACCATCCATTAAACAAAGAAAGGCAATGGCGGCATCTTGGGGATCATCCACCTGAATTTCTCTTAATTCTTTTGCACGCTTGAACAAGGGGACTAGCATAGCCTCCAGTTCGTCTAAAAATTGATTGGTCACATCACTAACCGGCTCCACCAAGCTAGATGGGGGAAAGAAAGCCATCCGAAGCCAAAAGGTAAACGTGCTATCGTGAGTAAAATTTGTTTTGTAATGGTTTAACAATTCGGGTAACAAGGTAGCTAGGGGCTGATCCTGATTGATCATTAAAAATTGTTGTATCTTGGCCTTCTCAATCGTGAATACATCATGGATCAGGTGCAGAAAAAGATCTTCCTTTGCCTTAAAGTGAGCATAAATGGAAGGTTTTTTTATTCCAACCTCGTTTGCAATTTGAGCAAGCGATGTTCCCTCGTAGCCGTGTTGAGCAAAGCACTGCAAGGCAGCCTCTTTTATCTTGTTTGCAGTCATAAGACAAAACCTCCTACCTAACGTTCGTTAGGTAAAATATCTCACAGGTAGTTCACTCTTGTCAAATGAAGAATACAGAAAAATATGGAAGGATACTTTCTAAATAAATGTGTTGACAAATTTTCTATCAAAAAGTACTATACTTATATAAGGTAAGTAAATAAATATTAATGTATTACATGCAGCAGGCTTATCAAGCACATAATAAGGTACATACATCAGAAGGGATGATTACAAAAATGGCAAAAGTATTGTATATTACAGCAAATCCGAACTCTGTAGAGGATTCCTTTGGACTAAGTGTGGGACAAACTTTCGTAGATGCATACCGTCAAGCAAATCCTCAGGACGAGGTAGTACGTGTTGATCTATTCAAGGAAGATATTCCAATGATTGATGGAACTGTGCTAGATGCATGGAACAAATTGCGTCAAGGAACTGCGTTTGGTGATTTATCTCCAGAAGCTCAAGCTAAAGTTGGCCGCATGGGTGAAGTATTGGATCAGTTCTTAGAAGCAGATCGCTATGTATTCGTAACACCAATGTGGAACTTGAGCTTCCCTCCTGTAGTGAAAGCATACATTGACAACGTATTAATCGCTGGAAAAACCTTCAAATATACAGAAGCTGGTCCAGCAGGCTTACTAAACGGTAAAAAAGTTCTTCATATCCAAGCTCGTGGTGGCATGTACTCTGAGGGTCCTGCTGTTGACTTTGAATTTGGTGATAAATATTTAAAAGCAGTAATGAACTTCATCGGTATCACTGACTACGAAACATTGGCAGTAGAAGGTATGAACGCACTTCCTGCTGAGGCAGAAAATATCAAGGCAAAAGCAAAAGAGCGTGCTGTTGAAATCGCGAAAACGTTTGGTAAATAAAAATAAACATACGATAAACGACCAGTAGATTAAGTTAGAGAATATATAAAAACAAAATCCATTCAGCAAGAAAACGCCAGGCTTACATACAAGCTGTGGCGTTTTTCTTTTGTTCCCCATACGAATCAACAATACTAGTGTGGGAAGGGGATATCTTCGTCAAGAGTATGAATCATGGATGTCATGGGGCATTACTTGTTGTTGGTTTGGACAAAAATAGTAATAGAGGGAGGACAAGGTTTAGCATTCAGATTTTAGGGATTTATTTGTGCTATTTTTTGTGTGTTTTTACAAGAAAATACTTGATTTGATAAGGATTCACATGCTTTTTATTGATATTTTATGAAAGTAGAGAATACGTAAAAAATCCATGCTATAATAGCGAGGTACAATAGAATGCGGCACTTAAGAGATGATCAGCACACTCTCTTTTATCCCAATTGGGAAGGAGGTGAGTACATAAAGGTACACAGTGGATATCAGGGTTTGTTCTTGATTTCCATGTTTGGCATGTTCTTTTTAGCCTTGATGGTTACTTACTTAAAAATAAAAAAACCTCCCTTGAGCTGATTAGGCGAGGAGATCATTTTTCACCAAGAAGTTATGAGCGAGCTACACTCTCTAAGAGATAGTCTATTGTATGGTCGTGAGTACAAAAACACCTACATCGTTTTGATCTTGGCTAAATAGGGGATATAATATGAAAAGTTTTTTGTATGTATTGTTTGGATTCATTGATTCATTTACTATTCTGTTCTTAACCTTCAAAGCATTTAGGCTACCAGTAACGATGTATTTGAGGGACTTCTCAATTATGGCTACAGCATTGTCTATCACATCGTTTGTAAACCGAGTTGTACTAGAAGTAGACCAGATTGATGTTGGGGCGCAATTTTTTCTGATTGTAGTGTTTTTCAGACTTTTGTTCAAAATAAGAGTATATGAATCAGCTTTAATTACCGCAATTGGTTATCTAAGTTATATAGGAATTCAATTTGTGATTTATCCTGTTCTTCTATCCTTTGGATGGGTGACATTAAGTGATGGTAAAAGTCTTGTAGAGTGGGGAACTTTTTTGATTCAGCTTATCACCGATGTGACCGTTTTACTGATAGGCTGGCTCATTGGTATATTTAATCTAGGGTTTTCTTTTATTATGCAACCACCCCATGATTTATACCAAAAAGGAAAATTGGACGCTTTAAAAATAAGGATCATTTGTGGATTAGTGCTTGGGATCTTAACCATTTCAGCTAATGCTTATTGGATTTTTATTTTTAAAGGCGATATCTGGGTATTGATTTTGCCTATTTTGGCCCCTCTATTACTTTTACTTCGTTGGTTATATAGGAGGGACAAAATTATTGATTGAAAAATGGTCAGAAGTGATGTCTATCAAAATAAAAAATGCGAGTCCAGAGCGTACGAATAGCGTAGCTGTATTATCATACGCTCTTTCTATTTTACTTAACTTTTTTTTTATTTGTTTCTTTTTACTTTTAGTTGGGATTTTGACAGATAGTTTACAGGATAGTTTTATAGCATTGACTTCTTTTGTAATCCTGCGTTTTTTTTCAGGGGGCTATCATTTAAGATCCTTAGATCTGTGTGTTATTGTAACCACAGCAATTATTGCAGTAATTCCACATATTCCAGTAAACTATATGGCTGTTTATCTACTAACTTTAATTAGTATTATTCTTACATTCTGTTTTGCTCCTAATAGTACATATGAAAATCTGACCGTACCTCGAAAAGTGCTTCTGTTAAAAGTAAGCTCTGTTTTAATCGTAAGCATGAATTTCGTCATCGGTTCTCCCATAGTTGCATTATCATTCTTTGTACAATCGTTGCTATTAATTCCAAAGGGGGGTGAGTATCAATGAAAAAACATATAGCAGAAATTACTTCGGTTATGCTTACCGCCGTGGCTAGAGCTTTTGCTGTTTCGTTCAAGGCTAGCATCGGTAGTCCAATCGTGCCAGAAGAACTAAAAAAGCAAAGTGAAGCAAAATGAAACCTAGGCTAACAGGGATTAGAATCGAAAGAAAGTACGATGAGTCAGATTTTGTAGAATTTGGAGTAGAAGAGGTTAATTATGTAGATCTCTTTAGACCAAAAAAAAACTCAGATAGCATTTTACGCTTCCATACTAGCAAAGGTGTGTTTCTTGGAGTGACTACCTTAGAAGGGATTCGCGCTTCTTGGGGGAAATACGGCTTTGTTTCATTAGATGCTGTAAATGTTGTTAATCTCGAAAATATTACTTATGTAGTGGAGAATCCGTTGTTCATCAGAGCTTACTTCGACGATGGTTCTTATACAACAGTTTCTAGGTCTAAATATGAATTAGTAAAACATTTGAAAAGAAAGAATCATCCGGATTAAATGGATGATTCTTTCTTTTTTGGTATACCATTATACAGATATTTTTGATAAATGTAAAGAAAAATTGAAGGGGGTAGAACAGACAGGCTTTATCTTCATTTTTCGACAAAAAATTCTATAATTTAATGATAAATTTTTATATGCAAAGAATTTTAAAGTAGGTGAAAAAAATGGAGATAAAAGCGGTACAACTCACAGATTATACCAAAATGAAAGCCGTTGAATTAGCCGAACTCTACTTAATCGAAAATAAAGACTATAGTATAAATTCCATTATTTGTTTTATAGAGAAAATCATTGAAGATGCGAAAAAACGCCATAATCAGTTCGACTACTAATCAGGACGATTTTTGTTTTTTACGATTTCGACAGCGGCTTCAATCATTGTACCAATATTCATCTGAATGTCTTCAGGTAAAGACAAAAAATCATTAATCTTTTCCATTTGTTTTGGAGTTAATTTTTCTAATTTTTCCTTAGGCAGGTATGCATCCACTAAAGAGAGATCGTGATCAGATTGTTCGACTGATCGACCGAGTAGATAATCTACAGTAACCCAATATAAATCTGCTAGCGAAATAAGAGTATCATTATCGGGTTGCGAGTGATCATTCTCATATTTGGAGATAGTGGAGTAGTCAAGTCCGAGTTTATTGGCCACTTGTTCCTGCGTTAATTTTGCTTTTTTTCTAGATTTTTGTAATCGTTGACCAAATGTCGACATATTCTCACCCCATTTTTTTCTAACAATTATACGATAGTTGAAGTATCTTCAAAAGGAATATGAAGAAAATTCAAGATATCTACATAAATGATTTGAACTTATTTCAAGCTTTTTCGTGTTTATCCCAGAATATCAACTATGGATTTCTGTCAAAAGAAGCTAGTTACTACATACTATAGTACATAAAATATAATTTGCTTATAAGATAAAATATAGATTTTGAGATTCCTTGAGTTGAAATACCTTCAAGTTTTGTTCTTTAAAAATTAGGAAGCTAGATACATTTTGAAAAAAATAAAAGAACAGGAGAACAGAGGCTGATGAAGAACTGCATGGGAATGTCAAATAAAAAGTGGCTACAAAACGTCATGAGGGAACGTTTGGTAGCCTTTTTGAGTTGAATGCGTAAGCCCTGTGCTTTACAATTACAAATAATGAAAATCATTCTCGCACATTAGAGCCGTTCTCTGCTACATAACGAAAAGTAAGAAAAGGAGAATATAATGAAAAACGAATACATCCAACGACTTGATGAGCTGTTTAATATTCATTTGCTAGAACCTAATGGGGCTTTTTATTCCATGCCTGCCACGGACCTCCTTAATGAGAGCACTATGCGAAATTTTATTGATCAATACGCTCTAGTGATCAAGGCATTAGATGATACGGCTACGGCTGCTTACATTGCTAGCTGGTTTCTGGCGATGGCTACAGGACTTCAGTACATGGTGTCGATCCAAAATAAGGCGTTGGATTTCTCCTTAGAGAATGTAATTGTACATATGAGTCCAAAATCAGAGGGATCGTATACCCGAATCTCTTTTCAACTACGCTCCTGGGCAGAAACAAAAGCACCGGTGAGTGATGAGAAGAGACAGGAATGGAGAACGGACGTTCTTTCCAGACTGTATGGTGAAACTTTGCGTCCTCTCTTGGAATGCATATCTGCTGTTACTGGATTTAACGTAGGCCAAATGTGGGGACAACTGCCAACGAAATTCCATCATTTTATAACAAATCTTTTGGAACAAACAACAAGCTCCGAAGAGAAGCAGCGTGTGATTGATGATTTTCATTTTTTACAGCATGAGTTAAATCCAAGTGTTTTTGGACGTAGCAAGAATCCGTTTGATGTGAAGGTACGATTAATCGAACATATAGAGGATCCAACAAAGCAAATGAGAATGAAAAATGTTTGCTGTAGATATTTTAGAACCGAGGGTGCCCAGTATTGCTATACCTGTCCTCTCATGAAAGAAGAGGATAGGGCGGCAAGAAGAACGAAACATCGGGCTGAAATCATCCAAGCAAATGCATAATAGCGAAGTACATGCTTCAATTAGACATTCCCGCAAAAAAAGCATCAGTTTAAAAGTAAGTCTGAACAGGCATGATATTATACATGTCAGGTAAAAGCATCGTTTGCTTGTATTCCGTATGAGCTTTTCTTGAATCAACCAAGAAAGGCTCTTTTTCACGTATCCATTTTTACACTCGCATCAGGCTTGTTTTACACTTTTAAATAACACACGTTAAGAATAGTGATCAGCGTTTTTTCTCTTTACTTGTACGACAAGTATAACCACCCTACCCCTATTCCCAGAGAACTTTTTTCCTTTTATTCTCAAAGTCCAAATATGCTATAATATCTGGATGATAGCAGAAAAAAACAGCATATTATGAGGTGAAAATAGAAAATGATCGATAAAAAAGAGGCGACAACGGACTTAAAATCCGGAAAGTCTAGTAAGTCCACAGCTGATTATGCAAAATATTTTCAGGCACCAAGCTTAAAGGACGCCAAGAAACGTGGAAAAGAAGACATTACCGTGCATTACGATTTCACTATACCTGAAGAGATGAAACAAATAGGAAAAGGTCTTCACTATTTGATTCGTACGTATGGCTGTCAAATGAACGAGCATGATACAGAGACCATGGCTGGAATTTTTGAAGCAATGGGTTATACAGCGACGGAAGATACAATGGAAGCTGATGTCATTCTGTTTAATACCTGTGCGATCCGAGAAGGAGCAGAGGATAAGGTGTTTGGTGAGCTTGGTCACATGAAGCATCTGAAGCGTAACAATCCTAATCTCATTCTCGGTTTATGTGGCTGTATGTCACAGGAAGAAAAGGTAGTCAATAAAGTATTACGTTCTTATTCAGAAGTAGATATGATTTTTGGAACGCATAATATACACCGTCTGCCAGTATTATTGCGAGATGCAATGTTTAGTAAAGAAATGGTGATTGAGGTATGGTCTAAAGAGGGCGATATCATCGAGAATATGCCGAAAACACGTACGGGTGATATCAAAGCGTGGGTTAATATTATGTATGGCTGTGATAAGTTCTGTACGTACTGTATCGTGCCTTACACACGTGGAAAAGAACGCAGTCGCCGCCCAGAGGATGTCGTTGCTGAAGTGCGTGAATTGGCGCGCCAAGGCTTTAAAGAGATCATGGTACTGGGACAAAACGTAAACGCATACGGTAAAGACTTTGAAGATCGGAAATATGGACTTGGGGATTTGTTAGACGAACTTCGTAAGATTGATATTCCGCGTATTCGCTTTACAACAAGTCATCCACGGGATTTTGATGACCACCTCATTGAAGTCTTAGCAAAAGGCGGAAATTTGGTAGAGCAAATTCATCTGCCTGCACAGTCTGGTAGCTCAGAAGTACTGAAAAAAATGGCACGTAAATATACACGCGAGCATTATATGGAGTTGGTTCGTAAAATTAAGGCTGCTATTCCGGATGTTTCGTTATCTACAGATATTATTGTGGGATTCCCAGGTGAAACGGAGGAACAATTCCAGGAAACACTGTCCTTGATGAAAGAAGTGGAATACGATTCAGCGTATACGTTCATCTACTCTCCACGCGAGGGTACACCGGCTGCTTCTATGGTGGATAATGTACCAGAAGAGGTGAAAAAGGATCGTTTACAACGATTGATGGCCGTACAGAATGAGATTTCCTTGCGTAAAAATCAAGAGATGGTTGGTAAAACCTATGAATTGCTGATTGAAGGAGAGAGTCGAAAAAATCCAGAGGTATTAGCTGGACGCACTCGAACTGGAAAATTAGTGCATGTAAAAGCTGATAAATCTTTAATTGGTACACTGGTACATGTTACAATTACAGAGGCAAAAACATTTACCACATATGGGGAATTAGTGACTAAAGTTGAGGTGTAATTGGAGATGGCAGAAACACCGGTTTACACAGATCAAGAAATTTTAGCGAAAGCGCGTGAATTAGCTAACATGATTTCTCGGACGAAGGAAGTAGACTTTTTCAAACGAGCAGAATCACAGGTGAAGCAAAACAAACGCGTTCAGGATTTGATTTCCAGTCTGAAAGCAAAACAAAAGCAACTAGTCATGTATGAAAGCATGAACAATACGCAACTTGTAGAAAAAGTACAAGCGGAGTTCGATGCTCTTCAGGAAGAATTAGATGAGATTCCGCTAGTTACAGAATTTAAGCAATCTCAAACAGATGTAAACGATCTTTTGCAAATGGTGACCCATGTTATTACCAATACTGTGTCCGATAGAATTATTTTAGATACGGGTGGTAATCCTCTCACCGGTAAAACAGGTGGCCCTGAAGCCGATCATCATGATGATGAAGGCTGTGGCTGTGGTCACTAAAGTATGAAAGATTAATTCTTGCCGCAACAGTTCTCTCGATCTTGCACTCTGAGCGAATCACCTGCATACAAATGTACAGAAACGATGTATGGAGGAGGTTACAATATGTCTGGTCCTGATAAAGATTTGCAGTGTCGAGAATTGATTGCCAAGGCTGTCTGCGGTAGAGGACATAGATTCTCGCAAACGACACATACGATCACACCTACTCAGACACCGACTACTATCCTAGGATGCTGGATTATAAACAATAACTTTTCAGCAGAGAAAGTGTTAGAATCGGTCGTTATCAGTGGAACGTATGATGTCAATCTCTGGTATTCTTATGAGGATAATACTCAAACAGAAGTCAAAAAAGAAGAAGTAAAGTACACGTTAGATGTTCCTCTTTCTTATTTTGACAAAAATTGCCGCGGTGATTTAGAAATCATTTGCCAGTGCATTGAACAACCAAAATGCGTCAGAGCAGAAATTTGCGGTAATGCAGTTAATGTAAGAGTTGAACAGGAGTATTCTGTTGAAGTTGTTGGAGAAACGAAGGTGTGTGTTGTAATTTGTCACAACTGTGAGGATAAAGATTCCTTCTCGCATGACTTTGATGACTCAACCGAAGAGTATGATCAATTCGACTCATCGAGTTTACTAGATGATTTAGATTAAGTGGTAGAAAAGGCTGTCGGTTTGTCCGGCGGCTTTTTTACGTCTATTTTTTATAACGAAAAATATTATATTATTATTAAAAATGGTACCATACTGGGCCAGGCACCTTACTTTTTTATCATGCATAGCGTGTAGGAAGGAAGTAAGGGAGGTAAGCGTATGTCTAACATGGTAATGAGTAAAGTCGCCGCTTCTACGTTTGAGAAGTGGAATAGGGAGAGTGCCATAAAACATACGCATCATCGAGAGAAAATGTTGGCTATTCTGAAATTACACGGAATGCCAATTCAGACGTACGATGGAGTAATCCCTATGCAAACGTTTGAGGTACATCTGTTTCAGCACCAGGTTGCTGCCATTTATCGAATAGAAGAACGGAATGTTTGGATTTTACAAGAAGCACGAACCACTGGCAAAACGCAAAAAGAAGAAGTAAGTCAAAAGCTGGATGAGATTGAGAAAAATCGGATCATTAGCCTGGCGATTCGTACCATTTACGCTCTTGGATTAGATTACGGGAAAGTTTTGGTTGGAGTTCATTCCCCAACAAGGATGCGGGTACTGGACTGTAAAGCCGAGCTGCCAGCAGATGTTTCGCTACGAGAACGTTTACAGATGTTTATGAAGGAACGTGAACAGCAAATTCTTTTAGATCAAGTAGCAGCTCCACAAGTAATGCTAGGAGCCGATCCGGAATTTGCTTTACGAGATCAGTCTGGAAATATGGCAATTGCTTCAGAATATTTACCGAAAAATGGTGTTATCGGATATGATGGAGTCCGATTAAAAACAGAGCTTCTATCGCACCAGCATCCATTGGTTGAAGTTCGACCAGAACCCTCAACTGAACCAGAAACTGTCTTTAAAAATATTTATAGAGCCCTCCATCTGGCTCAACGCCGGATTTCAGATGATTCGATTATTTGGTTGGCAGGGGGGATGCCCTTTGATGGTTATCCAATCGGCGGTCATGTTCATGTTAGCGGGACTACTCTGCATTTTGATTTAGTGCGTAAATTAGATACGTATTTGGCATTACCTTTATGTTTACTAGAAGATCAAGGATGTATGAAAAGAAGGCCGCGCTACGGTTTTTTAGGAGATGTACGTGCACAGGCGCATGGAGGATTTGAATACAGGACTCTTCCTAGTTGGCTGGTTTCGCCAAGAATCACCAAAGGAGTTTTGGCTCTTACAAAAGTAATAGCAGAATCCCAATATCTTCTCAAGCAAGATGTCAGTACAGACATATCCATGCAGCTTGCCTACTATCGTGGGGAAAAAGAAAAACTTGCTTCATTGGTCAAGGACTTGTATTTGGAGATAAATAATCTACCTTTATTTCAAACGTATCGAAAATATATAACCCCCTTTTTTCATAGTATTTTTATGGATGGGGAGTGGCCTTGCAATCAGGATATGAAGCTTACTTGGAAGTTACCTCCATTTCAACTCAACAACCACTAGGAACCATGTTATAATAGATGAATGATTATGGGTATTAGGAGTAGAAATAATGGCACAATACACCCCGATGATTCAACAATATTTAGAGATAAAGCGTCAATATACCGATGCTTTTTTGTTTTTCCGTTTAGGTGATTTTTATGAGCTATTTTTTGAAGACGCAGTTCTAGCTTCACGCGAACTAGAGATTACGTTGACAGGTCGTGGTGGAGGAGCTGAAGAGCGCATTCCCATGTGTGGAGTTCCTCATCATGCAGCGGAGACCTACATTGCCGAATTGTTAAAAAAAGGATATAAAGTAGCGATTTGTGAGCAGGTAGAAGATCCGAAAGCATCAAAAGGTGTTGTAAAGCGTGAAGTAACGCGAATGATCACACCTGGAACCATGATTGAGGGAAAATGGTTACATGATAAAGAGAACAATTATCTAGTTGCTATTGCCGCTTTGTCAGGAAAAGCGGCGGTAGCAGCGTGTGATTTAAGTACTGGTGAATTGTATACCACCTCATTGTCAACCATGTATGCAGCAGTAGAGGAAGCGATGCAATATCGCCCGAGTGAGCTATTGCTATGTGATATCGCTGAGGATGAGCTTCGCGGAAAAGGATTACCGCCCCATATGTCTATTACCTGCCTAGCTACCAATGCAATGTCGCAAACAGCCGTAGATGAGCTTTATCCAGAGGAAGCTACGCAGCTAGAGGATGCAGTCCGCCTAGCTATGAATGGACTTTTGCATTATGTAGGGACTACGCAAAAGAGAGCGTTAACACATATGCGTTCCCTACAGCATTACGTGGCAGATGAATTTCTGCAAATGGACCATTTCTCACGAAGAAATTTAGAGCTGACTGAAACGATTCGGGACAAGTCCAAAAAGGGCTCTTTATTGTGGCTTCTGGATAAAACAGAGACGGCCATGGGAGGACGATTGTTACGTCGCTGGATTGAACGGCCTCTTTTGAATCCTGAGGAAATTGGTAATCGTTATGATACAGTAGAAGCATTTCGCCACGATTTATTACTGCGTTCTGATGTACGTGAGGGGCTGGATCGCGTATATGATTTGGAGCGTTTAGCGGGCCGGATTTCTTATGGAAATGCAAATGCCAAGGATTTGGTGCAGCTACGCCATTCTCTTGAAGCTATCCCGAGTGTAATCCATCTATTGGTTAACAGCGGAGAGCAAGCCCTGCAATCGATTGCTTCAGATATGGATGACTGTGGTGATATTGCCCAATTTTTATCCGAAACTCTTGTAGAAGATCCTCCTGTAAGCGTGCGTGAGGGTAATTTAATTCAGGACGGTTATGACGAATATCTAGACAAGCTCAGATTAGCTAGTCGCCAAGGAAAAGGCTGGATCGCACAACTCGAAAAAAGCGAGCGTGAGCTAACAGGAATCCGCTCCTTGAAGGTAGGCTTCAATAAAGTCTTTGGTTACTATATCGAAGTTTCGAAGGCTAATCTGGCCCACATACCACCGGGACGCTATGAGCGTAAGCAAACCCTAACGAATGCGGAGCGTTATGTCACCCCAGAGTTAAAAGAGAAGGAAGCTCTGATTCTGGAAGCTGAAGAGAAGCTTGTGGAATTAGAATATCAGTTGTTTACCCAAATTCGCTTGGAAGTAGCGAAGCATATCCCGCGGATTCAAAATTTAGCAGAACGAATTGCCCGCATTGATGTGTTGCAGGCTTTTGCTACCGTGAGTGAAGAACGCGGCTTTACCCGTCCTACCTTGACCACCGATGGCGAGGTTTATGTAAAAGACGGTCGCCATGCTGTTGTGGAAGCAGTATTAAATCAAGAGAAGTATGTGGCAAATGATGTGACGATGAATCAAAAGGATCGTAATATTTTACTCATTACAGGCCCCAATATGGCGGGTAAGAGTACATATATGCGTCAAATGGCTTTAATTACGGTTATGGCTCAGATCGGCTGCTTTGTTCCTGCCAGTGAAGCTCGTATTAGCCTAGTGGATCAGATTTTTACTCGAATTGGAGCGGCTGATGATTTAGTGGGGGGATTCTCTACGTTTATGGTGGAGATGCTAGAAACTCGTAACGCGCTGGTAAAAGCAACCCCGCGTAGCTTGATATTACTGGACGAAATTGGGCGGGGAACGTCCACCTATGATGGTATGGCATTAGCTCAAGCTGTCATTGAATATATCCACGAGCATATCGGGGCAAAGACCTTATTCTCTACACATTATCATGAACTAACTGATCTGGAGGAGAAGATTCCAGGAGTGGTGAATGTTCATGCACGTTGTGAGGAGCGTGACGGCAAACTCTTATTCCTGCATAAAATCGAAGAGGGACGAGCTGATAAAAGCTACGGTATCCATGTTGCAGAATTAGCAGAAATGCCGCTAGAGGTAATCAGTCGTGCACGTGAAATTTTACAGGGCTTAGAAGGCAAGGATCGAGAAGCGCCATTAGAGCAGCTTTCGCTTGATATGCTCTGGGGACAAGCCTCAGCCCCTTCCCAGCAGGTTTTTTCTGGTCAAATTGAAACAACGATTCATCAGAAGAAGAAAAGGGCTAACGATGCTTCTACATCAAAGGCAGAAACAAAAGGAAAAACGGATAAAACCGATACAGTAGTAGAAGGTACAGAGGTAGCCCAAGCCCCAGCTACATCTAGCCAAAATGAACCTTTACCAAATCCAACAGAGGTTGATGTCCTATCAGAATTACGTGATATCGATTTAAATCAAATGACACCTCTACAGGCACTCATTCAGTTGTCTGACTGGAATACACGTTTACGCAAGCATAAATAAGCTTGCTTCACACAAAAAAGGAGGAGGAACATGGGAAAAATTCAAGTGCTTACGGAGCAGGTAAGCAATATGATTGCTGCTGGTGAAGTGGTGGAACGCCCAGCCTCCGTGGTGAAGGAGCTGGTGGAAAACGCTATTGATGCAGGTACCTCTCAAGTAGAGATTCATATTGAGGAGGGCGGATTACAGCTAATCCGCATCGTTGATAATGGCGTGGGAATGGATCGAGAAGATTGTTTGCGAGCTTTTGAACGGCACGCTACGAGCAAGATTCGTTCGGCACGTGATTTATTTCATATTCGTTCTCTTGGTTTTCGCGGGGAAGCCTTGGCATCTATCGCCTCGGTATCTCGAATTGAATTGATGAGTGCTGAAGATAGCGGACAAGTAGGAACTAAGGTCGTTATCGACGGTGGAGACATGAAAAGCGTTGAGGATTTGGCTAGGGTAAAAGGAACGGAAATTGTTGTACGTGACTTATTTTTTAATACACCAGCTCGGTTAAAATATATGCGCTCCATTTCGACAGAAGTAGGACATGTATCAGATTATGTAAACCGTTTAGCGATTACCTATCCAAAAATTGCTTTTACGTTGACTCATAATGGAAAAAATCTTCTCCAAACATCAGGTGATGGTAAACTATTACATGTGATGGCGGCCATTTATGGGGTTCAGGTAGCAAAGCAATTATTGCCATTTGAAGGGGAGACGTTAGATTTTCGCTGGAGCGGACTTCTATCTAAGACAGAGGTAACGAGAGCGAATCGTACCTACATCTCTACGCTGGTTAATGGTCGTTATGTGCGCAATTATCCATTATCACAAGCGATTATGCGAGGGTATCATACCTTTTTACCAATTGGGCGTTTTCCGATAGTCGCTATGCATATTGAAATGGACCCGATCTTGGTTGATGTAAATGTTCACCCGGCTAAATTAGAGGTACGTTTTAGTAAGGAACAGGAATTGTGTGCAGCGGTTGAACAATCAGTAAAAGAGGCACTGCGCGTAGGCTTACGAATTGTACAGCCGATGCAAACGAACAGTAAGCCCAAAATTAAGCTGGAAAAACCGTATCAGCCGCAGTTTAATCTAGGTGAACACCATTCAAACGAACAGCAACAGCAGATGAATCGATTACTGACCGCTTTTGATGTACCGATTAGAGAAAAACGGTCAGCCTACGTAGAACAATCCACAGATCCTGCATCTTCTGAATTGACGGCGAAAAAAGGATCTGGACAGCAAGGAGATCAGGAGTCGAAAGCAGAGGCTCACATACAGTCAGATCAGCAACGCGAGAGCAATTGGATGTACACAGGTAACAGCAAGCCCAGTTATCCTGCTCACAATTCCAGTCAGTCTGTCACAGAAGGCTCTCGTAACCATTTTGCTCAAAATGAGTCTGGAAATACTATTGATGCTAACGCGCTGGAAAAGTCGCCAACTAAAGATGATATTACCGATTCAGGGAGGAGTATCGATACAGAGGAAGACTTTTGGAGCGATGCTATCGAGGACGACAATAGTACACCGCACGAGGAAGCTTCTCATATGCTGGGTTCAAATAGAGAAGAACAACCAGAGCATATAGGTGAAATGAGTAACTCAGCAGTTGAGGAAGATACCGAGAATACATCCATACAAAAAGCAAGCAACCATGAAGATGCTGCCTACGTAGATGAGTCTGGAAATGCTGTCCCAATCTTATACCCAGTAGGTCAGGTTCATGGTACTTACATCATTGCTCAGAATGACACCGGTATGTATTTAATTGATCAGCATGCTGCTCAGGAACGAATTTTTTACGAGTACTTCATGCAAAAACTGCAAGAGGAAAAGGTTTCAAGTCAGATGCTTCTATTTCCGCATACAGTCGAATGTACAATGCAGGAGGAAGCGAAACTGTTGGAGCGACTTGATTTGCTGCAATCCTTTGGGTTAGATATAGAATGGTTTGGCAACCGGACGTTTATTGTTCGAGCTCATCCTCAGTGGTTCCCTCAGGGGAGTGAAGTGGAGGTCATTAACGAACTGATTCAGTTCGTACAAGAAGCGAGCGAAAATGAACGGGTTGACGTGAGTAAAATGCGGGAAAAGGCTGCGATTATGATGTCATGCAAAGCTTCTATAAAAGCGAATCGTTATTTGACCCACGCTGAGATGGAGGCACTTTTAAACAAACTTCGCCGAACTACGAGCCCATTCACTTGTCCGCATGGCAGACCCATCGCTATTCATTTTTCAACCTATGATTTAGAGAAAATGTTTAAACGAGTGATGTAAGCATAAAAAAAGAAAAAGGATCACCTTCAAAACGATAAAATAAACACTAAGGCCCTTTTGTCCGAAAAAAATGCCGGAATCCTATATGTTTAGGAAACCGGCTATTTCCGTTATGGCTACTTTATTTGTGTTCCCACTGTGGTTTGATTTAGTGCCGCACGTAGACCACGAGCTAACTTTTCGGGTTCATCCACTCCCCAGAAATGCAAGAAGAATAATCGAGGAGATTCATTCAACATGTGGTTATGTATCGCTGTTACGGTAATCCCATTTTTCGTTAATTCACGAACCACGGGATTCACTTCGTTTGAAAGCAAAACGAAATCACCAGTTGTTGCTGCTTTCTCACCAATCAATTGAAAGTTTATGGGCATCGCTATACCCATAGCCGGTGGAATACCTACGCCTTTTTCCGTTATTTTTTCCGGTCTTGGTATAGAGAATTGAAACACCTTTCCTCTTTGTACACCTTTCCACCCTATTGTGTCCTCAACCTTAGACCAGTTAAAGGTTGACGGTGATTTTTCAGGTGGCGTAGAGGCTAATGGAGTGCCTGTTACGGAAAGAGCATCCTTCATTTTTTCAGCCAGATTAACTGGATCACCGTGACCAGCAACATGTAAATACATGATTTTTGGATTTTCTTCGATGATATGGTTGTGTAAAGCAGTAATCTCAATTCCAAGCTCAGCTAACTTTGTTTCAACAGGTTTGACTTCTTTTTCAAGGAGAACAAGATCACCCATCATCATAGAATGGTTACCAACTTGCTTAAAAGCTAAATAAGAGGTTAAAGCAAGATTTGGATCAATTTGAACATCATCTACTTTTATCTGCAAATCGGTACGAGGGAACGTTACTCTAAAAACATCATTTTGAATTGACCCCTTGGTAAAAACTCTTTTGACAGACTCCCATTTAGGCCCTTGCTCTTGAGATACTCCCGAGTTGCGTTTTGAGACTGCTTCACTTTGAAATTTCATGATTCCAACTAATGCAAGCAATAGTACTGTAAATATCGACAATAACAAGAACGACCTCTTCATTTCTGCCTCCTATATATAGTACTTCATCCTTTTCTTTTCCAAAGGTGTTTTTATTTATACATGGGGTAGTATTTACTTCGTCATCAAGCTCAGGCGATGTGATGCTACCCCGTAAGCCTGAATAATTATTTTAGTATTGAAAACACAATGGAAAGTTAGTGACGCAATGGGGATGAAAGAGCAGGCTAAATATCTTGGGTAACTGGCTGATCGGGTAAGGATGCAAGTGGACAGGAGCTGCAGAATAAGTAATTTATGTTATAAGAAAAAAGAATAAATAATAGCTAATACAGCAAAACGTCAAACGTCCGAATTCTCACATTCGGACGTTTGATAATCAGGAACAAATTATTTCAAGTTATTATTTTTTAATCCTCGTATAATTTGCTGGAGGTTCAATAATATCACCAGAATATAAACGATAGGTATAACAATAGAACCAGCTCCACCAGGGGGATTGGAGAAATAGTTACCTAATACAATACACAGAATAATAATGTTGAGTATGTAGATTATAACATATGATTTTTTGGGATTTTTTTTATTTTTAATAAATAAAGAAATTAAAAATATTACAATGGCTAGAAACAAACCAATATTCATCACGTTTACATTCATCCTAACAACCTCCTAAAATGAACTAAAGCCGCAAGTATGCGGCTTTTCATGCAGTTAAGTTAACGCTCGTAAATATTAGTTGTCAATCGATCCCAACCAAAATCCATATAAACACCTTTTTTGGTCTTGTTTTTATCTATCTTCTTAGCTATGTACCAGCGCGTTTACTAAGTAATTCAGTTGTAAGAGAGAGAAATTACTAAGAATCCTGTTAAGCATAGAGCGGTTACAAGTTTGCATGTTTTTTCATTTTAATTCCTCTCTTTACATCATATTGTATTTACCTTATTTTTACAAAATGGTTTTCTATAGGGATAATCAAATCCTTTTTATTTCCTCTTACCCTCTGGCTTTTACAGGATTAGAGTTGTAGTAGCAATATCCGAGTAGCATCTTTTTAGCCAGCATCGCCTATACCTGATCGAAACGTCAATCTTATCTGATGGTGGTTCTTGATTATAAGCAATGTCTGATATTGATTCCTTTTTGTTTTCTTTAGAGATTTCATTTTCAACTAAAGGAAATGAATTGTCTCCTATTAACATGTTGTAAACCTCTTAGGAGTATGTTCTAGATAAATATGACAAGGAGGAATTAACAGTAATCAGAGGTAGCGAACGAAATTTATCAGCCATCTACAGGGACTATGGGCTTTCTATAATCAAATGGGAATGAAGGAAGAGGGCAGAGACGTGATAGAATCAGCTTGGAGATGGGTAGATAAATTTGATTCAACGTTGAAACAAATCAAGCTAAAGAACCATGAGGATTTTTGGTGGATACCTGTAGAAGATGTGGTCAGTGTTCATTAAATAAAGCGAAAACACCTTTGTGAAGCTTTTCTGGTCATGCTGGACATGTTGCAACGGGAGCTGGCTGATCGGGTAAGGGTTGCAAGTGAGACAGGAGCCGCAGAATAAAAGTTAGAAAGGGGTGAATCCAAATAAAGAAATGTCCGAATATAAGGGATTCGGACGTTCGCTCTTACAATAACTAGATTTTATGCCATAACAAAAATAAAAAACAGGAAATAAACGATATATATGACTAGCACATGAATATGATATCTAGTACAAATTTTTTGAATGAATGGGGCGATGAATTTATCCGCTAATTTGAACAATAAATATATCAAAACTAAATCGATAAGCAAGAGAACATAAATATTGTCGAACGAATTCCGTAGTAAACGATCAATAAAAACAACTATACCCGAAACAATGAAATAGGAACACGAATATTTCTCTACTTTAATAAACTTTCCTTCTTTCATATATAGGAGGGTGTAGAGGAAAATACATCACCTCTCCCCCTCCTATAATTAATTTTTATTTATAACGTACTCTATCAGCTTCTTAGTATTGGACATCTATAACTTTTTTAAATGTGTTATCTTTATAACGAACAACGGTCACATAATAAATATCCACTTTGTCATCAGAATCCCGAACCTTCCAATCCCAAAACCCTATATGAGTATCTTGGAGTGCATCTTGCGACCAACCACCTAAAGTATCTAATAAAAAAGCCAAAACTACCTTTTCCCATTTTTTTATTGGGGCAGGAATAGTGTGGTGTTCACTGGAAAATTTCAAATGATTAATGTAAAACACCTTCCATTTCCGTAAAAGGTTGAAAGATGTTTTATATGTTCATTGTATAGGGTTTGTGGGAGGGCAATTTATAAGCTGTTCTTCTTGCTTAATCATAACACAAGGAAGAAGATAAGCACGGTATTAGATACACAGTGTTCTATTCTTTTTTCATGTTCCATTCACTTTACTTTTTCAATTTTGAGGATCAATATGAATTTGGCCTTTCCAAGAACCAGCTACTTTTCCAATTCTATTTATATTTACATCTAATGTAAGTGGTTGTTTAAAGGATTCTTTCCCTTCAGGACCTTCAACAAATGTAATGATACCCTCTGGTCTATCTTTATCACGAATACCTACATGCGTTAATTCTTTTCCTGCTGCAGTTAATTTGAATGGTAAACCATCTGAACCTTGAATAAATGCTGATTGTGAGAAGCTACCATCTTTCGTATAATATTCAGGATTTTCTTCTTGTTGGCCATTTATTTTTCCATCGTTTTTAAGGTTTAATCCTGTTGTGTCAAATTCAAACGGTACTAAACTTCCATCTGTTTTTTCAATTTTATAATGGACAGATATACGTGAATCCGCAACATATAATTCTTTAAAATGTACAGTCACGCCTTGATCTGTAATTTTTTCATCAATCGGAATAAATTGCCCATTTTTCATCATGTCTTGTGTAACACCATTTTCATCTTGTATACCTTCATTTACAACCTTATCATTTAATATTTCATTCGAAAAATAGGAAGCAACATTCGTAGCTACCACTCGTACTTGCGGAATCATCGCTATTGTAAAAAGTCCTGCTGCAGCTACCGATGTATACATGAAACGTTTTGATTTTTTATTCATATTTGTAAATATTCCCTTCCTCTGTTGTGTTTTTTGATTTATATAAGAAACATTCTCCCGTTTTGAACGACTTTCAAATGTTTTCCAAGCTTGATTGACATCAATTTTAATGTCTTGCGTTGAATGTATACTTTCATCTTCTAACATGACATTTTCCCAACGGCTTAATTTACTGATTTCTGCCAATAAATTTTGACATACTTCACATGTATCTAGATGTTTTGTGAATTTTTTTCTTGTATTATAAGGAAGTTCCCCATCAATATACGCTTGTATAAACCCCATATCATAACAATTCATTTGTTATGCCTCCTCTAATTGTTGATAAATCTTACGAAATTTTTGTTTGGCTCGTACTAATAAAGTTCCAATAGAAGATATGTCAATTTGAAACACTTCTGCAATTTCTTTATATTGAAAACCAGAAAACTTCATTAATAAAATGGTTCGATCTTGCTCACTCATGTTACTGAGTACAATTTGTACCTTTGTAATTTCTTCTTGTCTGATCCAGTCATCATCTAACGATGAAACATGTTGTACTTCATGATAATGTATAGATTTATCTATTTTCGCTTGATGTCGTTTTTCAGATCGTAGATAGTTATACGCTACATAAGTAGAAGATTTTATAAGCCATCCAGATAAGCTTTTAATCTCTTTCCAATCGTTGCGATGTAGTTGTAAAAAAACTTCTTGTGCTAATTCTTCAGCAATAGGCTGATTTTTGACAATCCATACGATCTGTTTCACAACGTACACATAGTATTGTTTAAACAAATCTTCAAATGTCACATCCGAAACAGGCCGTTCTTCCTTTTTTATCGTTAACATGTCAGTTAAAACCTCACTCTCATTTGATACCTGTATTATAGAGAAACCGGAAAAACATGTTTTGTGACAAAAATTTTTATTTATTATGTACAAAAAAAAGCATTCATCTTTCAATGAGATAAATGCAGAATGTGACAGTTTCTCCTGGTGCAGATTATAAAATCGAGGTGTGTAACAATGCATTTGACGAGTCGCCTACGTGGAAGACGCAACTAACCATGTTATATTCAACCGTGGCTTCATCTTCACCAACAAGGAAAAAACAGCAGAAAAATGGGGCGTTAGTATACGCTTTGTTTTTGTTAAAGGAGTTGCAACTGAGCCTGTGATTGTAAGAGGATTCGGAGGTGCATTCGATTGATTTTAATAAAACCTATGGATTTGGGCGAAATGGAGCAAGAGCGTGTTAAAGAATAATGAAGATTTTTGGTGGATACCTATTGAGGATGTAGTGAGGGTAGAGAATAAATAAATCCTACTCTCACTTGGTTTAACGTCTGAATTTATTCAATCATCTTCACAATGGACAAATATATATTTAAAGTCATCCTCGTTTATTAAATGGTTTATTATTTCCTCTATTCTTTTTCTACTAACGTTATCAACCAAAATCATATCACTTGCCCATAGATAAGCACCTTTTAAATTCTCACCAGTTTTTTTATTTTTTTGTTGGAGTGTCTTTATATTTTCATAGGTGAAGAATGTTACGACCCACTTTGAGTTGTCTGATAACGTTACCATTACATCAACATTGTTATCGTAAATGTCGTAATTTTTATCTTCTGACTGCTCTACATTGATCCATATTTCTTTTACTACATGTTTCATATTTTCTCCTTATGATTGTGTTATTTTATTTTTTTTCCGTATATTTCTTCTAGACGTTCAATAACTTTAGATTGATTTTTTTTATCTGACTTTGCCAGTATTTCAACGGTATCTCCTTCAGTTCTTAGATATACTCTAGCTCCATTTTTTGAACGAAGCTCAAAAACCCCATTAAAAAGATAGTTGTTCCCTGAACCAGGATTACTATTTCCTTTTAAATACTCATTGAGTAAATGATTTTCTTCAGCTTGAAGCTTCTTATCTTTCATTGCTTTTTCAGTTTCGCGTATAAGAAAAGAATCTTCATCGATTCTCGAATTAACATAATATTTTCCGATTTTCTTTCGGCCATTTAAAACCTTATGAGCAAAACTAGCTATATCATCACCATGCTCTTTTAAAAGATTATATTCTTTCTTACCGGCCTTTGCACCTTTTCCTGCAGGGAATAAAGAGAGAATTGCGAATCCTTTCTCTGCATCACTAGCTTTTGGGTCAAAAATTGTTTTTACATCATCTAAAATTAAGAAGTCCAGTCCTGCTTTGGCAGCGTCTAATAAAAAATTACCAGCATCAACTAGCCATCTCTTACTAGAATCAATCCAATCAGAGGTCGTATCTTTTAAATCATCCCACCATGAATTAGAACGAGCTGAAGCGCTAGCTAGATATAATTGTTTACCTTCTTTTGATATTTGTACCCTATCATTTTGAATATTACCTTGCAGATGATCATTCTGACGTTGCTCCTGTTGATTTCTTAAAGCCATTACTTCTCTTGCGCCGTTCATATTTTGCCTGTAAGAATTTGAAGCACTAGAAACTGATATCATAGTCATCCTCTTAATATTTTCTAAAATAATAGTGGATATACAAATATACCCAAATAATATATCGGAAGATTATATAGAAATATTTAGAATTAAATAAAAAATACATTTTTTTAGTAAAAAAATGTATATATAAAAAGATGATAGATTACTAAATTTTTGGATTCACTTTTACCGTAATACTAGAAATGGTACGTCAGCTTCACGGGATAAGAAACTAATCGAGAAACCAATTATTGAAGAGGATGAGCTGGCCGAGTTTTGCTACATGATATCTGACTTACGTCATATGACTATGCCCTGACTATGGTGGAAAGAGACAAAGGGGGGTAAAGGTGTGATAGAATCCGCTTGTTTAAGAGGATCAAGCTAAAGAATGATAAGGATTTTTGGTGGATACCTGTAGAAGATGTATTGAGAGTAGACAGGGCTGACAACATTGACAACCAAATTGACAACGCACTTAAGTAAATCAGATAAATGAACGTTAACTATATTCGTTAAGAATCGCATTAGAAAGCGGTTAATGCGGTCAAATTAACTAATAGAAACACAACTAATCAAACGAGTGATGTAGAGATAATTTGATCATCCATTGGCATGAGTATAGAGGAACATCTCGAACGTATGCTTACGAGGCGGCGGGATGTTCTTCTTTTTATGGATAATGAAGCTGATTAGGGGAAAAGAGGCAACATCGTGAATAACCTTGATTTTAAGCTTATTGCTAATCAAAATTCGTTGCTGTTGACAGCTTTCTTTTGTTAGTATAATAGGATAGCAACCAAGGCAGACATACATAGAGATAGGAATCAAATTTGATCGGATTTAGTATGAGTAGGAAACGAGTGATAAAATGATTGTAACAACAGGAAATGAGCCAAGGGCGTCTGTTTTGGCTCATGCGCAGGAACTGGCTACTATCTTTTCCGCTCCACTAGTTTCACGTGGAGAGCTTTCGATTGAAAAGCTCAGAGATAAATACCAGGCGAATGATATTTTAATTGTAACTGCTAAGGGAGCTAGGTTGGAACGGAGGGGTCAACAGGCTTTCTTTTTTCATCCCAATACAGCGTCTTTCCGTATAAAGAGGCTAGAACGCGGCGATAATGATACTATGCTTTCTGTTTGCCAAATTTCACCAGGTGATAAGGTGCTTGATGCTACGATGGGATTGGCGGCAGATGCGATCGTATTTGCCTATGCCACAGGTGGAACAGGGCAAGTGGTTGGAATTGAATCGGAGCCTATGATTGCGAGACTTGTCCGAGACGGTCTTACTCATTGGGATACGGGATCACCAGCTTTAATCGAAGCGATGCGGCGTGTACAGGTGGAACAGGTTGATCACCTTGACAAGCTTCAAGCATTGCCCGATAACTCATTTGATGTAGTTTATTTTGATCCTATGTTCCAACAAGCTGTCTTCGAGTCACATGGTATTTCTACCTTGCGTCAATTGGCTAATGATAAGGTGTTGACGGAGGAAACGATTGCTCAAGCTCGCCGGGTAGCTAAACGACGAGTCGTTTTAAAAGAGGGTACAACAGGTACCTTGCACGAGCAATTGGGCTTTACACCTTATCGAAAACGTGAACATCAAGTGATTTATAGTTATATGGAAGCATTGGAGGGGAGTGAGAGATGAGGCAAAAAGAGAATTTAGTGGTAATTGCAGGCCCTACGGCAGTAGGCAAGACTGCTCTTAGCCTTCGATTAGCACAACAGTTTAATGGAGAGATCATCTCTGGTGATTCTATGCAGGTTTATCGTGGCATGGATATAGGTACGGCTAAAGCTACCGAGGAAGAGCGGTCCATTGTTCCCCATCATCTGATTGATATCATGAATCCAGATGAGGAATACTCTGTGGCTATCTTTCAGCAGCAGGCCCAACAGCTAATCACCCAAATTAATCAGCGTAATCATCTGCCTATTATCGTGGGTGGAACAGGACTTTACATACAATCGGTTACTCATGCTTATCAATTCTCTGAGGCGGATCAGGACGAGGAATTGCGAGAGAGATTGCAACGATTTGCCGATGTGGAAGGAGTAGAAGCTCTTCACAGACGCCTACGCGAGCATGATCCTATTACAGCAGATCGCTTACATCCAAATGATGTTCGCCGGGTTATACGTGCAATTGAGATATACGAATTGACTGGAAAACGTATGTCTGATTTTCAAAATCAGGCCGCTTATTCGCCTTACAACTTGAAAATTATAGGCTTAACAATGGATCGGGCGAAGCTCTACGAAAGAGTAAATCAACGAGTCGATTTAATGATTGAGGCTGGATTGGTAGAAGAAGTTCGCAGGTTGCTAGATCAAGGGTATTCTGCTGATCTGGTTGCCATGCAGGGGCTGGGCTACAAGGAACTCATTCCTTATCTATATGGAGAGATCACGTTAGATAAGGCAATAGCTGACATTAAGCAAAGAACAAGGCATTTTGCTAAGCGTCAGTTAACTTGGTTTAAGCGGATGCCTCAGTTGGAATGGTATGATATGACTGAATCCGATTCATATGAACAAGTGGTTGAAACAATTACCAGTGCGATGGAAGGAAAGTTCCATTCCACGCCGAATATATAACTTACAAGTCCTTTTAGGGGGTATTGTCCATGAAACAGACGATCAATATTCAAGATACGTTCTTAAACCATTTACGAAAAGAAAATATCGCAGTTACCATATATTTGGTAAACGGATTCCAATTGAGAGGCTATATCAAGGCGTTTGACAACTTCACAATCGTTATTGATACAGAAGGCAAGCAACAATTGGTTTATAAGCATGCGATCTCTACATTTACACCACAACGTCCGGTATCCTTGATGTCGGAAAGCCAATCACAACAAATGTAATTGTAGACAAGAAAATCAGGGTTTCTTCGGGAATCCTGATTTTTTTGCCCAAAAAAGCATAAACAAGAAGATTTTTGCAGGTAAATATTGACTTTTTTGCGGATAACGGAATAAAATGGAAGTATTACATAGTGAAGGCAGGCGATGAGATGTTTGCTGAAGAGAGAAGAGGAAAGATTCTGGAGATACTCCACGAAGCACAACGAGTGCTGGTGAAGGAGTTAGCGGAGCAATTTCATGTTTCTATTGATTCCATCAGGAGAGATTTATCCATTATGGAAGAACAGGGATTATTGAAAAAAACTCATGGAGGAGCTATTCCTGTATCAGCTGTGCGAAAGCCTGTTGTACCATCAGCGGTACGTATAAAAGATGGACCTAGTCATATCACTGCTATATCCAAAACAGCCGTATCCTACATACAAGAGCACGATACAATATTTTTAAGTGGAACGAACCTGCATTTTCATATGATAAAATATTTACCTCAACATATGCCGATAACAGTGGTGACGAACTCGGTTAAAATCGCAGAACAGTTACGTGAATCTGAAAATACTGACGTTTATCTTATCGGAGGACAAGTTAATAAAACAGGTATGATTTCCGATATTATTGCCAATGAAATGGTAAAACAATTTACAATTGATCTGTGTTTTATGACAGCAGGAGCCATTAGCTTGCAAGGTGTTAGTACTGCAACCCCAGAGGAAGCTAGTTTTAGTCGCGCTGTGTTGGAGGTTTCTCGACGTCGCTTCATTTTAGCGTCTCATGAGAATATGGAACATGATGCTTTTTCTAAAATAGGTCCCCTCAACAGCTTTCATTTACTCATCACTGATGAGGGAACACCAAAAGAGTTACGAGATCAAATCGAGAAGCAAGGATTAGAAGTAACGGTAGCAAAAGGAAGCTATCCTGTTGCCGTTCCTGATTATTCGTAGAATCTTACATTTCCTGGTCACCTACCTCTCTATCCGAAAGACGAAATAGGCTCCCAAGTTGCGAAGTGGCCAGGATATAATAATCATTGGCAGTTACTTCTTTAAAACCACAACGGTTATACAGTGTGAGCGCGCTTTTGTTCTTCGTTTCCACCTCCAAGACGATGGAAGGAGATTGTTTTTGAAGTAAGTCGTTCACCAATCTTGTCAATATTTCTCTCCCAAAACCTTTTCCTTGTTGGGCTGGCATGACCGCAAAGCCGTAAATAAAATCCATATTCTCAATTCTTTGATAATTGATTTTTCCTATAAATTCGCTGTTATGAAAGGCCATGATAAGATGCCGATCAGGTTCTTCAACTCCTGTTGAGGCATATCTGGTTGCATCCTCTTTTGTTGCTCCAAAGGCTTCCATATCAATTTGGACAAGCAGGGGAAGATCTTCTTGCGTTGCTTCTCTTAGTGAAAGAGAAGGTGCAATTAATTCTGTAGGCGGTGCTCCTAATTCCATCCAGTATTCTGAGAAGGAATAAGTGCTACCGAGTGATTCTAAAAATGCTTTGCCAGAATCTGATTTTTCCTGAGACATAAATATTAGCTTGGGTAATTGACGACGTTCGATTTCAGGATAGGCTTGCCGAAGCAAAGAGGAAAATATGCCATTACGTCTATACGCTGGATCTACCATCCCGCTGATTTCTACCTCTTGCGTATTAAAAATGTACAAGGCAAGATACCCAATGATTCGGTTATCTATAGCAAAGTAAAAATCTTGAATTTGGTCAGTGGGCCTACAGGTAAGCATATCCAGATTTAATTTTATCTGAATGTTATCGTGAGTATTGCATACCTGTAGAAGCTCTTTTATTTGAATGAGTTCGGCTTCCGTAAGCCCTGCAGCGGCATAAGCACCGTTAGTTTGTCTAAGCACATTTATTCACTCCTTTCGAGAACTGCTAGCTACATCTAAATTTCTTGCGCTAACGTATCATAATTAAGTATAAAAAGAATACGGAAATTACGCACACTAAAAATTGCGCGTTATGTAGTATAAATTGCGATGCTTTATTTTACTGTTTATTTTTCATTGGCAGGATTGATGTTTCATATTTGACGTAGTGAAATGATTATTTGCAATAAGAAGTGGTCACTCTTTATAAAGAGCGACCACAGAGAGTACATATGACTACAATAAAGCTCCGGTAAAAGTAATTCCCCCTACAGCAGTAACTGTGCCGCTACCAACAGTTTGAGCCACTAATGTGTACGTGACATTACCAACTCCAGGGGCTAAATCAACATGATTTATACTCGTAGAACCAAACGCATTTGTTCCAGTTCTTTGATCATTAATACTAAAAATGACTGTTGTTCCTTGAAGAACTTGGAATTCGACTACTGGATTACTTGATCCATTTTGCCAACCAATTATTCCAGTTAACCAGATACGGCTTGTAGCTGTACTTCCTGTTACTGTGATGGTTTTTAATATGGTTTGAGTGGTACTTATTACTATAGCGGAACTGCCGCTGGTATTAGGTGCGTTTTCGGAAACTTGGAAATTTAAAAAGCTTCCAGAAGAACCAGTAGGTCCGGTAGGTCCTGTGCTACCTGTGGAACCAGTAAGTCCAGTAGCTCCCGTGTTACCAGTGGAACCAGTAAGTCCTGTAGCTCCCGTGTTACCAGTGGAACCGATAGGTCCGGTGGGTCCTGTGTTACCAGTGGAACCGGTAGGTCCTGTAGCTCCCGTGTTACCAGTGGAACCGGTAGGTCCTGTAGCTCCCGTGTTACCAGTGGAACCGGTAGGTCCGGTGGGTCCTGTATTACCAGTAGAACCGGTAGCTCCCGTGTTACCAGTGGAACCGGTAGGTCCTGTAGCTCCCGTGTTACCAGTGGAACCGGTAGGTCCGGTGGGTCCTGTATTACCAGTAGAACCGGTAGGTCCTGTAGCTCCCGTGTTACCAGTAGAACCGATAGGTCCAGTAGGTCCTGTGTTACCAGTAGAACCGGTAGGTCCTGTAGCTCCCGTGTTACCAGTGGAACCGATAGGTCCGGTGGGTCCTGTGTTACCAGTGGAACCGATAGGTCCTGTATTACCAGTAGAACCGGTAGGTCCTGTAGCTCCCGTGTTACCAGTGGAACCGATAGGTCCGGTGGGTCCTGTATTACCAGTAGAACCGGTAGGTCCTGTAGCTCCCGTGTTACCAGTAGAACCGGTAGGTCCAGTAGGTCCTGTGTTACCAGTAGAACCGGTAGGTCCTGTAGCTCCCGTGTTACCAGTGGAACCGATAGGTCCTGTAGCTCCCGTGTTACCAGTGGAACCGATAGGTCCGGTGGGTCCTGTGTTACCAGTGGAACCGATAGGTCCTGTAGCTCCCGTGTTACCAGTAGAACCGGTAGGTCCGGTAACACCTGTAGAACCAGTGGCGCCAGTGATACCGGTAGCGCCGGTAGAACCCGTAGGACCAGTATCCCCGGTAGCGCCAGTAATGCCGGTAGGTCCGGTAACGCCAGTAGAACCAGTAGCACCAGTGATACCGATAGCGCCGGTAGAACCCGTAGGGCCAGTAAAACCAGTAGGTCCGGTAATGCCAGTAGCGCCAGTGATACCGGTAGCGCCGGTAGAACCCGTAGGGCCAGTAAAACCAGTAGGTCCGGTAATACCAGTAGCGCCAGTAATACCAGTAGCGCCAGTAATACCGGTAGCACCAGTAAAACCGGTAGGTCCGGTAACGCCAGTAGGGCCAGTAAAACCGGTAGGTCCGGTAACGCCAGTAGAACCAGTAGCACCAGTGATACCGATAGCGCCGGTAGAACCCGTAGGACCAGTTTCCCCAATAGCGCCAGTAAAACCGGTAGGTCCGGTAATGCCAGTAGCGCCAGTGTCCCCAGTAGCACCGGTAGAACCAGTGGTGCCAGTGTCCCCAGTAGCGCCGGTAGAACCAGTGGCGCCAGTAATACCAGTGGCGCCAGTAAAACCAGTAGCGCCAGTGTCCCCAGTAGCGCCGGTAGAACCAGTGGTGCCAGTAATACCAGTGGCGCCAGTAATACCGGTAGGTCCGGTAGCGCCAGTAAAACCAGTAGGTCCGGTAATACCAGTAGCGCCAGTAAAACCAGTAGGTCCAGTAAAACCAGTAGCGCCAGTAATACCGGTAGCACCGGTAACGCCAGTAGCGCCAGTGTCCCCAGTAGCACCGATAGAACCAGTGGTGCCAGTGTCTCCAGTAGCGCCGGTAGAACCAGTAGCGCCAGTAAAACCAGTAGGTCCGGTAATGCCAGTAGCGCCAGTGTCCCCAGTAGCACCGGTAGAACCCGTAGTGCCAGTGTCCCCAGTAGCGCCGGTAGCACCTGTAGTGCCAGTGTCTCCAGTAGCGCCGGTAGAACCAGTAGCGCCAGTAATACCGGTAAGTCCGGTAACGCCAGTAGCGCCAGTAATACCAGTAGCGCCAGTAATACCAGTAGCGCCAGTAATACCAGTAGGTCCGGTAATACCAGTAGCGCCAGTAATACCAGTAGGTCCAGTAATACCGGTAGCACCGGTAACGCCAGTAGCGCCAGTAGCGCCAGTAGCGCCAGTGTCCCCAGTAGCACCGGTAGAACCAGTGGTGCCAGTGTCTCCAGTAGCGCCAGTAATACCAGTAGGTCCAGTAATACCGGTAGCACCGGTAACGCCAGTAGCGCCAGTAGCGCCAGTGTCCCCAGTAGCACCGGTAGAACCAGTAGAACCAGTGGTGCCAGTGTCTCCAGTAGCGCCAGTAATACCAGTAGCGCCAGTGTCCCCAGTAGCACCGGTAGAACCAGTGGTGCCAGTGTCTCCAGTAGCGCCAGTAATACCAGTAGCGCCAGTGTCCCCAGTAGCACCGGTAGCGCCAGTAATACCAGTAGGTCCAGTACTACCAGTAGCGCCAGTACTACCAGTAGCGCCAGTACTACCAGTAGCACCAGTAATACCAGTAGCGCCAGTAATACCAGTAGCACCAGTAATACCAGTAGCACCGGTAATGCCAGTAGCACCGGTAATACCAGTAGCACCGGTAATGCCAGTAGCACCGGTAATGCCAGTAGCACCAGTAGGTCCAGTAACGCCAGTAGCGCCAGTGTCCCCAGTAGCACCAGTAGGCCCCGTACCTCCTATTGTCCCTGCCACAGTTTGTACTAAAACAATATCATCAACGACTATGTCTGCAGTTGATGGAGCAGGGATTTTATGAATAATAATCATTGCTTGAGTAGCTGTTGCAGGTACAACAGAGGATATTTCGTAGATGGTAGACCAGTTATTATTCAGGTTATTAGGAAGTTGACCTACCGGAAGTATAATATTGATTCCGATACTTACAGGAGTAAAAGCGGCATTTAAATAAATCACAGCAATATTTACTTGTGGACTTGGCAAATTTCCTATTTTTCCGATCGATAGAAAAAATTCAAAACTATCTCCGGGTGTGACAGCAACAGTCTGAAATAATACACTATTTGTAGTATCTCCAAACATTTGTGCACTAAAAAGCCCTGTGTGACTCCGAAAATTACTAATTGCTACATTTGAAAAATTCCATGGGACTAAGCTGCCTGTCTCAAAATTTCCATTCACAATTTTGTTGCCAAAGGGCAAATAAATCACCGCTTTCATTAATAAATTTAGTAGATCTTTTGCATTATATGGTGACTCTTATAGATGGGGAAGGGTATATACCAGTGGCGAAAAATACAAAATGAAACGAAAAGAGGGCGTTATTTCTATAAAAAGAGAGAAGTGTATATTTTAATGATAATTAAAAAGAGTACAATAAAGATTTTGCTAAAAAATATCAATAGAAAAACAAATAAACTAGGCATATAAATGGATCACCGCTTTTTATTCTTCTGATTATGTTAGACTAATGTGTAAAAATGTATGTATTTCCTATTGATAATGTCGTATTCCTGCTCATATAAAGGTCCTTTAAAATCAGAATATTGGGCACGTTAGAAATTCTTATTAGCTCTTGTAGTGGAGGAAATATAAACAAATGGATATGCTTCTAGAATGGAAAAACAGTGGTTTTCGATTGTTTACTTTACAACAGGGGGAAAGTGATGAATTACATGATCATGGCGATTACCTGCAAGTCAGCATGCCGCTGGACAATGAGGTAGAGATTCAATGGAATCAACGATATCAAAGAGTAGCAGCTAAGCAAAGACTGTTAGTACAACCGGATGAACAACATCGTCATCTGGCTACATATGGCCCTGCTACTATTTTGCTAGTTGGCCTACATCGTAATTTTCTACAACAGGTATGGGAACATGAACAGCCCGTAAGAGCAAGACATGCACTTGAATATACAAGCTTATCTACGAAGGTTGTCCCCTTATTTCAACAAACCGTACAACGTGCCTTTCAGCGATCGGTGTTTGAGCCGATGGATGAATTGCTTCAAACGGAACTGGAGTGGGAGATAGCTAGACTCTTTCTTACCCTTCATTCAAAAAACAATACATACACGGAGCTTGAGGTAACCTCTTTGTATGAATATCCGGGAATCAAAAGAGCAGTTGACTATATGCATGAAGCATTTAAACATCCCGTAACACTTGAAGAAATAGCAGGCATTGCCGGCAGTAGCAAATATCATTTTATTCATCAGTTTAAAAAGAATAAAAAAATGACACCCGGACAATACCTGCAACATTTACGAATAAAAGAGGCAGCCTATTTACTACGTTCAACGGATTGGGATATCACTCGAATTGCATATGAGGCTGGATTTGGTAGCCTCAGCTCGTTTCAACGTGCTTGGAAGCAACAATATGGTGTTTCAGCGAGCGAGTTTAGAAAAAATGGATAAGCTATGTATAGAAATGTTCATTGTGGCTACACTATACTTATCGAGCTCGGTGGTCACAAATTAGAAACGCGCAACAGTCTTTATAGGAGGTTGATGTGCCGTGGACGATGAAATGATTACCCAGATTGTGGTATCCGGTTCGCTTTGATGATCTAACTCTATATTGGAGGTAGATGAGTTAAAGAACAGTACCGCTAGTACCCCAAAATGACTGAGCTCGATGTGAACCGCTCTCCTATGAGGGCGGTTTTTCATGTTTTACCTTTAGGGGAATTCCGATAAAAATCATTGTCACAAAAATCGTTTAGCAGAATCTAATTTAATAGAAGAAAAAAGAATACATAAAGCAGGTGAATTCATTGGAAAAAGCGGAAATCGCTTTAACAATGTCTAAAGAGACTATCTTTGAGTCTCTTATGCATGAATATGGTCCAAAGATTTTAAATATGGTGTATCTCATGATAAAAGACCAAAAGATTGCGGAAGACATTACACAAGAAACCTTTATGAAGGCGTATATGAATTGGGATTATTTTAGAGGGGAGTCAGAGCCTAAAACATGGTTGTATCGGATTGCTATCAATGAAACGAAAAAGTATGTCCGTTCCTGGTCATTTCGGACGATTTTTTCAAAGCTTACCTTGCAAAGTCAACAACAGGCCCAAAGTAAGGTAACGGATGATACCGAAAGTATATTTTTTAAGCAAAACGGAGCCGTTGAATTAAGAAAGCTAGTGCTGTCTCTGTCTCCAGATTATCAGCAAGTCATTATTTTGCGTTATTACCAAGAGCTTGAAATGAAAGAAATAGCATTTATTCTACAGATAAAAGAAGAGGCAGTACGGAAAAGGCTTTCGCGAGCCCGCCAACAAATCAAGCAAATGCTAGAAAGCAGGGGAGAGACATGGGTGTAGATTCATTTGATAAAAAATTAGCACAAGAGTTTAGGACAACTAACTTAGATGTCCTTCCCTTCACTCCTCAGTTGGAAGCAAAAATTTGGGAAGGTATTCGTAAGAAAAAGCAGAAAAACCGTCGATTATTCGCTTCCCTATCATTAGCGTGTGGCTTTACTTTGATTGTGCTTGGTTCACGCTCAGTGTGGCTCGAGGATATACAGCTTAGCTCAAAACAACCGATTATTAAGCTGGAAACAGAATTAAAAGGATTGTCTCTGGAAGCTCAAAAAACGATGCAGTCCCTTTATAAATTCGCCCCATATCTAAAAAATGGTAAAGTAATGGAGTTCGAAGATGCTCGTGATAATTATATTGTTACTATTGAAGAAAAGAAAACAGAAAAAGAAGAAGAAGGATGGTCAGCAAGAATTCGACTCGATCGGACTAACGGTAAGTTAGAAGAACTCGACGTATTGAATGCAGGACGGGATAAGGGGAATAAAGCGATTGATTCACAAAGTGCCACGGCTATTTTACAGGAATTTTTAGGTGAAAAAAGGAAAGAGTATAAACAAACCAATCTATCAAAAAGCTCAGCTAACTTTATGCGATATGTTAATGGGATTCCAGTAAGCGGGGATAATGTTTACATAAGTATTAATGGAAAAGGGGAGTTAAAAGGGTTCGGTGTACGGAGTGACGAATGGATAGATCAATCAGCCTTTCCACATCCGTCACAGGTAATACCCGAACATGAATTGGAAAATCAGTTACAGAAGTATATAAAATTAAGGTATATCGAACATTTTGATCCAAAAAATGACCGCCCAATACTTGAATATACACCAGGTATCCTGAACGCGTACAGCTTTGATGCGATTACGGGCAAAACGATCTATCATACTTACTACGATTATGATCAACCGACCTTAATTAAAATGAATCCACCAAATAAACCTGCCCTCGCACGCAACCAACAAGAAGCAGAGCTGCTCATTAAACAGGAGTATGGAATTAAGGGGCCATTAAAAGTTTACTCCAATAATTGGGACGATCATAAACAACGGAAAGAAGAAAATGAGGCTGTTTACCAATTTGGAGAAAAGGGTGAATATACGGTTATTACGGAATTAAGCTCGGGGCGTGTCCTGCAAATTGCCAAGGATACTCTGAAAGAAAAATGGAGAGTCTCTAAAGAGAAAGCTAGAGAGAAGGCCATTCGATTTCTGGAGAAATACCTTGATCCTTGGGACAAGGAAGTACAGCTCACATACAGTAACGAGAATGAATACACGCATATATTCCGTTTCTTTAAAAGCCATCAAGGCATTCCGGTTTTACAGACGGATAGTTCCTATCTCAGTTATTCGGTTCATGTAGATTCAGCTACAGGAGAAGTCATCTTATTTATCAAAGATTCAGTTGAAAAGCCTTTCGTATCTTCTTCTATTAAGCAAGTCAAGCTCCCGGATCGAAATGCCATAGTGTCACCAAAAGTGGGAGCTAGTGAGTGGCTGCGCTATAATCCGGTAGAGCTGGTGTATGAATATGTGGATGGAGGTAAAAAGACTAGGTTAGTGTATCAAGTTAAGGAAAGAAAGGTAGACAAAAACGTATTTATTGATGCGACTACAGGTAAAGCTGTATTTGTTGACAGATAAGAAACATCCCGGATCACTGCAACAGGTGAGACGGGATTTTTTTATAAATCAAGCTATTTATTTTGGATTTTCTGTACAGGATTTCAAAGTGTGCTGCGTATACTGTAGAGACGATTATGGAAGGCAGGTGATGGGACATGAAACAGGCTGCGACTATGACCAAAACGGTCGTTACAGAATCACCGGAGTCACCACATCGAATTCAATTTGTGTTTCATCATCCGGTTGTACAGCCGCTAAAGGAACCAGAGCCGTTGGTAGACACGGTACGATCTACTGCGAATGATCAAATCAAATCCGTTATTAATGATCTGGAAAAAATGATTGGACTCGATGAGGCAAAGCTTGTCATGTACGAGATTTATGCCCTCCTTAGAACGAACCGTGAACGCGCAAAGCATCAGTTAAAGACAGAACAACAGGTATATCATATGGTATTTAAAGGTAGCCCAGGAACGGGAAAGACTACGGTGGCCCGGATTTTTGGGAAGGTGCTTAAAGAGATGGGGATTTTAAGCAAGGGCCATTTAATTGAGGTGGAACGAGCCGATCTAGTGGGAGAGTTCATTGGACATACAGCGCAGAAAACACGCGATTTAATTAAAAAGGCTTTGGGCGGAATCTTGTTTGTGGATGAGGCTTATTCGTTAGCACGCGGAGGAGAGAAGGATTTTGGCAAGGAAGCAGTGGATTGTCTCACGAAGGCAATGGAAGATCACAAAAACGAATTTATTTGCATTTTGGCCGGGTACACAGAGGAGATGGATGAGTTTTTGCAGATCAATCCAGGCCTGCCCTCGCGCTTTCCCATTCAGATTCACTTTACGGATTATGAGGTAGATGAGCTGATGGAAATTGCAGCGATCATGGTCGAGGAAAAGCAATATGTGCTCACCTCTACGGCAAAAGAAAAAATGAAGCAGCATCTGATCCACCTGCTATCCGACCCTTTTTTGGAGTCATTTAGCAATGCGCGTTACATACGGAATATGCTGGAGAAGGCTATTCGAGCACAAGCTATGCGGTTGTTAAAGAGTTCTAACCCAAGCAAGGAAGAATTAATGAGCATACGAGCAGAGGACTTGCAGGTTAGCAATCCTTTTTTGAACTGAAAGCCTGACGTTTAATGGATGTAACGTGTGTTTTTAAATCTGGAGAACAAAGTTGACATCTCCCTAGATTTAACGGGTGAAGGATGAAAAGGATGGCAAATGGGTAAAAAAGAAGGTATATTGATTACTAGCTAGTAAAAGAATGAATTAGGGCATACGTTTGCTAGACATGCGAACGGATGCCGTTCTTTTCGTCTGGGGACGTGGGAAGGAAGGTTACATATATGAGTGAATGGAATAAACAGCAAACAGCTATAGTAGTTGGTTGTCTATTAGATCAGCGAGATGAGGAACGGATGCGGTTATCCCTAGAGGAGCTGGGAGAGCTAGCGCGGACGGCCGGTGTTGAAGTGCTAGAAGTTATTACTCAAAATCGCGAGCGTGTCGATTCAGCTTGGTATCTAGGAACGGGTAAAATCCAAGAGATTGCGGAATTAGCAGTTAGTCTAGATGTAGATGTTGTCATCTTTAATGATGAATTATCTGCAAGCCAAAACCGTAATTTGGAAGCGTTATTTGAGTGTCGAGTAATTGACCGTACACAATTGATATTGGATATTTTCGCGAGTAGAGCTAATTCGCGTGAAGGTAAGATTCAAGTAGAGCTAGCACAATATAGCTATTTACTGCCCCGACTTGCCGGGCAAGGAAATCAGATGTCCCGATTGGGTGGCGGTATTGGAACGCGTGGACCTGGTGAGACGAAATTGGAAACAGACCGCCGTCACATTCGTCGTCGAATTAGTGAATTAAAGCAACAGCTAGATGATATTGTGCGGACTAGACAGCTTCATCGTGAGCGCAGGAAGAAAAACCATGTTTACCAAATCGCGCTGGTTGGTTATACGAATGCAGGCAAATCTACCTTATTAAATAATTTAACAAAAGCAGATACATTGCAAGAGGATAAATTATTTGCTACGCTTGATCCAACCACACGTCAGTTGGCTCTTCCTAGTGGAAAAGAAGTACTGTTGACGGATACAGTTGGTTTTATTCAAGACCTGCCCACTGCTTTGATTGCAGCTTTTCGATCCACATTAGAAGGGGTTCAAGAGGCAGATTTAATCTTACATGTAGTCGACTGCTCCCATCCTGATTTTGAAGTTCATATGGAGGTTGTAGATCAGGTCTTAAAGGATTTAGAAGCTGAAGGCATCCCTCGATTAGTGGTATATAATAAGGCTGATCTGCTTGATACTGACAAGTATTTGCCGCACCCTGAAGATTCGATTCAGATATCAGCATTGTCTGAGCAGGATTTGCAGCGTTTATTAAATAGAGTCGAAGGAATAGTATTGACGGGGTATGAAAGTGTCGAACTGATTATTCCGATGGAGCGTGGGGACGTGATCTCCATGATGCATCGAGCTGGACTAGAAATGGAGCAGGAATTCTCCGAGGATGGCACCGCTTATCATATTACGATACGTATTAAGCCAGATGAACCCATGTATGGGCGTTTGATTCCATATATGGTAAACCCACCAGCAATCAACGAAGAGGAATGGTAAGAGAAAGGTGAGAGAAAGAACATGTTTCAACTGTTTACGCACGGGGCGCAATTACGTCCGCTTGTGGAAGAAGTAGAAGAGATGATTGCCAAGCGACATCAGGAAGTATCCCGCTTGGTTGACTATAATCAATTAAAAGTATTGCGCTCATTTCAAAAGCATGAAGTAAATGAATTTCATTTTTCACCATCTACTGGCTACGGTTATGATGATAGTGGTCGAGCAACACTAGAATCCATTTATGCAGAAGTGTTTGGTGGAGAAGCGGCTCTCGTACGGCCGCATATTATATCGGGAACGCATGCGATTGCAATAAGTTTATTTGGAATGCTGCGCCCAGGAGATCACTTATTATATATAACGGGCAAACCATACGATACGCTAGAAGAAGTGGTAGGAGTGCGTGGAGAAGGTCAAGGCTCATTGAAGGATTATGGGATTAGTTACGACTATGTACCCTTATTAGAGGATGGAAGCATTGACTTTCATGCTGTAAGAACAGCGATTCGTCCCGAAACGAAAGTGATTGGGATTCAGCGTTCGCGTGGCTATGCGGATCGCCCGTCGTTTACGATTGCTAAGTTAGAGGAAATGATTTCTTTTGTGAAGGAAATACGCCCTGAATTATACGTGTTCGTGGATAATTGCTATGGGGAATTTACAGAGGAAAAAGAACCGCTACAGGTCGGCGCTGATATTATGGCTGGTTCACTGATTAAAAACCCAGGTGGCGGTTTGGTTAAAACAGGTGGTTATATTGTAGGACGCGAGGATTTGGTTACAATGGCGTCTTATCGTATGGCAGCTCCAGGAATCGGAGCGGAAGGCGGAGCGTCATTATACTCTTTATTGGAGATGTTCCAAGGCTTCTTCTTAGCTCCGCACGTGGTAGGTGAAGCGTTGAAAGGGGCGATTTTCTCGTCTGCTATGCTGGAAAAACTAGGCTTCCGTACTGATCCGTTGTGGCATGAACCACGAACTGATTTAATTCAGTCTGTAGAATTTGGAAGTGCCCAACGATTAATAACCTTCTGCCAAGGTATACAGAAGGCGGCTCCTGTCGATTCGCATGTAACACCTTATCCTAGTCCAATGCCAGGTTATGCGGATGAGGTTATCATGGCAGCGGGCACCTTTATTCAAGGGGCTAGCATTGAGTTTTCTGCTGATGGTCCTCTACGTGAACCTTATTTGGGCTTTGTGCAGGGAGGGCTTACGTACTCGCATGTAAAAGTGGGTATTTTAACAGCTTTAGATGGCATGATTGCAAAAGGGTTACTTGATTTATAACATATAACGCTAGATATGATGAAATTATGCAGGCAGCTATGAATGTCCAACATTTATAGCTGTCTTTTTATATGGAGTAAAAGTGAAACCTAGCGGGACGTACTAATTTTTCAGCTATATTATCTAATGGAATATATGGAATGTTCTGGTATATTTATAAGAAAGGGATATATGACAAGGGATGCGGTGAAATCATGCAAATTGAACCAGAGCAGCAGCGAAAAAAAGACCCGGAAATAGTATTCCGTGTAAATATTATGTTTTTAGCTGTTTTTATCTGTTTTGTAGTTGTCATTTTACGGCTAGCATATGTTCAAGTTGTTCAAGGGGAGTTATTTGCGCAAGAATTAGAGAAATACAGCCTCAAAGAACTTCCAATTCCTGCTCCAAGAGGTCATATTTTAGATCGCAATGGGGTGGTCCTAGTGGATAATAAGCCTGTTTTCACTGTTAAATTTATGGATAGACCAGAAGAAAAAATAAACAAGGAGAGAGTAGCGGAGGAATTGGCTACCTTGCTTGATTGGAAGCAAGAGGAGCGAGGTGATGATAAGAAGCTGGCTGACTTAGGGATTCAGCTACAAGCTAGCTTTCCCATCATATTGTCTTTTGAGCAACGTCAGAGACTGCGAACGCAAATACAGACAAAATTAGATGCATTGCCTTTACCAGAAAAAATGGAACTATTACAATCCGTAGAGTTACTCCGTCTGGCAAAAGAAGTGCATATCCCAATCAAATATGCCTTTACCGATGTAGAACGCACTAAGGCTCTTGAGCTGTTGCGAAAAAAAACAGGAAAGATCTTATCATATGAGCAAGGGGCGAATGATCGAGTACTGCTTGGCGAACTTCTGCAACATCAGATTCCGTTTCCTTATCATTTGGAGAAAAAACAATCAGATGATCTTGTTCGCAAAATAAAAAGCTCCATTGAGATTTTGCGTGCAACACCTGTTACGAAGCAAAGTGATCGAAAGCTAATTGAAAATGCACGCTTCTTTTTCTTAGATGTAAACCTAGGTCTGTCTGAGATACAACGTGAGCAGACTTGGCGAAAATTACTTGTTTTAGAGCGGATGGTAGGCATGGGTATCCCGGCCTTCATGCCAAGACAGATAAAGCGAAATATTACAGCGGCTGAGGATGCTAGGATTGAGGAGCGATTAGCCCGATTACCTGGTGTCTATGTAGAGGTGGAGCCGCTTAGAAAAGTAAAGACTGATGCAAACGGAGGGCCACTTGCGACACATATTTTGGGGTATATCAACTCCATTGATCCTCGCTTTGTGAAGGAGTATAAGTCCAAACAATATTCAGGGAATGAATTGGTTGGTGTAGCAGGCTTAGAAAATTATTACGAGTCGCAGCTACGGGGAAAAACTGGCGCCATGACTGTACAGGTAAATCGGAATTCGGAATTTGTCAACGAAACCATAAAGCGTGTTGCAGAGCCTGGAAATGATCTTATTCTTACTTTGGACTGGAGATTTCAAGATAAAGTAGAGGATATTCTGCATAAAAACCTTTCGCAGAAAAATCTGAAAGTTGGGCATGCGGTGGTAATGGCTCCTGATACGGGGGAAATATTAGCTTTGGCTAATTATCCTGATTATGATTTGAATTTGTATTATGATCGAGAAACATTTAGTAAAGTGTATAAAACGGATATCTGGCCTTATGAAGATAATAAAATTACTCGGGGAGCCTATGCACCAGGCTCGACTGTAAAACCTATATCCGTGATGCTTGCCTTGCAGGAGGGGCTGGTTACTCCTTCTGAGACGATCATAGACAGAGGTGGTCTCTTTGTTGGAAATCGCTTTAAAAATAACTGGTTACGCTCTGGACATGGTGCAGTAGATGCAAGAAGGGCCTTACAGGTATCTAATAATACTTATATGTATGAAATGGGGCTTCGTTTAGCAAGAAAGGGGAATCGTGAAGGCAAGCATTATAGCGAACAATTTAATGTGTTAGATTACTATAACAGCCAGTTCGGGCTGGGTGTAAAAACGGGAATTGATCTTCCGGGTGAGAAGACAGGGTACCTGGCAAACGACAAATATTTAGGGAATTTAGTAGATGCATTTATCGGTCAATACAATAGCTTTACACCTATGCAGCTTTGTCAGTATGTCAGTACAATCGCAAATGGGGGTTATCGAATCAAACCTCATTTAGTCAAAGAGATTCGCAAGGGAGCAAGTAACCCAACAGAACGAATAACATTGACCAAAGTGGAGCCATATGTTCTAAATAAGGTCGATATTGATCCCAAGTGGATAAAGGTAGTGCAGGAAGGTATGGCAAAGGTAACCCAGCCGAACGGGACAGCGTATCGTAACTTCAAGGGTTTTCCGTTTCCTGTGGCAGCTAAAACGGGTACAGCACAAACGGGAGGGAACGCAGACAATGCGCTAATTGTCGGATATGCACCCGTTAAAAATCCACAGATTGCATTTGCTGTCGTTGTGCCAGGTGGGGGGCATGGTGCTGATATGTCTGGAGTGATTGCAAAGCAAATTTTGGAGGAATATGTGAAAATGTATGGGATCGAGCAGTAATTAAAATGGATAAGAAATAATCACAAGGGAGCATGTTCTCAGATCGTCTCGCTGTTCTACCGCAAATAAGGTAGTCAAGAGATTGTAGAGGGCATGCTTTTTTCTTGTTGTAAAAAAGTCATGTCAGATTTCCTTACATGTGTTGACAGATAATCTGCTATCCGTTAGAATTTGAACATAACAAAATGAAATGATTTGATTTACGAGGAAGGGGAAGCAAAATGAGTGATGAAATTCGTCGCAACATGGCCCTTTTTCCCATAGGCATCGTTATGAAATTAACCGATCTGACTGCACGACAGATCCGATATTATGAACAACACGGGTTAGTCACACCAGCTCGTACAGACGGGAAGCAGCGGTTATTTTCGTTTAATGACGTAGATCGTCTGTTAGAAATTAAACAACTGATTGATAAGGGGCTAAATATTGCTGGCATTAAACAGGTGATCCAATTGAAGGAGCCTGTTGTGGAGGCGCCGATCTTACCAGGGAAAACGGCAGCTCGTCCACAAATGGAGAAGAAGGAATTACTGCAATTATTGAAACAACAAGTGATAAACCCCAGTGCCAATCGCTTAGGTGAATCGGCATTGATTCGTGGAGAGCTTTCTAGGTTCTTCCACTAGATAGATGGGTACAAAAAATTGATGGATTTGGTCAAGGAGGAAGAGAGAATGAGCCGTTATACGAAAGAAGACATTATGCGTTTTGCTGATGAAGAGAATGTGAAGTATATCCGTTTGCAATTTACTGATCTAATGGGTATCAGTAAGAATGTTGAGATTCCGGTTTCTCAATTGCCAAAAGCGTTGGATAACAAGATGATGTTTGACGGATCTTCCATTGAGGGTTTCGTGCGCATTGAAGAGTCTGATATGTATCTTTTCCCAGATTTAGATACATGGGTGGTATTCCCGTGGGGAACTGAATTCGGAAAAGTGGCTCGTTTGATCTGTGATGTGTATATGCCGGATGGTAAACCGTTTGAAGGTGATCCCCGTTATATTTTGAAAAAGGTAATGAAAGAAGCAGAAGAGCTTGGCTATACGGATTTTAACGTTGGTCCAGAGCCTGAATTCTTCTTGTTTAAAATTGATGAAAAAGGCGAGCCTACTCTCGATCTGAATGACCAAGGCGGATATTTTGACTTTGCACCATTAGACTTGGGTGAAAACTGTCGCCGTGATATCGTTCTAACTTTAGAGAAAATGGGCTTTGAAATCGAAGCTTCTCATCATGAAGTAGCACCAGGACAACATGAAATTGATTTTAAATATGCAAATGCGATACATGCAGCTGATCAAATTCTGACGTTTAAACTGGTGGTTAAAACAATTGCGCGTCAACATGGTTTGCACGCAACCTTTATGCCAAAGCCATTGTTTGGTGTAAGTGGATCTGGTATGCATGCGCACCAATCCTTATTTATTGGCAACGAAAATGCATTCTATGATGAATCTGATGAGCTAGGTCTAAGTCAAACAGCAAAATACTATCTAGCTGGTCTTTTAAAGCATGCGAGAGGATTTGCGGCAATTACAAATCCACTAGTGAACTCTTACAAACGCCTTGTACCAGGCTATGAAGCACCTTGCTACGTGGCATGGTCTGCAAAAAATCGTTCTCCATTAGTACGTATCCCTGCATCACGCGGATTGGGGACTCGTTTGGAAGTGCGTAATCCCGACCCGGCAGCGAATCCGTACTTGGCACTAGCTGTTATGTTGAAAGCTGGTTTGGATGGAATCAAGAACAAATTAGAATTGCAGCCTGCTGTTGATCGCAACATCTATGTGATGAACGAAGCTGAACGCGAAGCAAACGGAATTGATAGCTTGCCATCTACGCTAAAAGAGGCGATCGAATGTCTGAAAGCAGATCGTGTTATCTGTGAAGCGCTAGGTGAGCATGCCGCGTTACACTTCATCGAAGCGAAGGAGATTGAATGGGATATGTTCCGCACACGTGTTCACGAGTGGGAGCGTAATCAATATATGTCACTGTAAGAAGTGGCAAAGCCCTTGCGCCTGTAGGCGCGAGGGTTTTTCTTGTTTGTGGGTTATACGGTTGAAAAAGTCTCCACCCACATACGCACCCACAAAACACCCACATTTTTTTCAATTAGTCGTAAATATTTTGCATATACTCTTCGAATTTGCTTATCGAATCAGTTTCGATTTTTTTAGATATGTGGGCGTATACGTCTGATGTGATTCGAAGGCTGCCGTGTCCGAGACGCTCTTGAATGTATTTCATATCTACTCCTGTTTCTAAAAGCAAAACTACGTGAGTGTGTCGTAAAGAATGTATGGGCATTGAGAGGATGCCTGCTCTAGTTAAAATCCTTGAGAAAGCGTTGAATAGAGAAGATTTAGTAATAAAGCTCCCATCATTTCTACATAGAACCAGGTTAAGATCGTGATGGTAGAGATCGTTTTAGCGCTAACTTGTTTTGATTTTGATATTTTGCATGATTGATCAAATCATTAACTAAGTTTTTACTAATATGAATCGTTCTAACAGAGTGATAGGTCTTTGTATCACCAAATAGCTCACTTCTATCCGTGGCAGAAAAATCGAGCGTTTTGTTGATGCTGATGGTCATTTGTTTTAAATCAATATCAGACCATTGAAGTGCAGCAGCTTCACCTTTTCGCATCCTGTTTCAATTAAAAGCTTGAAGTAAATCCAATAGATGTAATTATATTGATAAGCTTGTTGCAAAAAAAAGGGTATATCTTTTGACTCCATAAATTTTAAAGTCTGTACTTTTTGTTGACCTTTAATAGTTGCACCGATACATGGATTTTTCTCAATCTTCCCTAATGTAACAGCTCTGCTCATTGCATTATGCATGATAGAGTGTACTAACTCAACTGAACGTTTGCTGTAGCCATTATCAAATAGTTGATTCAAAAATTTCTGATACATAATAGGTTAATTTAATACGTACTATATTTGAAGTCCGTTTACCAATGGAGGATTCCCAAAGAGATTAAGTGTAAAATCCAAGTAAAAAATTTAAGAAAAATTTTATATTTACCCCACTTTTTATTTTAAAAGTTTTTCCTATCCTATAAACAAGTTACATCAAGGAGGAGACTAAAAATGAAAAAGTGGGGATTTTTATTGGTTTTTGCATTATTTCTAGTATTTATTTTTAATATATTACCGATATCCCCAGATAAAGTAGAGGATCAAATATATGAACAAAATGATAATACAGCTACTGAAAATACCCAAAAGATTGAGATTACAGAAGAGCATATCTATCAAGGGAATCTGCTTTTGGTTAACAGTGAATATGCTGTTCAACAAGCAGGTATAAAATCGGATATTGTAAAATTTATTTACGCACAAAGAATTGACGAAGGGGTATGGGTTACTTGATAACGAAATTAAATTGTCAGAAGAAATAGCTGAAGAATTTTCGGAGATGATAGCTGCTGCTGAAGAGGATGGGGTTAGTAATTTTTTAATTAGCAGTGGTTATCGAGACTTGGATGAGTAAAGCAGATTATACGAAGAGATGGGAGCTGACTATGCTTTGCCAGTTGGTCATAGCGAACATAATTTAGGATTAGCACTTGATGTAGGATCTACTCAAATGAAGATGGATAAAGCACCTGAAGGAGAGTGGATAGAAGAAAATTCCTGGAAATACGGCTTTATATTACGCTATCCCTTGGATAAAACGGATGTTACAGGAATTCAATATGAACCTTGGCATATTCGCTATGTCGGCTTGCCTCACAGTGCGATTATACGGGAAATGAATTTAGATTTGGGAGAATATTTAGATTATTCAAAAGGAGAAAAGAGCATTTCTGTTAGTGTTGATGGGAAAAAATATACAATTTCATATTATACTATTTCTCAAAATGAGACAATTGAAGTTGAAGTACCAGCGAATGAACAATATGAAATATCTGGTGATATATAGATGGAGTGATTGTGACCACATTTTCTTGAATTAGGTTCTAAAATGATAAAGTCATAGGTTTAATGTAAAGTTAGGAGATTCAGCAAGGGGGATTATTATGTCACTATTTCAGTATTTATATGTTTATACTCGTATATGTATTATGTATGTTGTTCATACGGATTTATTAATTAACATTATTTGCACATGTATTTTATGTATTATATTTCAAAAAATATTTTTTCTAAGGGCTAAGAAGAAGGAAGGAAGAGTTTCCCGCAAGCATTTTTTAGGGGTATTTATTTTTTTAGTGTATCTGTCAGTTGTTTATGGTGTAACAGGTATAGGAACAATTTGGGATGTGCAAAGGTTTGTTACCGCATCTACATCTGAATTTAATCGAATTTATTTAGTTCCATTCTCTAGTTCTGAGGTAACTATGCCGTATGTTTTAAATATTATAATGACGATACCATTAGGATTCTTGTTACCATTGATTTGGAAACAATTTCGAACAATAAAAAAGGTTGCCTTGTCGGGATTTTTGTTATCTTTATGTATTGAATTAAGTCAGTTGTTTACTCAAAGTCGAAACACAACGACAGATGATTTAATTATGAACACACTAGGCGCTATTATTGGATATTTCATCTTTAAAGCATTCTTTTACGTCTTCTTGAAAAAAAATAGCAACGAAAAAGATGAAATAACATCATCTTCAGTTGTCATCAAACACGAAGCATTCTTTTATTTAGGTTTATCATTTTTGGGGATGTTTTTATTTGCTATTTAGGGCTTTTCGCCATCAATAATGCTTGACAAAAAATAAAATTTAAAGATGATGAAAAAACGTCTGCTTAGCACTCTTGCACAAGGATAAGGAGTGTAACAGTTTGGCAAAAGATCTACTTAAGATGCTCTGTAGATGGTTGTTGAAATACTTTCGAAAACCTACGAATCAGAACTAAACATACTTCGATTGTAATTTCCTTAACGTTGTAAATCCGCATTTTCCTGACGCTACCCCTATTATAAGCATACTTCTTAGGATTTCTGAGCCATCCCCATCCTCTTGGCATCTTCAATCCAACTCGATGTACTAACTGTCTTTTTAGGCTTGTCCTAGCTGCTACACGCTTTTTGAAACTTGGCTTACGCATTCCAAACTTCATAGCAATTACCCTTTTATTTTGATTTAGCGAGAGAAAGATAATGTCAAGGCCCCCCGACGGTTTAATTTTTCTGTCGGAGGGCTATTTTTTTGTTTTCACGCTTTATTTCTGAATAGTTGGGGTTTCCAATCCAATGAAAACAGCTACAGCTAACTTTTCTTCATTGAGCACTTGTAGCTCATAATTCTCCGGAGTTAAAAGTGTTTTTTTCTCTTCCTCTGACGGTTTCTCTTTTAATTTGAGTTGTTGTAAAAGAGTATAGGTGTTTTCTTTACCTTTACTTAAATCAATTTGAATAACCGGAGGAGATTCAACAAGTAACTGCCCTATTTTTTTGCTACCCAATACGTCCCCAAACGTAAAATAAATAGGTTTTTCAGTATCCACCATCTTTTCCCTTAAATATTCCGATATAGAAATTTCAAGTTTAAGATCAGCCAAGGTATCTTTTTGGGATATTTGAAGTACAGATGTTTTTAGATGCTGTCCAGCAATTTCCTTACTGTACTCATTAATCGATTGATAGGTCTTGCTGGATACTTTCTGAATCGTTTCCTCTGATATTTTGTCTATTTTTCTCGGAGATTTATCTACTGCACAACCACTAAACAGAAATAATGAAGCAATGAGAACGGCTGGGATGACTGGTGTTCTTTTCATGTAGTTTTTTTGCTACCTCAATTTTTTTGGATTTTTATCAGCATACTCGGAATATGAGTAATCGGTGTATACATAAGTGGTTTTCTTTGGCTCCCCGTGGAAGTACTTCACTATACTTCCGCTTGTGCTTACTGCTTTTGATCCGTACTCAATAGTTGTAACAGTATTTGCAGGAATGGTCCAGGTGTAAGTTGTAGTCTCAACAGTTTCCTTTCCAAATGCAACCTCTGCATTTATTCCTACTTTCCCTTGAATTAGCTTCCAATTAACTGCTGTTTCACCTGATGTGCCTACTTTTCCGGTAACAAATGTTTTTCTTGAAACTGATCTTGTAACAGAGTCATTTGCCGAACCCCTATTTGTTACTTCTGTTTCAAAACTTTTTGCTTTATATAAATCCTTTTTGCTAATTTCATAAACGGTTTCATTGAAATCGACATACTGAGGACTAATACCCTTAGGAGTATATTTCGATTCCTTATCTTCTTCAAGAGCATCCTCATAATCATAATTCACAGGAGTATTCCAGACTTTTTCAACGATTTCCAAATCACCTATTGTTTCATGTGTAATAGTAGGTTCATTCATATCCTGAGATTTTGCGAATACAGAACTCCCTCCAGATACTACTAAACAAATCCCTACAGCAATAGAAAGCTTTTTAAAGGGCATTTTTTTGTTCCTCCTATTTTCTATTAATTTCCATTATATTACCAATTTAATACAAATATGTAAATATTAATATTAAATCTATGTATGGAAGGTATATAGAGGACACCTGTAAAGAATGTGACCATCTGGAGGCTTGGCAGTACTTCTTTCATTTACATTCGGTGTAAATACCAATTCTAACCATTGCATAATCTCCTCATCATCTAATAAAATAAGAACACACATTCGTATTTAAGGAGATGTTTTGATGGCTAGTATAATAAGTCATTGGATACGATGTTAGACATTTGGGATAGCACCAGGGATAGCACCAACAAAATGCGAATTTCGTACGCTAAGCAAAATTTTATAAAGAAGAAGCCGATTTCCTGTACGCTAAGAGATAATGGGATTCAGCCGAGATACACGTAAAAACAGGTCATAGGCTTACTTTTATTTCCAAATAAAACCTTTTGAACTTACAACTAGGCATCGTTTTGTCTATTTACAATAAAGAGTCGGTCTGTGTTTATTATGGGTGTAACCTAATTTTACAGAGATTATACATTGAGAAATAAACAACAATCCAATTGTAAAATAATTGTTATAAAAATGGAGAATTTATGAACATATCTGATTACATAATGAAAATAGTGGAATTTAGTGGAATTTAATTGTATGATTTTATTATGTGAATATATTCACATAATAAAATATTAACGGGAGGGTTTTTATGAAAAAATTTGCAAGTTTAATTCTTATAAGTGTGTTCCTTTTTTCGAGTACGCAATTTGTTCATGCGTCATCCACAGATGTTCAAGAAAGATTACGGGACTTGGCAAGAGAAAATGAAGCTGGAACCCTTAATGTAGCATGGAATACTAACTTCAAACCCAGTGATGAACAACAATTCTCTTATAGTCCAACTGAAGGTATTGTTTTCTTAACACCACCTAAAAATGTTATTGGCGAAAGAAGAATTTCACAGTATAAAGTAAATAATGCATGGGCTACATTAGAAGGAAGTCCAACCGAAGTATCGGGGACACCTTTATATGCGGGAAAAAACGTATTAGATAACTCAAAAGGAACAATGGATCAAGAGCTGTTAACACCCGAGTTTAACTATACCTATACGGAAAGCACTTCAAATACAACAACTCATGGATTAAAATTAGGAGTCAAAACCACTGCTACCATGAAATTCCCGATTGCTCAGGGTAGCATGGAAGCTTCTACTGAATATAACTTTCAAAATTCTTCCACTGATACTAAAACTAAACAAGTATCATATAAAAGCCCATCACAAAAAATTAAAGTACCAGCAGGTAAAACCTTTAGAGTTTTAGCATACCTAAATACTGGATCTATTTCAGGTGAAGCTAACCTTTACGCAAATGTTGGGGGTATAGCTTGGGGGGTTTTACCAGGTTATCCCAATGGCGGAGGAGTAAATATAGGTGCTGTACTTACCAAATGCCAACAAAAAGGATGGGGAGATTTCAGAAACTTTCAACCTAGTGGAAGAGATGTAATCGTTAAAGGCCAAGGTACTTTCACATCTAATTATGGAACGGACTTCATTTTAAAAATTGAAGACATCACAGATTCAAAGTTACGAAACAATAACGGGAGTGGAACTGTCGTTCAAGAGATTAAAGTTCCACTAATTAGAACTGAAATATAGTAAGTCACTTTTTGATTATCCGTCTACTAGGGGTAGCACCACATTGCAATCAAGTGAAGAAATTGGTTGTTCCCCAAAAACGAAAAAAATGAGCTGAATTATTATTAACAACTATGGAAAGATAACGGGAAAGGCCTCTGACGGAAAGTTATAAACCGTCAGAGGCCTTTTTTTATTTCCGTGGTATTAGTGTTCTATCCTTTTCTTTGGTCAGCTATTACTTTAATAGTGAAAGTCAAAATTAAAGTAATAACGAACAAATTGTTTGCATGCTCCATTGTTATTTGTTGCCAAACTAAAACCGAAATAAGAAGCAAAGAGAAAACAATGTAGGCTATGTTTCTTGAAAACACAGACTTTAACAGGAATAAAGTTACAACAGCAGCTATTAATATAATAAACAGCATTATATTAAATACACCGAATACGATAAGTCAACACCCCTCTGTAATACCTTGATGGAGTAGTATAAGTTGATCTAATCAATATTTTACCATGCACCTTTAGGGTTTGTCGAAATTGTAAAATAACCGACATAATGAATGTTTATTGTAACCCCATAACCTTCATTTTTATGGTTAATTTCGTTTGCAATGGCTACCATTCCAGTTGACAAAGCATATGAAATAGCTTGTACAAGTTTTGTTGGCGGAGAAGGAATCAACCCAGAAATCGCAGTAACACCTCCTGTAACTGTCCCTGCTTGTGCCCAAGCGTTAGCTACGTCTCTAGTATCCCTATCTGTCATAGTAAATGCATATCATCACCAGTAGTAGTTTCCGAAAGATCCAAGTGACGCAACTTTCAAATCCTCACCTTAAAACATATAAAGCTCCAATAGCTACTCAATTTGGGGTTTAAACGTGAGGATCACTGTCTTTGTGCTAATGACAGTTTAGGCCCGATTGAATTTGATGCGTTTGGTTTTTCCTACGACTAAACGGGAGCGGGAGTGATATAGATTGGAAATAGCAAAATCGACGGATTTAGAGAAAATGCGTGCTGCCAAAGAAAAGTTGGAGCAAGAGAAAAAGACACTGCTAGATCAGGTAGACCAACTCGAAAAGGAAAAGCGTGATTTAATGCTCACTGTCACAGACATATACGAGCAAAATTTAGAATCGAACAAGCGGATTACAGCTATCATGATTGCCGTAACAGAGCTGTTTGAACAATTTTTACAAACTACATCTGGAGGTAATGCCTAATGAATTCAATGGTACCAATCTACTGCTCACTAATTAAATCTGGAGACAAGACTTTGGAGTAGGTTCCCCAAAAAATTAGAGATAAAGTTGAAAGTCAATGAAGCGCCAATGAAGCTGATTAAAAGAGCTTTAGAGGCGTTTTTCTTTTGGCTTTGGGTGCTAGTGAAAGGGGGTGAGTCCATCATGCCTTTTGCGACCATATATGTATATCTAATATTGGATGGTGACAAACCCTATCCTCAGGTTCCGATTAAAATACGTCCTGAGGTTAAAAGACAACTTAATGTACTTGAGTACGAAGAATTAGCCAAAAATAGCGCCTTCTCATTTTAAAAGGCGTTTTTTCATGGGGAGCTGCGGCTCCCTTTTTACTTTTGCTCCTAGGGGGTGATGAGGAGAAGGGAAGCATGGAAGAAATGATTACAAGGCAGTGATGTCCCAGGGGCCATTTGCTCTTTTGTTTGTATGGTTACTTTTTTTCTACCAAAAAAGATGGGAAAGAACGTGAAGCAAAACTCATGAAACACAACGAGAAAATGGTGATTCAGCTCGAAAGAAATACAACTATCCTGCAACAGATTGAATGGAGTTTAGCAGAACTTGGCAGTGATGTCCAAGAACGAAAAGAAAAGGTGGGATAAGGAATGGAGATGACCACTGATATCGCTACATTAGCCCCAATTGTTGCGGCGCTAACTGGTGTGTAAAGGGTTTGGAGTTCCGAATAAATTTGCTCCATTAGTCGCAATGGCTTTTTCAGCTCTATTTGTATTTCTTCCAAACGGAGAAGTAAAAACCAATTTACTATCAGCGGTAGTCATTGGATTACGGCTTCGGGAGCTTATAGCTATGTAAAACCAGACAACGGAGGGAACAAGCAATGAAACCACAAGACTTTATAAATAAGATCGCACCAAGTTCTGTAGCTGATATGAAGAAAACAAAGATACCTGCATCCCTTACAATTGCTCAAGCAATCCTTGAATTAGCTTTGGGGGAAAGGGGACTAACCAAGCGAGGAACCAACCTCTTTGGCATCAAAGGAACAGGCCCAGCAGGTGGAGATGAGGGATGTAGCTGTTAGGATCGGGCAAATTGGCTGATGAATTGCGCGTGGCGAGTGGACAGGAACCACAGAATAAAAATTAGTTGACGAAATATGTCAGCAACCAAGTTGATTTATATGAGATTTTTGTAACGGAATTGGGCTACTAAAAGTGAGGGCTATCAAGTGTTAACCATATACAGAAATAATTAAATGGTGAAACTGAAAGGGATTTTTAAGATGTGAATAATAAAAGGTTCCCAACAGAGAAGTAAAATCTAAACTGTTGGAAACCTATTTTATAACCTTAGTGAAACTTTCAAAAAACTATAGGCTTATTGTTTAGAGTACGTAACTTGGAAGGATTTAGTTCCAGTCGATTTACCATAATATTGAAAGGTTACTGTTTTTGCCGTAACGTTAAAATAATTATTTCCAGCTTTAAGTCTAGAATTCGTAGGCACCCCATTAACATGGACCGTTACATCAGATACATTACCTGTTGCAAAAACTACAATTGTATGACTACCATTCTTACCTAAATTCAGAAGATCTATACTGGAACTAGAATATCCAGCAACGTTATGCGTAACCGTCTGTCCAAACTGTACATCTCCATATGCTGTAATTTCCTTAGGTTCAGAGAATTGAGTTGAAGCTGATGCTGGAACTGCGGCTGTAACCATTGCAAGCACTCCTAAAGCAACTAAAGCTTTTCTCAAAATGATCACTCTCCTTAAATGGTTAGGCTATTACCTCTATACAATAACATAATATTGCAATAAATGTAAATATAATACATTTTTAAAAAATATTTTTATTATAAGAAATAATTTTTTATTGGTTAGCAGATTTATTGAACATGTAATTTTACCCATTGCATAGTCTCTTCAAGATTTAATAAAACAAGAACGCATATTCGTATTTTAAGGAGATGTTTTGTTGGCTAGCAAAATTCTTGATCCGCTTGTAACGAAATTCATCTTGGCAGAACATGCAGAAATGTTGCATCAGTTTTATGAAGATAAGAAACTGATTGAGAAGCCGAAAATCCAAAGACTGCAATGATCGTGCATACTGATCTAACAATTTTTCCTATGTAGATGTTGGATAGAACAAACCACCCAGCTTGGCTCGTTTGATTTCGCAGGGTGGTTTGCGGTCATTATTCAGAGGGTTTTTGCCAGTGCGTTCGTCTCCAACGTTAATTCTTGTTGCAGTCCTTGTAAAAATTCACGCAATATTCCGATTTGACTTACCAGTCCGCTAAGGGCGAATGTGAGTGCGAGTAGAATATCTTCTTTTTCACTTGGCTCTTTACTCTCATTAGACAGCGTAGAGAGTAGCACTGCGAAACCGAAAGTAGCTTGCCTTTCTAAAGCAAGAATTGCTCTTTGTGTTGCCCTAATTCTTGTTGTTGTAGTAAAAATGTCAACCAAAAGGCTTTTTTCAAAGTCAGTGATCAAAATAAATTCCTCCCTTTATGCAAGCAATTGTTGAATGACGGCTAAAGTTTGTCGTAATTGCTCATTAATATCCTCGAAATCAGCTTTTATTTCGTCAGCTTCGTGCAGGAATTGACTTGTGAGTGTTTTAATATTTTCCTCGATTTCTTCCAAACGTTTACAGAGACTGGCACTCATGGTTCATAACCCCTTTCTGTTCTATGTGAGCAATGCTTGTTCGATTAATCTCTGGATCTCCGTGATGAGAATATTTGATTCATTTGCTTCTACTTTGCTCTCTCTTCTTGTATGTTTTAGTCTGCATTTAAATTTTTTGATGTTGCGAATGATTTTATCAATTTCCTTTTCTGCACACTTGTTATTACTCATGGTATTCCCTCCCTAGTTTATCAGTGGTGTTATGTATAATGCACAAGTGAAGAGAAGGTAAATAGACTAGTATCAAACCAAGAAGTCCATTTTTTGAGAGTCCTAGATATGTACCCATAGAAAAATGCAGAGATTTTACGTCAACATCACGAGGATAAGAAACTGATCGAGAAACCGATTATTGAAGAGGATGAGTTGGCCGAGTTTTGCTACAGGATATCTGGCTCACGTCAGTACGACTATGCCCTTACGATTAGCTGGTGGAAAGAAACAAAAGAGGGGCGAGGAGTAATTGAATCAGTTTGGGGATGGGTAGATAGGTTTGAGTCAACGTTTAAACAGATCAAGTTAAAGAACGATGAGGATTTTTGGTGGATTCCTGTAGAAGATGTGATTAGTGTAGAAGCCTAAGTTGAGTATCTTACAATTGCATAGAACGGGGAACAGGGATACAGTCAACACCTCACTATTAATAGCCTAGTGAGGTGTCAATGGCCCGTGACTCACTAGGGCTCTCGTGGTTGAATTACGTTTAAGGAAGAATTTATGTAGGTCGCCGTCGCTGTTTTTCCGGCGGATTTTTGTATTTTTGGAAAAATACTACAGTATAGAATGTATTGTCAGTGAGTCATGGATACTATAATAGCCCTCCAGAGTACCGGAGGGCTAAAAGCGTGCAAACCTTCATACCTTTCTGTATTTTGTCTACACGCTGTAAGCACCCAATGTGGTGCTTTTTTCTTTTGTACTTAATGTTTACATCATGTTGCAATAACTTTGTTTCAATTGTAGTTTCTGCAACAGTAATAGAGGTTTTCATTTACAATAACTAATTTCAGGAAAAATGGATATTTTAACCGTTTGAGTTTCTGTAAGCAATAACCTTCATTTCTGCAACAGTTACTCTAGTTTTTACTGCATGATATATGCAATAGGTACACAAAAGAAAAGAAATAAATATATATAGGTCATTTTGATAGATATTTTTTCTATGAAACAAGGAAGATGAAACAATGCCTAGCAAACCATTAAAGACCTGTCTGTATTCCAGATGCCCAACCTTAACAAGAGTAACTTATTGTCCTTTACATCAAAAGAAACAAGTCCAGCAGTATGATCGAGAACGCGGATCATCTACGCAACGTGGCTACGATGCCAAGTGGAGAAAAGCAAGAATAAGATTTTTAAGAAAGCACATCCACTCTGCAAACATTGCTTTGATAAAGGCTTACTCACTGGTGCTACAGTAGTTGACCATATCGTTCCACATAGGGAGATAAGACGTTGTTTTGGGATCGGAACAATTGGTAGCCATAATATGAGCAAAGTCATAATCGGAAGAATGCTAGAGAAGATAGAGGCTCTTGAAGATGATTTATCTGTTAGAAGAAATAAAGTATTAGACGAAGTGCCTCATTAAGCTAAACGGAGATTAGTTTGGAAATATTAGCCGCTGTAGTGGAAACAAGTGGTTCTGGGAAAAGTACGTTATGAAAAGCGCTACTAGGGTTTTATTCCCCTGCGGAAGGCGATATAAAATTCTTTGCTAAAAATGTAAAAACTCACACTCTCGCGTAGGTGAGAGAATTGATAGCATACGTTCCACAAGATCCGCATTTATTTGAAGGAACGATTGAAGAAAATATTAGATTTGGGAGGCCTGATGCAGAGGAGGAGGAACTTATTGAAGCAGCCAAAGCTGCGTATGCTCACAAATTTATTCTGAGATTGCCTGATGGATACAAAAACCTTCATTGGAGGGGATAAGGTACGTTTATCAGGAGGACAACGGCAAAGAATCGCCATTGCACGTGCTTTATTATCAAAAGCTCCTATCGTTTTATTTGATGAGCCTACGTCTGCTCTAGATTCACATTCCGAATCATGTGTTCGTGACGCGATCCGCTCATTAAAGGATCAACGTACCGTCGTGATCGTAACGCATCAAATGCAAACTATAGAGATAGCAAATGTCATTTTCGTGATGGAGCAGGGTTCTATCGTGGATCATGAGACACCTGATGAGATGAAAGTGAAAGAGGGACCTTACCTGCGTTTATTTGTAGGGGAAACCACTTCTGACAAAGCAATCTCTATTCATTAGTATAGTACGGTCAATAGCATCTTTGACTTTTTCAGCATGAAATTTACAGAAATATATAAAAAAGTTCACAAAATTTACAAACACTTCAATGGAAGAATAATGCTAATATGTTATGGTGAGTCGCAAATGTTTATTTTTTCATAAAATATATTTTTGTGGAATATGTGATTTAGCTTTTACAGTGAGGTCAAAGGTTTTTTGCTGCAACAATATGTCACTCACATCGAAAAGGAGGCCAAGTATGATCGCATACAACCGCTTCAATTATCCTTGAGTAAAAGAGGTGATGATAAAATATTTGATAGATTCATATACAAAAAATCTTTTCTCACATCATGATGATTCCTCTGCATAAAGTACCGTCTTTCCTCAAGCGACTCCCTACATCTCTAGACATAACTCTCATAAATCTTAGATTAACGTCATCTATCCAAACATACAGTCAAACCTTGCAACATGCCGATAGCATCTACATAGTAAGCAATCATAGTATTTTTTTATATAAACTATAATTTCTAACAAGAGGTGCAGCAATATGAATAAGGATTTGCTTCAGTTATTTTCGTTGACTCATCCTCAACAAAGGATATGGTACTCCGAATTACTTTATCCAAATACGGGTGTATCGTCGATTTCATTGACAATTAAAATGAAAGGTAATATAAGTCTAGGTGCCTTGCAACAAGCTTTAAATATGATTATTTTCCGGCACGATGCCTTTCGGATTAAATTGACAGCTCAAAATGGCTATCCTCAGCAATATGTGGAGGAATATAGCGAAAAATCGTTCGAATGTTTCGATTTTTCAGGTGTTGATGGAGAAGCTCAGGCCTTAAAGTGGCTGGACCAGCACAATCGTACACCATTTGAACTTCTACATTCAGAATTGTATCAATTTATCATTTGCAAGATTAGTGACCAAGAATATTGGTACAATGTCAAAATTCATCATATTATCTGCGACGGAATCTCCGCAAGAATGTTCATCAATCAAGTGAACGAATACTATTCTCAGATTGCAAATGATGAGCTTCCAGAAATAACAGAGAATCATACTTATTTCGACTTTATACAAACGGAGCAGGACTATGAAAAATCGGATCGCTATCAAAAGGATAAATCGTATTGGGTAGATAAATTTAGCACCTTACCCGAAGTGATAGGGTTTAAATCATATAATCCTCTTACCTTAAGTACTGCTGGAAAAAGAAAAAATATTATCTTAGAAGAGCGTTTGTATTATAACCTGTATGAGTTTTGCAAACAAACAAACAGTAGTATGTTAACAATCTTTATGACTGCGTTGTACATCTACTTGCATAAAAAGACAACACAGAACGATGTTTCAATTGGTACATTCTATGCGAACAAAACAACCAAAAAGGAAAAAGAAATGCTAGGAATGTTCGTTAGTACAGTGCCAACACGGGTATTCGTTGATCCTGAGATGGATTTGCTTTCATTATTGAAAGTTGTATCAAAAGAGCAGGTTTCGATTCTACGTCATCAAAGATTCCCGTACAATCAAATGATGGAAGATTTACGAGAAGTACATCAGCATAAGGACCTTCAACGTCTCTTTGGTGTTTCTGTACAGTACCGTGCTATGAATTATTCGCAGTATGAAAATGTTGAAATTGAAGTTGATGAGAATTTTTGTGGAGACGTCATTAATGATTTTGAAATGAATGTGATTGAATTAGATAATCAAAAAATTCTGTTTCAACTAAATTATCGAGCACAGTTGTTTACAGAAATGGAGATGGAACAACTAATTCAACAGTTCTTTACCATTATTGAAACAATCATTCATCATCCTACATCAAAAATAGCGGACATATCCCTGCTTCGAGAAGAAGAGAAAAATATGATTATATCTGAATTTAATAATACGGTAATGGAATATCCACGCGAAAAGCTGATTCATCAGCTATTTGAAGAACAAGCAGCACGTATACCAGATCAGATAGCTGTCATTTGCGAGGGGGAACAACTTTCTTACCGGGAACTGAATGAAAGAGCGAATCAGTTAGCGCGAAAGCTACGTGCTGAAGGAGTAGTAGCTGATCAATTAGTTGGAATCATGGCAGAACGTTCATTAGAGATGATGATTGGAATTTTTGGGATTTTAAAAGCTGGCGGTGCCTATATGCCGATCGACCCGGAATTTCCAGAGGAAAGAATCCGCTACATGCTAGAAGATTCAAAAGCAAAACTACTCTTGGGTCAGAACCATTTGTTGGAGCGAGTGACTTTTGCTGGGAAGATAGTAGATATAAATGACGCTCAAAGCTATCACCAAGATGGTTCGAATTTGGAAGCGATAAATGGTCCGAATCACTTAGCCTATGTTATTTATACATCAGGTTCTACAGGCAAGCCTAAAGGAGTTATGATAGAACATCATTCAGTTATAAATCGACTGATGTGGATGCATGCAAAATACCCTATTTCATCCGCTGACACCATTATGCAAAAAACAGCGATTACGTTTGACGTATCAGTATGGGAGCTATTCTGGTGGTCGATGGTGGGCTCCAAAATGTGCCTATTATCTGTAGGAGGAGAAAAGAACCCTGAGCAAATCTTAGAGACAATAGCCGAACATCGCATTACAACAATGCATTTTGTTCCTGCGATGCTGCACGCTTTTCTGGATTATGTTGAACAACAGCCAAGTAAGTTGGTAGAGGAAAAACTACAGTCTTTACGTCAGGTTTTTGCGAGTGGGGAAGCATTGCCGCCACAGCATGTAGATAGATTCCGCCGAGCAATTTCTTCAGTATGTCAAGCTAGATTAATCAATTTATACGGACCAACGGAAGCTACTGTCGATGTTACGTATTTTGATTGTGATACAGATGAGGAACTAGCTACAATTCCGATTGGTAAACCTATATATAATACCCAACTTTACATCGTCCAGGCTAATTCTGAGAACCTTCAACCAATTGGGATAGCAGGTGAGTTATGCATTGCTGGTGTTGGTCTAGCAAGAGGGTACTTGAATCGACCGGAGCTTACGGAAGAGAAATTTGTGAAAAATCCGTTTGTCGCGGGAGAACGAATGTATAGAACAGGGGACTTAGCAAGGTGGCTACCAGATGGAAATATTGAATATTTGGGCCGAATTGATGATCAAGTAAAAATCCGTGGAGTTAGGATCGAACTTGGTGAGATTGAGTCACAAATGCGTAAGCTTGATGGTCTAAGAGAAGTAGTCGTTGTAGCGAAGCAAGATCAAGCGAAGGAAAAATTCCTCTGCGCATATATGGTCACAGATAGAGAGGTAAGCATATCGGAAATACGTGCCCATTTAACAACTCAGCTACCGATCGCGATGATTCCTACTACGTTTATTTCACTTGAAGCGATGCCATTAACTGCAAATGGAAAAATTGACAAGCGATCGTTACCAGATCCAGATAATTTTTTGCTTAACACAGAATATGTGGCTCCTCGAACACAATTGGAAGTACAACTTGCTACTGTCTGGCAACAAGTTTTAGGTATTGATCGAGTCGGATGTAAGGACGATTTCTTTGCATTAGGTGGACATTCCTTACGTGCTATGATGGTTCTATCTCAAATGCATAAAGAGTATCAAATGGATATTCCTTTACGTGTCCTATTTGAAAAACCAACGATCGAAGAAATAGCCCACTACTTGGAGAGCGAGCGCATGAAGCAGATCATTTCTATCCGACCTGCTACAAAGCAAGATTACTATCCGGTTTCAGCAGCACAACGAAGAATGTTTATTCTTAACCAGTTTGATGGGATAGATATCAGCTATAACATGCCTTCTATCATGCTACTGGAAGGAAAACTTGATCTGGTAAAACTAGAAACCGCTTTTAAAGGTTTAATCAACCGTCATGAGAGCTTGCGTACATCCTTTGAGTTAGTAAATGGTTCTCCCGTACAGAAAATCCATTCAGTAGTTGATTTTGAAGTCGATTATCAGGTAACTGTTGAAGAAGAGCTGGAAGAAATCATTGATGAGTTTATCAAACCATTCCAGTTAAATATGGCACCATTGCTTCGCGTCAAGCTTGTTCAAACCCGATTGGATCGTTATTTGTTACTAGTAGATACGCATCACATTATTTCTGATGGAGTATCATCTGGGATCATCATCAGCGAATTGGTGGAATTGTATCAAGGGAATACGTTACCGGAGCTTACGATTCAATATAAGGATTTTTCTGAATGGCAACATGAACAGTCTCAGACGGATTTGTATAAAAAACAGGAAGAACACTGGGTTCAAACATTTGCAGATAAAATTCCTGTGTTAAATCTACCGACAGATTTTCCGAGACCAAATACACAAAGCTTTGACGGAGATGTAATCACAAGAGGAACTGGCAAAGAGCTTATGGAAGGCTTGTACAAGATAGCTACAGACACAGGAACCACACTTTATATGGTCTTGTTAGCCGCATATAATGTACTTCTTTCCAAATATTCTGGTCAAGAAGATCTGATTGTGGGTACACCGGTTACAGGTCGATCGCATGTTGATTTACAGAGCACTGTTGGGATGTTTGTCAATACATTGGCCATGCGAAATAAACCAGCTAGATCAAAATCATTTAGAGAGTTTTTAATAGAAGTAAAACGAAATGCATTACAAGCTTATGAGAATCAGGATTATCCATTTGAAGAGCTAGTGGAGAAACTGGAGCTACAAAGCGATGTAAGCAGAAATCCAATGTTTGATACCATGTTTACTCTCCAAAACAGAGGAGAAGATTCTATTGAATTAGATGAGCTACGGTTTATTGCCTATGAAAGGGAAAATAAATGGAAACACTCTAAATTCGATATCACCTTTATCGCCACAGAAGAAAGAGATCAAATCATGATTGGTGTGGAATACTGCACCAAATTGTACCGTCAGGAAACAATAGAACGCTTGACGACAAATTTCCTTCAGATTATAAAAGCGATCGTAGATAATCCTGAAGTGAAGCTAGCTACTATCGAAATACTGACGAATGCAGAAAAAAATCAGCTTTTACAAGAGTTTAATAACACAGAAAGAAACTATCAGCAGGATACAACGATTCATCAGCTTTTTGAAGAACAGGTAAGAAAAACACCAGATCAGGTAGCACTTATCTGGAACAAGAAGGAGTTGACTTATCAAGAGCTAAATGAAAGAGCCAACCAATTAGCTCGTACGTTACGTAATAAAGGAATCGTTCCCAATCAACTAGTAGCTATTATGGTAGATCGTTCCGTAGAAATGATTGTTGGTATCATGGGTATCTTGAAAGCTGGAGCAGCCTATGTTCCTATTGATCCAGCTTATCCTACTGAACGTATTGAATATGTCTTAGAAGATAGCGGTGCTGTTCTTTTACTGACCCAGTCGCATTTGCTCAATGGATTAGCAGTTAATATGGTGAGGCTAGATTTAGATGAGGAGCAAAATTATGTAGTTGATGGAACCAATCTCACAGTTGTGAACCAACCAACTGACTTGGCATATGTAATCTATACTTCAGGTACAACTGGTAAACCAAAAGGTGTCATGATTGAACATCATTCCATCGTGAACTGCCTGCAATGGAGAAGAGACGAGTATGCATTTAATCCAAAGGATAAAGCTCTGCAGATTTTCTCATTTGCTTTTGATGGATTTGTAGCTAGTTTGTTTGCTCCTATGCTTGGAGGAGCCACTTCGATCTTGCCAAGGGAAGAAGAGGCAAAAGATCCATTTGCACTACGAAAATTGATCGCCTCTGAATCAATCACTCATTACTATGGTGTTCCAAGTCTGTTTAATGCAATTGTGGATAGCGCTACAGCAGAGGATTTACACCAATTACGTTGTGTCACTCTTGGAGGAGAAAAATTATCACCACAAATTGTCCACAAGATTAAACAAAAAAATCCTGCTATTGAGATTAACAATGAGTATGGACCTACGGAGAATAGTGTAGTTACGACGATCCAAAGAGCAATTGGAGTAGATCAAGCGATTACAATTGGTCGACCGCTAGCCAATGTAACTGTCTATATTGTTAATAATGAGCATCATTTACAGCCTATAGGAGTAGTAGGGGAGTTATGCATAGCAGGTCGTGGACTGGCTAGAGGTTATTTAAATCGACCAGAATTAACAGAAGAGAAGTTCGTTGCTAATCCATTTGTACCTGGGGAGCGCATGTATAAAACGGGTGATTTGGCCAAGTGGCGTCCAGATGGCACGATAGAATATGTTGGTCGGGTAGATGAACAAGTCAAAGTACGAGGTTTCCGAATTGAGATAGGAGAGATCGAATCTACCATTCTTCAGTATCATGGTGTTGGGGAGGTAGTGGTTACTGCTCAACAGGATCAACATGCACAGCAATATTTATGTGCTTACTTTGTAGCTGAAAAGGAAGTTGTACTGGCTGATCTGAGAAAATTTGTTTCCAAGGAACTCCCAGCCTACATGGTTCCTACTTACTTCGTACAGCTTTTAGAACTACCTACTACTGCTAACGGAAAAGTAGATAAGAGAGCATTGCCAAAGCCTCAGAACGTCGGCGTTGCAGCAAAAGAATATATTGCTCCTAGAAACATGGTAGAGGAACAATTGGCTGCCATTTGGCAAGAAGTGTTAGAGGTAGAGAAAATTGGAATCACCGATCATTTTTTTGAAATCGGGGGACATTCCTTAAAAGCGATGCTTCTCATATCAAAGGTGTATGAGTACATGCAGGAAGAGTTGCCGTTGCATCTCGTATTCCAGCATCCAACGATTGAAAAAATGGCAGAGTTTATTTTGCATAAGCAGTACGAGCAAAACGCGGGTTACCCGATTCTACTAAATAAAGAAACAAATCGACCTGTATTTAGCTTTACACCGATTGCAGCCCACAGTACCTTCTATCAAAAGCTTGCTGAAGAAGTCCACGACATTTCTTTATATAGCTTTGACTTCATAGAAGAAGACAATCGCATTGAGCAGTACGTCAATGCAATTACTCAGATTGATTCTGAGGGGCCGTATACTTTGATGGGGTATTCCTCTGGCGGTAACTTAGCTTTTGAAGTAGCTAAAGTATTGGAAAACCAAGGAAGACAGGTGTCCAGCATTATTTTATTTGACTCCTATTGGAAGGATAAAGCAATTGAACAAACGGCTACTGAAGCAAGAAAAGAAATTGGAGCCTATTTTAAAAAAATAGCAGAAAATAACGAGCTGTTTAATATGAAAAAAGAGGATCTAGAGCAGTTCATAACTAACGATTTTATCAAACAAAGTTTTTTTCAAAACATGTTCAGTTATCTGATGTTCCATAATCAATTAGTAAATAAAGGTAATATAAAGGCCGCTATTCATCTCATCCAAGCAGAATGCGAGCAAGGAAACGTAACAGCCTATGAGGCTGAAAAATGGAATGAGGAAGTGTGGGCACGGGCATCTGAACGATTTATAAACTATCGTGGCTATGGAGATCATCCGAGGATGCTTAGCGGAGAACAAGTTACTAAAAATGGCTCCATACTCAAAGAGATTCTCGAAGCGAGTTTTGCTCTGAAGTAAATAAGTTACTTTAGACGCAGACCACATGCCAGGTATAAAAGGAGCAACTGCTAAATTTGATTCAGTTGAACATACTACAGCGTATATGGTTGATTACACTCCGACAACTGGTGGAGAACCAATGAAAAATCATAAATGGGTAACAGAGAGTGAACTTTCAACTAAATAAAAGTTTGAAAATAGGGTTAGAAAATAAAGAAGCAATTCTTGATGGATTGCTTCTTTATTTGTCCTATATTAAGGCGTATATTCAGCACATGGAGCGCGAAAAGGAATAGAAAATCAAAGAAATTTGTTACGATCCATACAATGCAACTCAATTCGCTGCTGATATGGAAGCAGAAGGCTATACCATGATTGAAATTAGGCAAGGGGGCGTACTCTATCAGAGCCGACTAAGAATTTTAGAGAAATGGTCTTAGAAAAGAAGGTTCTAATGACAAGAACCCTGTCCTGGAATGGTCACTTGGAAACGCAGTTATTAAGATGGATGCCCAAGAAAATATTGGTCTTTTCTTTTGCAAGGGGGCGATCTGGTTTTTGACAAAGGAGAACTTGCAATGGGGTTGACAAGGGATATCTTCAAGCTGGGTGGAACGATTTTGAAGTTAAGGCAGGCTCAGCATGATAGAGAGTGGTAGTAGTACGCATAAAGTGACAGCATACTTACAAGCTGATACGGAGTTTTACGATACAGTACGAGTCTGGGATCAATACAACAACGCTAGTTTAGTGATAGACAATACCTTAAAACATATAAAGCTCCAACAGCTACTCCATTATTACCTGTAGGTAGTAGGGACAAACCAGGAGGCGCCATTTTAGCATCTATCCTAAAATGAGATTACTACGAGCCTCAAGGTTTTATCAATACTCTTTTGAGATAAGTATTGCCGTAACAGATCTGTTTTTACAATTACAATCAGCAGATAATGCTGTGGCTTTTAAAAAAATTGATTTAAAATAAAGATGGAGTTAAATGTTATGATTTTGATGCCAAAGTATAATGAAATGCTCAAAAGTAAAAAATCAATATTAACTGAACTAATAGAAAGGAAGAGAAGAAAATGATTAATAAAGTCGGTCAAATTATGTTATATGTAAATAACCAAGATGAGGCATTGCAATTTTGGACAGAAAAAGTAGGGTTTAGCGTAGTTTCTGAAGAAGATAATGGTCAAGGGTTAAGATGGATTGAAATTGCTCCAACAAATGAGGCAGGAACGAGTATCATTCTCCACAATAAGGAACTAATTGCTAAAATGCAGCCTGAATTAAATCTTAATACACCTTCGCTGATGTTTTTCTCGGAAGATCTCGATAAGTTATATAAAGACTTTTCAGATAAAAAAATTACAGTCGGGGAAATTGTAAGTATGCCTTCTGGTAGAGTGTTTAACTTTGCTGATAATGAAAAAAATTACTTTGCAGTCATGGAAAAAAAGTAAATCATAAAATTATAGAAGAAACAAACATCAAAAGTCGTTTGGATGTTGAGTGAACAATAAACACCGTCAGTTATCAATCAAGCTTTTTTATAAAAATCGAGCCATCATTTATAAGTCAGGAATCCATTTTGATCAATCTTTTTTCAAAATGGATTCTTTTATTTTGGTGTAAAATGCAGGTTTACGCGCATATTTTGATCAAACTGTTTGGGTTGATAATAAATGTGCAACTGTTTATTAAGTAATATCTGGAGAGAAAACTCTGGAGCAGGTGCCTAAACAACTAATAGATAAAGACCTGAAGTGAAACGACAACTAACTGTACTGGGATATGAGGATTTAGCCAAGTAACGCCTTCTCGATCAGAGAGGGGTTTTTTCATTCATGGGGAGCTGATAGGCTCCCTTTTCATTTTTGCCCCTAGGGGGTGATAAGGAGAGGGAAAAGCATGGAAGAGAGTTAATGAACGCATTCCTTCAACAGGGGCCGTTCACTGCTCTGTTTGTTTGGCTGTTATTCTCTACAAAAAAGGAAGGAAGAGAGAGCGAGGCCCAACTAGTAAAACAGGCTCAGACACGCGTCCCCAAAATGATTACATTCTTTTAGCTATTGTTGAGATGGCAATAGCCTATAATGCAATAAACGCTTTATTGTTCAAGGGGAGATTTACTCGAAGCTGGCAAGATAGCTTTTATTGAGGCAACGGCTGCCATTGGGATTCATTCAGGAGTTAAAAATTCGTTTCAGAAGGGAGATGTGGAGCAATGAAACCACAGGATTTTATAGATAAGATAGCACCTAGTGCTGTAGCTGACATGAAGAAAACGAAGATACCTGCATCTCTTACAATTGCTCAGGCAATCCTGGAATCAGCTTGGGGAGAGAGCGGGCTAACTAAACGAGGAAACAACCTCTTTGGCATCAAAGGAACAGGTCCAGCAGGTGTTTGCGCCATGCCTACAAAGGAGAATTATAACGGTCAATGGACAACCATTACAGCTAATTTCAGAGCTTACAACAATTGGGGAGAGTCTATTGCAGACCATTCGAAGCTAATTCTTAACGGCACAAGAGACAAGCCTACACGCTATCATGGCGTACTAGGTGCTGATTATAAGACGGCTTGCTACGCAATCCATAAAGGCGGTTATGCCACAGATCCTGGTTATCCAGGTAAGTTAATTGGATTGATTGAAAAGTATGGGTTAGCTAAATATGACAAGGAGGAAATAACGATGAAACCAGAGGTAGCAAATGAAATTATTAGCCATTTACAAGGGCAATGGGCTTTTTACAATCAAATGGGAATTAAGGATAAGGCTGTAAGGATCGGGCAATTGGCAGATGAGTTGAGGGTTGCAAGTGGGCAAGGAAGAAAGAATGAATAATAACGGTTTAGAGTGTGCCAGTTACGTGCTGGCACAATTTATTTTTTGCTATAAAACAGAACGTACATTCGTATCAAATGTAGATTGGTGGTCAAATAATGATAGATACAATTAACAAAAAATCTGTGAAAAATAAAATAATCGCTAACTTCTTGAGCAGAGAAGAGAATAAGAGTCTTTATGACAAAGTGATTTCAAACCCTTTAGACACTGGAGCAAGTGAAAAACTAAATGAAAGTTTCATAGAATATTTTGGTGAAATAAGGTTGGTAAAATATTTTGCTTCTTTAATAGAGTTTTCTTCGATCAATTATTCTAAGAAAAATCGTGAGGCAGAAGAAAAACTAGTCCCCATAATTTTTGAGAATGATGCAAAAGAAACAATTTCTAATGAGGATGATTACTTTACAGAAAACAATGACCTTTTAGAGGTAATTGGAAACGAAAGTTTGTACTTAGCGTTAACCGCATTAACTGATAAAGAAAAATTGATATTAAAGTATTTAGTCATTGATGGGTACGATGTTAGTTTTATTTCAAAGAAGACAAATACAACTAAGCAATCAGTTTCAAAGACGAAGATTAGGGCACTAAATAAGTTGAAAAAGTTACTTGTGGAAAGGTAGATGTCATGACTTTAATTGAATTGATTAAAAAAGCAAAGCAACATGATACAGAAGCAATGATTAAAATTTGTGAAAAATTTGAGCCGAAAATTCGGAAAGAGATTGCAAAAGCACCTAATCATTTAAAAGAAGATGTAAGACAAGAAATCACAAAAAATATAATAGAAGCAGTATACAGATATGATATGAAAAACATCCCCGATTTATTTAGATATATTAATTCTAATGAAAAAAAAGATTAGGTTGACTATTTTTGTTTTTTTATACCTTACCTTATATGAAACGTAAAAGATCGAATGTTTTGAAGGGAAACACTTGATCTTACCCTTCCGTTCAAATATAAGAATTGAGGTGTTTTTTTGGGAAATTTTATAATTACTTTTAAAACATTTATTCCAGAAGCTAAAATAGAAGAACCTGTCTGGGGTCACTGGTATAAAGGTGATAATCGAGGTTTTGATTTTTATGGAAGTTATCGTACCAAACAAAAAATTGTAATTAATTTTGATAATAAGACTATTGAAGATAAGCCTTATATTGGCGAAACTCATAATTTGACAACAGGAGAAACAGGAACTGCACCTACGAGTGACCTTAAATTACTTGATGTACAATGGGGTGGTTCAAATCAAGTAAAATTTAAAGTTGTTTGCTCAAGTAAAAATCCTTTGGTTAAAGGAGCTCCGGCGATTGATTACGAGTTTAAAGTAACTTTTAAATCAGATGGTACTGGATTTATTGAAGGATTGCATGACGGGTTCCCAAATTATGAAGTATATATCAATACTTCAAGTTCATTGGGAAGAAATAAAAACGTTATTTATACGTATGGTCATAAAAATGAAACAGCTAGGGCTCTCTTTCCTCCAATGGATAAGGGTGTAAGTCGTCGTCCATTTGCAGTTCGCATTGGCAAGTAAAAAAAGAGAATTATCTAAAAACATAAAAATCAAAAAGGCTCCTTTTCAATAGAAAGGGAGCCTTTTGATTCTTAACTCTATACAATGATAAGCAATAAGATTGTGAAAATCGGACCACTAAAACTTAATAAAGTCGAAATTAATTTAGTGTTTTTAAATTGCGCTACGAAAAACATAATTGAACCGAATATAGTAATGAAAGGTAAAATGATTGCCTTAGGATAAAGCGTATAGAGTACAGCTCCGAAAATACTACCTAATACAATGAAGAAAAATGTACAAATGAGCCAGCTTTTAATTCTACTTTTTCGTAAAATAGTAAGTAACAACCAGCCAAAGATGCAACAAAGATAATTAAATAATGAAATAAATAAAATAACAGCATCAAAACCTGATTTTCTTAAATCAGAAAAATCAATTGTATGACTTAAAGAAAATATAAAGAAAATTAAATTAGCAAAGAACAGAGATAATCCTGCTCCAGACAAGTATGATCGCATTTAGATCATAACCCCCTTACATTAATATTAATTATTATACCATAAAATGGGTTTTGTTTAATGGTTCTTAATCTTACTAACAGTGTAAATTTTGAAATGTTAGATTTTTAAATGAGGGTTTAAACATCGGGCAATTGGCAGATGAACTAAGGATTGCAAGTGGACAAGCACCTCAAAACATATAACTCTTAAAAGGTTCCGCTAAGAAAAAATGTTACTTTTAGCTAAAATCATTTTTTCGTCATGGGGAAATAACTTTATCTTTACTTGATGTAAGACACCCATTGTTAAAATTTTTCATAATAATATATCGTGAATTAGTTTAACAAAGGAAAGGAGCGAAGACGATGTCTATTGTTTTTGGCAACAATACCTCAAGAACTGTATTTGCTTGCTTCAGCCTTTTTGATCCTAACTGTAATGGTTGGAATAAGTTTGGATGGTGGACTTTTGAGCCTGGCAGGCGAAGGGCGATCAAGGAGGGTGATACCCGGGGGCTAAGGTTCTTCTTCTACGCAGAGGACGCCTTTGGAAATGTATGGAATGGTGATTTGCGAACTACCGTACCGTAAGTGTCGTTCTATATGTGCTGGCAAGATGGATGCCCCCCTCCTTGTAGAGAAATAGGATTTAGGCAAGTAGATACCGACAATTCGCCCGTATTTATATTCGATATAGGCTCCGCGCATTAAATTTCATGAATATCCGTTTCTATGGTCAATCCCTTGGTGAGCTTGCCGATCGGGCAAGGGTTACAAGTGGACAGGAATAAATAACTATAACCCTCTTTAATCGGGAGGTTTTTCATTCTTTTTCTTGACAATCATCTCTGCAACCATTTTGCTTATTTTCATGAAATTTTGCAACCAAACATTAGTTATTTAAAAAACTTACTGATCACCTTAAAAAACATGAGAACCCCCTCCACACATAGTGTAAGAGGGGGTATCTTATTATCTACTGTATTCTTGAACCTCAAAGCTCTCAATATGACTGTAGCTAATAAAGTCTTTTCTAGAAGTAAAAGGTCCGATGTTGTATTTCTTATTAACGATGTATGCTTCTTTACCGTTTCCTTTGGCTCTACCTTCATACCATTCGGTAAAGTTTCTTATTTCTTCATTTGTCATTTCATATTCTTTGATTAAACCACTATCCATGTAAATAACTAAGAGTGCGTTTCCGGTTGGATTAGGGTTAGGATTAGGTTCTGGATCTGGATTGGGATCCGGATTAACTAAGTCTGAAAGATCTAATTCTTGGACATCTGAAGTAGAACTAGCTGATCCGTCTTTTGTGGTACCTCCAACAACATACAGCTTACCCTTTACTATTCCCGAATAATAACCAAATCTATTTAAAGGAGTAAAAGAAGCAGGGTGTGTTATTAATTTTTTAGAATTTAAATTATAATATTTTATTTGAGTACTACTACTAGATATAAAGAAGAGTTTTCCATCATAATTTATCTCTGGATATACGGGAACAAAATCTGAAGGGATGTCATCATCTAGTGTCCAAGTATCTTTTAAATGGTCATATGTATATATTTTAAGACCCTTATCAGGAACAAATTCGATTGCATAAATAGAGTTGTTTAAAACTCCAAAAGAGAGTGAGTTACCTTCGAAAGGTAATGGATTTTTAGAAATCCATGTATTTGTTTCAGGATTAAATACTTGTACTAATTTAGTTGTTCCTAATTTTTCTGAGATTCCCCCAAATACATAAATGTTGTTTTCAAAAGAAATAGCTTTAGCATTTCTAATAGCTTGAGGCATGGATTGTTTCCGGCTCCAACTATTAGAGATTGGATCATACTCTTCAACAATGTTCGTTTCTGAGGCAGTATTAGCAACATAACCACCTATAGCATAAAATTTTCCTTGGTTTTCTACAAACGATGTGAAATACCTACCTACAGAGGAGTTAAGTAATTTATACCATTTATCTTTTTCAGGATCGTACATCTCAAGATTAGCCATGGAATCAAACCCTGTGGTTCCTCCGTATATATAGATCTTATCTTCATGGACTATTCCTTCACCATAGCTGTATCTAGCCGTCGGCATTGGTGCTTTTTTAACCCATTCCATTTCTTCTGCTGCAAAGGAATGCGTCTGAAAACTAAATAAGGTCATAATCATAGCAATAGCGAATAGTCCTATTTTCTTTAGGTTCATTTGTTTAACACTTTTACTCTATCTGTATAGAAAGAGAAAAGTGCTTACCTCCTTCATGATTGTATGTAAGAATAACGAATAAAAAATGTTGTAAGAATAGTAGCTATGTCGGCCGACACATTTGCATTATAAGAGATTGAATTTCATAAAACAAAACATAAATTGAAAAATATGTAATTAATTATGGTGTATTTTGTATATTTTTAAAAAAATATTTTCTTTTTTTAATTATGATAGGAAAGAAATATAATCTCTTTCTTAGGCGTAACGGAACATTAAATCATTTATACACAGAAAAACCCCCTAGGAAGCCTAGAGGGTTTTAGTTATTTAAACAACTTACCAATCACCTTAAATATATCAAAAGTAGTCCTGTTATAAACTTATTATAAGCATACTTCTTAGGATTTCTGAGCCATCCCCAGCCTCTCGGAATTTTCAGCCCAACTCGAAGTACTAACTCTCTTATTAGGCTTTGTCCTAGCTACTACACGCTTTTTGAAACTTGATTTACGCATTCCAAACTTCATAGCAACCACCTTTTTTTCTTCAATAAAGGTACATGCTCTCAGCTCTATAAGCAACATTCGACATAACAAATCTTTATTTTCGCAAAAAAATCGTATGTCACGGATATTCTGAACATACGATTTTCTGCCAACCACTCCAAAGAATTTTCTCAAATTCTACTTGGTAATTTGTCCTGTTTCTTCATCGGTATTTAGTAAGAAATTCTTAAGTATGCAAAGTCCTTTCTCCAATTCATCAGCATCCTTGGCAGATGTCAACGAGATACGAATAAACTGATCAGATTCATCTTTTTTGACCAAAAAACGATGGGAATGATACACATGAATACCATGTGCCAAAGCGTTCTGTTCAAACTGTTTCAGTTGATACCTTTGGCGCAACGGAAGCCAACGAAAGAAACTCAAAGGGTTTTCGTTAGAATTTTTTTGAAAATATTGTTGATAGAGAAGATTACGTTCTTTGGCAATTTCCCTCTTTTGAGTAATAATCTTCTCTGCACAACCAGTATTGATCAACTCTGTTATAACTTCTGCATTTAATGCGGAGGTCTTTATATTGATATTGAAAATTCCGTGAGTGATTTTTTCAGCAAACTGATTGGCGTAGGCTAAAAATCCAACTCGTATGCCTGAGCTTAGTGATTTAGAGATACTTAAACTATAAACAAAGCGTTCCGGTACAAAGTGTGAAATAGGTAGGTAACCTTGTGGAGCAAGGAAAGAAAATATGTCATCTTCCATTAGTATAAGGTTGTGTTTCTTTATGACCTTTGCTATATCCCTTCTTCGATTCATATCCATAGTGACAGCAGTCGGATTATTACAGGAAGGAATTAAATAGATTCCCTGCAAATGATTTGTTCTGCATACGGTATCTAACCGTTCTGGTATCATCCCAAAGATATCTCCTTCTACTGGAACTAAATGAATATTAAGCATATTTGCCAATTCTATAAAATTAGGATAGGTATACGTATCTACCGCAATTTTATCCCCGGGATTAAACAAGGACATTAAAATCAGCGTAAGGGAATTTTGTCCTCCAGAAGTTATCGCAATATTTTCAACAGATACATCCATGTTAAAGCGCTCCATCCACTTTTTGGCTGCCATTCTATGATAAGGCATGCCTAACGGATGTCTGTAATCTAATAATTTTTCCAAATAATTTTTAGTGACGATGCTTTTAATTGTTTCTGCTACGAATGCATTTGAGCAATCAAGTGGTTCTATAATCCCCATCTCTATTACATTCTTTTTCTCTTCACTATCTGCTTTAAAAATAGCATTTCCCACATTAGGAGCGACAAAGGTTCCACTTCCGGTAACAGCGTAAATTAATCCTTTAACTTCACATATTTTAAACGAAGAAATGGGTATTTAAAATCAAAGGAGATTTCTCAAGTTCACCTGTAATCGGTAAAGGGGGCGTGATTTATTTTCGCACATCAAAAACAAGCTATATGCCGTCAACCCGAAATTATACAGCTAGCAAAGAATATAATCATACCTCTGGAGTGAGAAAGACGGAACCGAAGCTTGATTCAGATGGAACGATCTATCTAGGAAGTTCCAATTCATCTGAAATTATGGCTGTCTATCCAACAGGACAGGAGAAATGGAGAATTTCTCTAAAAGAGCACGCCTGAGGACAATTTACAATATTTAATCCTGCATTAGGGGCTGATGACACGCTGTATGTAGCAAGCTATGAAAAACTCTTTGCCATTAGTTCAGATGGAACACTCTAGTGGGTGAAAACGATAGAAGGAAAATACATTTTAGGGAAGGCCTTTTAATCGGAGCAGATAGCATGGTTTATTGGATCGGTGTATACGTAACACAACCAGAAGAAACCAGAATTGCATGCGTAGCTTTCTTGCCCAATGGTGAACAAAAATAGATATTTCAAAGTGATACTGGAATCATTTCAGGAAAGGCTGTTTTAGGTAATCGTGTCATCTATTTTCCATCGTATTATACTGGAATTATGACGATTGGAGAGAAATCGGTAAAAAAATGGAACCGCTATCTATCAAAAATTAGGGTAATATTATGCCATTGATCGGGATTTTTTAGCTCTTCGACAATAACGATTGTGATTCGATTGTAGAAGAGGCAATAATTACGCTTTATACAGGGATAGGTAACCTGAGACCCTTTGCCCCATAAAGAAACAACTCCTTTAAATTTAAGTAACAACATAGTAGAATATACCTTCTGATAATGCAAGGAATTTGAATACTTATTACACAACTTATCAACTTTCTAAGGGAGATACTACGTCTAAATAGTATCTCCCTTAAATTTTTTCAATGTTACATTATTTAGTAATTACCACTTTTATCTCTTTAGTTGTTAGAAGGGATAATTTTGATTTAATATACGAACATATATATTCAAATACGATTGGGTCAAATTTCATGAAGTCATCTTCTGGTATCCCTATATTAAGTGAGTGATTTAATTTATGAGCAGGGGAGAAGCTATCATACAAAGTATTAATAACCTCTTTGGAAAATGATAAGTTTTGCATGGAGTCACTACGGTGGAATTCTGACAAAGTTAAGTAGTTATTATAAGCTTGGAGTAATTCATTTATGGAAAGAGCTTGTTCTACCTTAGTTTTAACACTAGATAAAGTAAACAGGCATTCTTCTAAGCTTCTTGTAGTTGTCAGCAACTGAATATCTTCTCTTACATTGGATGAATTGATAGATTCATCGTTGTACTGATCGTCTTGAAGTAATAGTTCTAAGTAGAAATTAAACTTAGATGTACTGTCCATCTGGCTAGCAGCATCATGATAATCAACTACAAAACAGTTTTTGAAAAGATCGGTTTGAGATATCCATTTTACCTGGTCTATATTCAAGTAAGTTAGAACGTTATTTGTAATAGGGGATTTCATTATTAGTTGATCGGACAAATTATAAATAGAGGCTGGTTTTGAAATTATTTTGAAATCCCCATTGTTATCTTTTCGTTGTAATAACTCAATACGATTCCGTTTAGGCCAGCTACTTAATAAATTTATCATATCATCAGCCTCAAGCGGAATCTCATTTTCCTTCACAACGAGAATGTGTCTAATCTTGTTACCGTTACCGATTACAAAAGAAAATCTTTCTATAATTTTTCTAGAAATTCTTTTAGCCCATTCTTCCTCAATAAGAAATTCGGTCCAAACATCCTTTGGAACATAATACCGGTTTTTTAGTTGCTTGGTTTCTATGTGGCAATCCTTTTGATTTTTTTCTCGGGAATATAAAACATTTCTACTAATTTCATTTCTTTAGGAAGTATGTAAGTTTCCGCTTGTAACCGAGATTTAACTTGAAGTAGTGGATTTGAGTCAATATCTTGGACACAATTAAGTTAAGTACTAGGATGCTTTTCTTTGCAAGTCTTCTACTTCTTGAGGTGTTTTGTAGCCTAGACTACCATGTATTCGGGTTCGGTTATACCAACCTTCTATATATGTAAAAAGCGCAAGCTTTGCAGATTCATAAT